>NZ_ATTI01000001.1:3322500-3622500 GCF_000419605.1 Sphingomonas phyllosphaerae 5.2 | reverse complement strand
GCTGGCCGCTGCGGATGCCGCGCTCGATGCGCTGCTCCAGCCGGTCCTGCCGGGCGTTGATCGACTGCCACGGTGCGGCGCTGGCGACGACGGGGACGGTGACGCCGGCAAGGCCGAGCCCGGCGACGATCAGGTGAAAACGGTTCATCATACGCTCCTTTGCACAAGCGCCGCGGCAGCGGCGGCACCGATCAGGAGATAGCGCGCGCCTGTCGCAACACCGTCCCGCGGCTGCGACGAATCTGTGTCATTCTGTCGCGCAAGCGGGCGGTTCGTTCAGGAAGGCAGCGTTTCGGCGAGTGCGGCGCGCAGTGCAGACACCTGGCGGTTGAGCGCGTCGATCTGCGCCAGCGACATGCCGCTGCGCGCGACCAGCGTCTCGCCGAGGCAACCGCATTGTTCGCGCAGCGTCCGTCCGCTGTCGGTGAGCGTCACGCGCACCTGTCGCTCGTCGCGGGGATCGCGCTGCCGCGTGACGTGCCCTGCGGCCTCGAGGCGCTTGACCAGCGGGGTCACGGTGCTCGACTCCAGGGCGAGCCGCTCGGCGATCGCCCCGACCGTGCGCGCGTCCTCCTCCCACAAGGCGTGGAGCACGAGATATTGCGGGTAGGTGATGCCGAGCGCGTCGAGCATCGGCTTGTAGGCGCGGCCTACCGCCATGCTCGCGGCATAGAGAGCGAAGCAAAGCTGGTCGTCGAGCGCGCGAGCGGAAGCCATGACATGTCGTTACCACAGCGATAGTTATCGCGACACATTTTTCGCTGGACGGCAGGCTTCACACCACCTATACCGATATCGCGATATGGATTATCGCGATACCAAGGGAATTCATCATGGCCGTAGACGTGAAGTACAGCACCACTGCCTCGGCCACCGGCGGCCGCGACGGCCACGCACGCAGCGATGACGGCCGCGTCGACGTCGCGCTGTCCACGCCGAAGGAACTCGGCGGCGCCGGCGGCGAGGGGAGCAATCCCGAGCAGTTGTTCGCGGCCGGTTACTCGGCGTGCTTCATCGGTGCGCTGAAGGTCGCCGGGCAGCAGTTGAAGGTGAAGGTACCCGCCGACGTGAAGGTCACCGCGACCGTCGGAATCGGCCCGCGTTCCGAAGGCGGCTTCGGGATCACCGCCGACCTGCTCGTCGACCTTCCGGGCGTCGACAAGGACGCCGCGCAGAAGCTGGTCGATGCCGCGCACCAGATCTGTCCGTATTCGAACGCGACGCGCGGCAATGTCGATGTCGGTCTGACGCTGGCCTGATCCGATGTGGGGCGGGCCGACCGGCTCGCCCCCGCCGGCGTGATCGGCGTGCGTGACGCGCCGCGCGCATTGCTTTACCGCCCCGGCCCATGATCGCGCATCTCAAGGGCATCCTCACCTCGACCGGCATCGACCATGCGGTGATCGACGTGCACGGCGTCGGCTATCTGGTCGGCGCGTCGGCGCGCACGCTGGCCGCGATCGGTCCGGTCGGCGAGGGCGCGACGCTGTTCACGGAGATGCTGGTCGCGGAGGAGTTCATCCGCCTGGTCGGCTTCGCAAGCGCTGCCGAGCGGGACTGGTTCCGGCTGCTGACCGGGGTGCAGGGCGTCGGCGCACGCGTGGCGCTGGCGATCCTCTCGGCGCTGGAGCCCGCCGATATCAGCCGCGCGGTGATGGCGCAGGATAAGGCGACCGTCGCTCGCGCCAACGGCGTCGGGCCGAAGTTGGCCGAGCGGATCGTCCGCGAACTGAAGGACAAGGTCGGTGGCGTCGCGCTCGGTCCGGCGGCGGCGGCGCAGGTGGTGCCGGTCGGCGCGGGGGCCGACGCGGTGTCGGCGTTGCTCAACCTGGGCTTCCGCCCGGCCGAGGCCGCGAGCGCGGTCGCGCAGGCGGAAGAGGAATTGGGCGAGGCTGCGTCGCTGGACGCGC
Organism: Sphingomonas phyllosphaerae 5.2; assembly: GCF_000419605.1. NCBI lineage: Bacteria > Pseudomonadati > Pseudomonadota > Alphaproteobacteria > Sphingomonadales > Sphingomonadaceae > Sphingomonas > Sphingomonas phyllosphaerae. The sequence continues at coordinate 3,620,590 of NZ_ATTI01000001.1, read as the reverse complement.
TGGTGCGGCTCGCGCTGCGCAAGGCGTCCAAATAGCCGAAACGTCATTGCGAGCGCAGCGAGACAATCGCTGCGTTAGCAATGACGGACGGGTAGAAGGGAGCCGTTTCCCGCCCCCTGTCTACCCGGCCGCGCTTACTGTGCCGCCGTGGCGCCACCGCGGCCACGACCGCCGCCGCCGCCGCCGCCACCGCCGCGTCCGCCACGGCTGCGACGGGCACCGCCGCCACCGGCACTGGCGTTCGCATAATTGCGGCCGCCCTGCGCCGAACCCGGCGTCGCACGCGGAGCGTGGCTCGCCTTGGGGCGGGCCGGGCCGCGCTGCCCGCGCGGACGTTCCTCACGCGGGGCGGGATCGGCACCGATCGTCTTCACGCGCTGCGCCTTCAGTTGCTCGGCCTGGTGAAGGAAGTCCTCGGGCAGCTCGCTGACCGGGATCTTCTGCCGCGTCACCTTCTCGATGTCCTTGAGGTACGGACGCTCCTCGTCCGCGCAGAAGGCGATTGCTTCGCCGCTGCGGCCGGCGCGCGCGGTGCGACCGATACGGTGCACGTATTGCTCGGCGACGTTCGGCAGTTCGAAGTTGAAGACGTGGCTGACGCCCGACACGTCGATGCCGCGTGCGGCGATGTCCGTGGCGACCAGGATCGGCACTTCACCGGACTTGAACAGCCCCAGTGCCCGCTCGCGCTGTGGCTGGCTCTTATTGCCGTGGATCGCATTGGCGGCGACGCCGTTGCCGGCCAGTAGCTTCACGACGCGATCGGCGCCGTGCTTGGTGCGGGTGAACACCAGTGCGCGATCGACCGGCATGTCGCGCAACAGGATCGTCAGCAGCGCCTGCTTTTCGGACTGATTGCAGAAGATCACCGACTGATCGACGCGCTCCGCGGTGGTCGCTGCGGGCTTGATCGAGACGGTGGCCGGATCGATGAGGAATTGCGACGCCAGATCGCGAATCGCGACCGGCATCGTCGCCGAGAAGAACAACGTCTGGCGCTTGCGCGGCACCATTCGCACGATCTTCTTGAGCGCGTGGATGAAGCCGAGGTCGAGCATCTGGTCGGCCTCGTCCAGCACCAGGATCTCGATCATGGACAGGTTGATGTAACCCTGCTCGACGCAATCGATCAGCCGGCCCGGCGTGGCGACGAGGATGTCGACGCCGCGGCTCATGTCGGCACGGTTCTTGTTGATGCTGGTCCCGCCGAACACGGTCGCGACCGACATCCGGGAGAACTGACCGTAGCCGCGCGCCGACTCGGCGATCTGGCTGGCCAGTTCGCGGGTCGGGGCGAGCACCAGCATCCGGCAGTGCGTCGGCAATACCTTCTTGCCGGCATCGTTCAGGCGCTGGATCGACGGCAGCACGAATGCCGCGGTCTTGCCGGTGCCGGTCTGCGCAATGCCGAGCAGGTCGCGGCCCTCCAGCAACGTCGGGATCGAGTCGCGCTGGATCGGCGTAGGCTCGGTATAACCCTTGGCTTCAAGGGCGCGGACGAGCGGCTCAGCGAGGCCGAGATGAGCGAAAGACATGAAAACTATCCTGTACAGGCGCGACCCGCACGTCATCGGACGCACGAGTGGCGGGGAAGATCGACACCCCGCGTGACTTGGGAAGCCCGTGAAAAACGACCGAGGCGGAGCCGGGACCATAAGGTCCGATCACGCTGCCAACGCCTCGATACCGTGCCAAATGGCCGATCGCGGCACAAAAGTCAAGCCGACGGCAGGTGCGCGATTGCGCGCAACCGACGATGCCGTGTCGCGTTCGCCTCCGGCTATGTCCGACAATCCTTCGCTATCACCACGTTACTTGCCCGATGCCCCGGCCGTTGGCCGGTGGGACTGGGATATCATCGCGGACCGCGTCACCTCCGACGCGGGCTTCGCGCAGCTATATGGCGTCGATCCGGCGCAGGCCGTGGCCGGGGCGCCGATCGCCGCGTTCTTCGAAGGGATCGCGCCGGCCGACCTGCCCGGCGTGCAGGCGGCGATCGCGCACAGCCTCGCGACCGGCGACCCGTTCGAGGAGGAGTATCGGGTCCATGCGGGCGGCCGATGGCGCTGGGTGGCGGCGCAAGGTCGGGTCGATCGCGACGAAGATGGCCGCGTGACGCATTTTCCGGGGATCAGCTTCGACGTCGACATGCGCAAGCGGGCCGAATTGCGGCTGGCGGCGCTGGTCGAGTTGGGCGACCGATTGCGCGAACCGGGTGACGCGGGCGATCTCGCGCTGGCGGCGGCGCGCGTGCTGGGCGCCACGCTGGAGGTCAGCCGCGCCGGCTACGGCATCGTCGATCCGGTCGCGGAGACGATCACCACCGAGCGCGCCTTCTGTGCCGAGGGCGTCGCCCCGTTGCCGGGCGTGCTGCACTTCCGCGATTACGGCAGCTACATCGAGGACCTGAAGCGCGGCGTGACGGTGGCGATCGGCGACGTGCGCGAGGACGACCGCACCCGCGATACCGCGGATGGGCTGCGGCAATTGGCGGCGATGTCGTTCATCAACATGCCGGTGACCGAACAAGGCGGGTTCGTCGCACTCCTTTATCTCAACCATGCCGAGCCACGCGAGTGGCTAGAGGAGGAACTGGCCTTCGTTCGCGAGGTGGCGGAGCGGACGCGCCACGCGGTCGAACGCCGCCGTGCGGAACGCGAACTGGCCGACCTCAACGAGCGACTTGAGCAGGAGGTCGAGACCCGTACCGCCGCGCTGATGGCGGTCGAGGAGCAATTGCGGCAGGCGCACAAGATGGAGGCGGTCGGGCAGCTGACCGGCGGGCTGGCGCACGATTTCAACAACTTGCTGACCGGCATCTCCGGCGCGCTGGAGATGATGCAGATCCGCGTGTCGCAGGGGAGGATCGGCGAACTGGATCGCTACGTGGTCGCCGCGCAGGGCGCCACGCGGCGTGCGGCGGCGCTCACGCACCGGCTGCTCGCCTTTTCCCGTCGCCAGACGCTCGATCCGCGCCCCACCGACGTGAACCGGCTGGTGGCGGGAATGGAGGAACTGATCCACCGTACCCTGGGGCCGGGGATCGCGCTGGAGGTGGTCGGCACTGCCGGGCTGTGGAACACGCTGGTCGATCCAAACCAGCTCGAGAATGCGCTGCTCAACCTGTGCATCAACGCGCGCGACGCGATGCCCGAGGGCGGGCGCGTGACGATCGAGACTGCCAATCGCTGGCTGGATGAGCGTGCCGCGCGCCCGCGCGACTTGCCACCGGGCCAGTATCTCTCGCTATGCGTCAGCGACACCGGCACCGGCATGACACCGGAGGTGCAGGCGCGCGCCTTCGACCCGTTCTACACCACGAAGCCACAGGGCGAGGGCACCGGGCTCGGCCTGTCGATGATCTACGGCTTCGCGCGCCAGTCAGGCGGGCAGGTGCGAATCTATAGCGAGCCGGACGCGGGCACGACGGTGTGCATCTACCTGCCGCGGCATCATGGCGCGCCCAGCGACGAGGAAGAGGCGACGTTGCCGCTCGACCGCGCACCGCCCTCGCTGGGGCTGCCGACGGTGCTGGTGGTCGATGACGAACCGACCGTGCGGATGCTGGTGATCGAGGTGCTCGACGAACTCGGCTATACCGTGCTTGAGGCGGGCGACGGCGCCGCGGCGGTGCGTATCCTGGACAGCGGCATCCAGCCGGACCTGCTGGTCACCGACGTGGGTCTGCCGGGCGCGATGAACGGCCGGCAGGTGGCGGACGCGGCGCTGACGCGCTTCCCGACGCTGCGCGTGCTGTTCATCACCGGCTATGCCGAGAATGCGGTGATCGGCAGCGGACAGCTGGACCCGCACGTGGCGCTGCTCACGAAACCGTTCACGATGGAAGGGCTGGCGTCGAAGGTGCGGGCGCTGCTGGCCGACGTGCAGGATCATCGGGGCTGACCGTGATCGCGGATCCGGGCGGGTCCCGCGTCGGCCACGAGGACGGTGGCGCTGGATTGTAGGTCTTCCTGCGCGATGTCTGCCGGCCAGGGCGGCGCATCAAGCTCGCCCAGGAACCCGGTGATGCCGGCCTCCGCCGCGGCGGCGAGCGCCGCCAGCCGCTCGGCGAGCGCGCGCATCGCCGCGGCATCGTCGCCGGCTTCCTGCGCGCGATCGAGCATGTCGGCGACGTTGCCCTCGATTTCGGTGGCGGCGACGCTTGCCTCGGCGACGTTGGCGCCGATCTCGCGTCCGACGGCGCCCTGATCGCGCACTGCCGCGATCACGCTGGCGGACAGCTGCTCCATCGCGCCGACCGCGTCCGCGATCCCGGAATGCCCGTCCGACACCGTCGCGATCGCGGTACGGATGTGTGCGACATGGCCGGCGATCCCGCGCGCGGCGGTGCGGGTCTGCGTGGCGAGCGCCTTCACCTCGCCCGCGACCGCGGTGAAGCCGAGCCCGGCATTCCCCGTTCGCGCGCATTCGATCGCGGCGTTGAGCGCGAGCATCCCGGTCTGCTGCGCGATCGTGTCGATCTGCGCGCTCACGGCGGCGATCGCCTCCGCAGCTTGCGTCAGCGCGGCGATCTGTTGCGCGCTCGACCGGGTGCGCGTCACCGCCCGGCAGGTCGCCTCCTCGGCGGCGCGCATCCGTTGCTCCACCGCGTCGAGCGCGCCTGCGAAGTCCTGCGCCCGCGCGGCGATCGCCTGAAGATTCATTGCCGCACCGCCGGTCGCGATCGCCACCGCGCCGGTGCGGGTGTCGATCACGGCGGCGCGGTCGGCGATCCGCTGCGAGGCGGTGTCGACGTGGCGCGAGACCTCGCCCAGTCCGTCGATCATCGCGCGACCGCGTTCGCGAAAGCCAAGGGCGGCGTGCTCGATACGCGCCGCGCGCTCCCGCTCCGCCGCCTGCGTCCGCCCGGCTTGCTCGGCGGCGATCCGCAACAGGCGCGGCTGATCGACGATCCCGGCGAAGCGCCCGGCGCGCGTCAGGATCAGTCCCTCGGCGTTCGCGATCGCGCGCCATGCGGTCAGCGCCGCGAAGGCCGGCATCCCGATCTCGACCGTCGGGCATGGCAGCATCTTGCCCGCTACGCCCATCGACAGCCCGCGATTGCTGAGCAGCGCGTGGCCGAACGGGCTGAACAGCAGCGCGCGCATGTCGCGCTCCAGCAGCGCGCCGCACGGACGGTCGTGCGCATCGACGATCGCGATCATCCGCACGTCGGGTGTCGCGCGCAGCAGCGTGACCGCATCGAGCAGCGCCGCGTCGCGCGGCAGCTTGCTGGCGTCGGTCGCCCAATCGGCGGCGACGACGTCCCCCGATCGCCCGGTCGTGATCGTTGCAGGCAGGGCGCGGAAGGCCATCGTCATGCCCGTGGGCCTAGCCCAGGTACGTAAACGCAGACTTTACCGGGCGTGACACTGGTGTGAATGAGTCGCTTTCCTGCGGAACCGCACCGCCTCGCCAGCCCTTTCATCTTCGCGAGAGCGCGGGCCGATGCCGGCCGGTCTCGAGCGCGAGGATTCTGCATGACCGATACCATCACCCGCCCTGCCGGCAACGGCGGCGAGACGCATCAGATTACGGATGCCGATCATCCGGTGCTGACCACCAACCACGGCATGCCGGTGTCGGACAACCAGAACCAGCTGAAGGTCGGCGCGCGCGGGCCGGTGCTGCTGGAGGACGAAGTCTATCGCGAGAAGATGAACCACTTCGACCATGAGCGCATCCCGGAGCGGATCGTCCATGCGCGCGGTTCGGCCGCCCACGGTTACTTCGAGTGCACCGACAGCCTGGCCGACATCACCCGTGCGGACCTGTTCGGCAAGAAGGGCCAGCGCACCGAGGTGTTCACGCGCTTCTCGACCGTCGCCGGCGGCGCGGGCTCGGTCGATACGCCGCGCGACGTGCGTGGTTTCGCCGTGAAATTCTACACGCGCGAGGGAAATTGGGATCTGGTCGGCAACAACATCCCGGTCTTCTTCATCCAGGACGCGATGAAGTTCCCCGACCTGATCCATGCCGCCAAGATGGAGGCCGATCGCGGTTATCCGCAGGCGGCGACCGCGCACGATACGTTCTGGGATTTCATCTCGTTGATGCCCGAATCCACCCACATGATCATGTGGGCGATGTCGGACCGCACGCTGCCGCGCAGCTTTGCGACGATGGAGGGGTTCGGCATCCACACCTTCCGCTTCGTCAACGCGGAGGGCAAGAGCACCTTCGTCAAGTTCCACTGGAAGCCGCGCGCCGGGCTCGCCTCGACGATCTGGGACGAGACGGTGAAGATCGCCGGCGCCGATCCCGATTTCCAGCGCCGCGACCTCTTCGAGCGGATCGGGCGCGGCGACTATCCCGAATGGGATCTGGGCGTGCAGTTGTTCGACGAGGAATTCGCGAACAGCCAGCCGTATGACGTGCTCGACGCAACCAAGATCATCCCCGAGGAAGTCCTGCCGGTCCGGATCGTCGGCAAGATGGTGCTCGATCGCTATCCCGACAATTTCTTCGCCGAGACGGAGCAGGTCGCCTTCTGCCCCAGCCACATGGTGCCGGGCATCGATCATTCGAACGATCCGCTGCTGCAGGGCCGGCTGTTCAGTTATCAGGACACGCAGATCAAGCGGCTGGGTTCGACCAACTGGCATCAGCTGCCGATCAATCAGGCGAAGGGCCGCGAAGGCTGTCCGTTCATGAACATGCAGCGCGACGGGCATATGCAGATGCAAGTGCCCAAGGGCCGCGCCAATTACGAGCCGAACAGCCTGCACCTGGCCGGCGAAGCCGGTGGCCCGCGCGAGGATCCGAACGGCTTCAAGACGTTCCCGGCCGAGGAAGCCGGGCAGAAGCTTCGCATCCGAGCAGAGAGCTTCGCCGACCATTATTCGCAGGCGCGACTGTTCTGGCGATCGATGGACAAGGCCGAGCAGGCGCACATCGCCTCGGCATTCGTGTTCGAGTTGAGCAAGGTCTCGCTCCCGCACATCCGCACCACGCAGCTTTCCAACCTGCGCAACGTCGACGAGGAACTTGCGCAGCGCGTCGCCGATGGCCTCGCGATGAAGTTGCCGGCGGCCGCGCCGACCAGCGCCCCGGTGCTCGACATGGCGCCGTCGCCGGCATTGCGCATCGTGCGCGGCCCGCTGGAGAAGCACACGCTGGAGGGCCGCACCGTAGGCATCCTGTTCGCCGACGGCACCGATCGCGAGGAGTTCGAGACGACGATCGCGGCGGTGAAGGCGGCGGGCGGCCATCCGCTGACGATCGCGCCCAAGGTCGGCGCGGTGCCGCTGTCGGACGGCACGACGGTACAGGCGGATGCGCAGCTGTTCGGCCAACCCTCGGTCACGGTCGATGCCTGCGCGGTGATCCTGGCGGCGCCGGCCTGCGCGAAACTGGTGAAGGAAGGCGCGGCGGTGCAATGGGTGATGGACGCCTTCGGACACCTGAAGGCGATCGGCCACAACGACGCCGCGAAGCCGCTGCTCGACAAGGCCGGCGTCGAACCCGATGCTGGCGTCACCGACCTGGAGGCGTTCGTCGACGCCGCCAAGCAGCGTTACTGGGATCGTGAGCCGAACGTCCGCACGCTCGCGTGAATCCGATCGCCGGCCTCTTGCGAGGCCGGCGGTCACCGCCTTGGGAGAGAAGCTGATGCTCGAACACGTGCCGCACTGGCTCGGCAGCCTGATGCACAACGTCCGCGCGGGCCACGCCAAGCTGGCGATCGTGCAGGACGGGATCGTCGCCGGCGACGCGCGGCTCGAAGTGAGCAGCATCGCATTCGCGAACGGTGCGCGGTTGCCCGAGCGCTTCACCGCGGATGGCGAGGGCGTGTCGCCGCCACTTGCATGGCGCGGCGTGCCCGCGGGTACGGCGGCGCTGGCGTTGCTGGTGGAGGATCCGGACGCCCCGGCCCCCAATCCGCTCGTCCATGCTGTGGTATGGAACCTGCCGCCTGAAGACGGTGCGCTGCCCGAAGGTGCGATCGCACCGGACGGCCATGGTCGGTTCGACGGATCGGATGTCGGGCGCAACAGCTACAGCCAGGAAGGCTGGCTTCCACCCGATCCGCCGACCGGCCACGGCAGCCACGACTATGTCTTCCAGCTCTTCGCGCTGAGCGAAGCCGCGCCGGTGGACGTCAATCCCGGGCGCAGCGACCTGCTGGAGGCGATCCGTGGCCGGGTGCTTGCCGCCGGCATATTGGTCGGCACCTATTCGCGCGGCGAGGAGGTGCCGGTCGGCGCCGTGCCGGCGACTCCGCAGGCGATCTGAGCGGTGAGCGACATCCGCTTGCGTGCCCCGCCGCTGGCACTTGGTGGTGCGGGCTTGTTGCCGCAGGTCGCTTGCGTATTGCTGGCGCTCGCGCGGGCAGACGCGCGGATGGCGGCGGCGGTGGTCGGCGGCGGCTATGCCGCGCTGATCCTGTCGTTCCTCGGCGGGATGTGGTGGATGCAGGCGCTGTGCCGCAGCGATGCGCGGTGGTGGCCCTACGCACTGGCGGTCGCGCCGAGCCTGATCGCCTGGGGCGCGATCGTGGCGGCCGTGTTGGGGGCGGCATCACCGGTGACAGCGCTGGCGGTGCTGGCGGTGGCTTTGCTCGCCAGTCCGCTCGGCGACCGTGCGGTCGGATCGCTGATGGGCGAGGTGCCGGCCTGGCGACGCTTGCGCCACTTGTTGTCGGGCGGGCTCGGCGCGCTGACCTTGCTGCTCTCGGCGCTCGCCGGGCGCGGGTGACGCCCGCCGCGGCGGGCGGGCGTCGTCGTCATCAGTGCTTGCGCGCTGCCGCGGCCTTTTTCGCATAATGATGGTGCGCGACCATGCAGCCCGCGGCTGCGCCGGCCAGTCCGTGGCCCTTGCCCATCATATGCCCGGCGACCCCGCCGGCAGCCGCACCGCGCAGGCACCCTTTGGCCGAGGCGGGCGCGGCCATGAGGACGGTAGCGGCCAATGTGGCGGCGATGATGGGACGCATCTTCTCTCTCCTTGGTGGATCGGGAGAAGATAGGCGTGCCATCACGATAGTCCCGTTACAAACAGGACAGTTTCAGCAGCGGTCGGTCGCGGAAGGTCAGGCGAGCGCGACGCGCGGCGCGGCGACCTTGCGGCGACGCAGCGCATGACCGACAACGCCGAAGCCGAGGATCATCAGCGCCCAGGTCGTCGGTTCCGGCACCGCAGCGGTCTGGTCGATCTGCACCTGCAACGACCCGTTGGGCAGGAACGAAACACCGGACAGGTCCAGGGTCAGGAATCCGTCGTCATCCAGCGTCAGCTTCGATGCATCGAAGTTGGAGACGCCGTTCGTCGCGCCGAGCGACACCGAGGTGAACGGCACGGTATCGCCGCGGAATTGTACGAAGGTTTCCGGCAGCAACTCGAAACCGTCCGGCAAGTCCGAGTTGTTGGCGTTGCTGAGCGTCAGCGAACCGGTGGCGAAGTCCGCCAGCAGGATGATGCCGAACTCGCCGAAGGACAGCCCGAACTCTGCACCTGCTCCGACCTTCACGAACGGATCCTCGGGACACTCGAGGTTGAGCGCCCCGCAAGTCACCACGTCACCCAAGGACGGCGCGGCGATTGCGGGGTTGGTGACGGCGGCGGTCAGAAGCGCCAGGCCGGTCAGAAGCAGCTTTTTCATGTTTCTCCCTTTCGTCGACCGATCGCGGAAGGCCGGCCTTAACGGGATCTTACATGAAGAGGTTAACGAAGCATTAAGAATTAACGATCGATCAGACGCGGACGTACCTGAAATACCACACTTCGTGCCCGTGCCGCCGCGCCTTGCGTTCGTAGCGCGTCTCTGGCCAGTCCGCCGGGCGTTCCTGGAAATCGTGCGGGCCGCTCGCTTGCCAGTCGAAATCGCGCCGCTGGTTCATCACCATCATCGACCAGCGGCAATAGGTGGGGTCGTCCGTGCCCAGCCGGAACTCCGCGCCCGCCTTCAGCTTGGAGGCGATCAGATCGAGCGGACCGTGGTTCATCATCCGGCGCTTGGCATGCCGCGCCTTGGGCCAGGGATCGGGATGCAGCAGATAGACCCGCTCCAGCGATGCGTCGGGTAGCCGCTCGACCACTTCAAGCGCGTCGCCCATATGGATGCGGACATTGTCCAGCGCGCCGTCGCGGACATGGCCGAGCGCGCCGACCACGCCGTTGAGGAACGGCTCGCATCCGATGAAGCCGGTGCCGGGCGCCGCGGCTGCCTGTGCGGCGAGGTGCTCGCCTGCGCCGAAACCGATCTCGACCTGCATCGGCCGCGCGTCGCCGAACAGCCGTGTCGCGTCGAGCGCGCACTGTTCGGGGACGGCGATGCGCGGCAGCAATTCCTCGACCAGCGCCGCCTGTCCGGCGCGCAATGCATGGCCCTGACGCCGGCCGTACAGGCGGCGGATCGTTGTGGGATCGTTCATCCACGCGCGCCTAGCCCAGGCGCGCGCGAAACGGAACGGAGGAAGCGATGCGGACGTGGTGGAGCGGTGTGGCGGTGACGGCGATCATGGCGGCGGCGGTCGCCGGGCCGGCGTGGTCGCAATTGTCGAGCCCGCGGTCGATCTCGATGCTGGAGAGCGACGGTGCGTGGACGCCGGCGGTGTTCGTCTGCGATTCGGTCGACCGCGATCGCGTGCTGGTGCTCTCGCCGCCCGACCGGCAGCGGACCGCGACGTTGACCAGCCTGTCGAAACCCGGGCTCGTCCGCTATCAGGTGCGCGTCCGGGTCGGCGCAGGCGATCCCGGGGCGGGGCAGATCCATTATCCGCTGACCAACGAGGCCGGCCGCGACGTCGGCAACGTCCATGCGGTCAATCCCGGCATGGTCGAACCCGGCGCGACGACGCCGTCGGTCACTTCCGTCACCTGGGGCCGCGACACCACCGGCTGCCGCTTCGCCCCGCAGACGCGCGTGCTGGGCGTGACCGGCAAGCGCTCGATCCAGGTGACGCGCAGCGATCGCGACGGCTTCGTCTATCACAGCTACAACCACGACACCGACCTGCCGGTCGTCGAGCAGCCATGGGGCGGACGCGATACGCGCACGTCGCTGACGATCGCCGGCGGTCGGCTGGTCGACGAGCGTGACGGGCGGCGCGTCTATCAGTTCGCGAACGGCGGCTATGTCTACCGCGTGCTCGCCTCGGTCGATCCGGCGAAGGGCGGGGGCGGGGTGCAGGTGTGGCGCGACGGACGGATGGTGCTGTCCGAGCGCTTCGCCGCCTATACCGCTGCGTCGTGACCGGGACCGAATGGCAGCGCGGGTCGTTGGCACGCGGATAACCACCGGAGCAGCGTGATGGGCAAGAAGAAGAAGGCATTGCGCGCGGCCGCCGAGCGCGAGCATGACGCGCACGGTCCGGCGCGCGCACTTGCCGCCATGGGAGCGATGCGCGCACTTGCGCCGATCGCGAAGGCCACTGACGAGCCGCCGCTGCTGGCACTCGGGCTCGGCACGCTGGCGATCGGCGCGGTGCTGCGCCGCCCGGCATTGGCGCGCAGCGGGGCACGTATGGTGAGCAGCCACCTGCTGGCCACGGGATTGAAGACCGTGCTGAAGGCCGGGGTAGATCGCGCGCGGCCGAACGTGGCGGGTGCCAGCCCCGTGCTGGAGAAAGGCCATGGGACCGAAGATACCGATCTGAACGCCTTCCCGTCCGGCCACACCGCCGGCGCGGTCGCGATCGCGCAGTCGATCGGGCGCGAGGTGCCCGCGGCGGCGGGCGTCGCGAAACTCGTGGCGGGAACCGCAGGTGCGGTGCAGGTCGCGCGTGGCGCGCATTACACCAGTGACGTCGTGGCCGGTGCGGTGATCGGCTGGCTTTCCGAGCGTGTGGCAAGCTGGGCGATCGATGCCGCCGCGCGGCTCGTCGAGACGCGGCGCGACACCAATGCCGAGGCCGAGGTGGAGGCACACCCGAGCTGACGGGAGCGAGGGGTGCGCAGGCTTCGCTCGTCTAAACGTGCTGCGAGCGACCGGTTGCGTTCGCGTAACAGGTCGATCCCGCCGCGATCGGCACGCTAGAAGCGCCGCGTCCCATCGGGAACGCGGCGCCATAGAATAGATCGCCATCTACCGACTCTCGACCCCGGACGTGGTCCGGGCTGCCGCCACTTGTCGACAACGGCAGAAGCGAAACCCCGGCTCAAGGACGGGGTGACGCTGTCGATCGGCTCAGGCGACAGCCTGCTTCAGCGCGTCGACCAGATCGGTCTTTTCCCACGTGAACAAATCGCCCTCGGCGTCGCGACCAAAGTGGCCGTACGCCGCCGTCTTCGAGTAGATCGGCTTGTTGAGCTTCAAATGCTCGCGAATGCCCTTGGGGGTCAGCCGCACCAGCTGCGGCAGCGCCACCTCCAGCTTCGCCTCGTCGACGGTACCGGTGCCGTGCAGGTCGACATAGACCGACAGCGGCTCGGCGACGCCGATCGCGTAGGACAGCTGGATCGTGCAGCGCTTGGCGAGCCCGGCCGCGACGACATTCTTCGCCAGATAGCGCGCGACATAGGCGGCCGAGCGATCGACCTTCGTCGGGTCCTTGCCGCTGAATGCGCCGCCGCCGTGCGGAGCCGCGCCGCCATAGGTGTCGACGATGATCTTGCGCCCGGTAAGCCCGGCGTCGCCGTCCGGTCCGCCGATCTCGAACAGCCCGGTAGGATTGACGTAGATCGCCTTCTCTTCCGGCAGCCAGCCTTGCGGCAACACGTCCGCGAACACGCCCTTGACGTAGTCGCGCAGCTTGGCCTGGCCCTCGGCGTTCGACAGCTCGGCGCTGTGCTGGGTCGACACGACCAGCGCCACTGCCTTCACCGGTACGCCATTCTCATATTGCAGCGTCACCTGGCTCTTGGCGTCAGGCTCCAGGAACGGGGCCGCGCCCGAGTGGCGATCCGCCGCCATGCGCTCGAGGATCTTGTGGCTGTAATAAAGCGTGGCGGGCATCAGGCCCGGCGTCTCGTCGGTCGCGTAACCGAACATGATGCCCTGGTCGCCGGCGCCCTCGTCCTTGTTGCCGCTCTCGTCCACGCCCATCGCGATGTGCGCCGACTGGCCGTGCAGTTCGTTCAGGAACTTGAACTCGTTCCAGTGGAAGCCCGACTGCTCGTACCCGATGCGCTTCACGGTCGCGCGGACGGTGGCCTCGATCTCTTCCTCGATGCCCGGTGCCCATTGGTCGTTCTCGTACACGCCCTTGCCGCGGATCTCGCCCGCCAGCACCACCAGCTGCGTGGTGGTCAGCGTTTCGCAGGCGACGCGCGCCTCGGGATCCTTCGACAGGAACAGGTCGACGATCGAGTCCGAAATCTGATCGGCGACCTTGTCGGGGTGACCTTCGGACACCGACTCGGACGTGAAGATGAACGACTGACGCATGGAAGCTCCGGGAGATAACGATATAAAGATAGCTTTATGTCGTTACCGCGATCGGCGGCGCAACGCAAATGCGACGATGCACAGCATCGCCCCGACCAACAGCGCCGCCCAGTTCCCGAGCCGCGCGAACGGCGTCGGGGCGTGCGCCGGAGGGATCGGCACGACCACCGCGCCGCCGACATGATGCGCGACGGTGCCGAGCAGCGCGCCGTCGGCGCCGATCACCGCGGAGATGCCGTTCGGTGTCGCGCGCACCACCGGCAATCCTTCCTCGATCGCGCGCAGCCGCGCCTGCGCCAGATGCTGCGGCGGACCCCATGTGCCGAACCACGCATCGTTGGAGGGATTGAAGATCAGCCGCGGGCGATGCGCGGGATCGACGGTCTGCCCGGAGAAGATGATCTCGTAGCAGAGCTGCATCCCGATCGCGCCGAACCTGGGCACGGACATCGTGCGCGGCCCCGGGCCGGGTGCGAAGTCCATGTCGCCGGGCACCAGCCGCGACAGCCCGAGTGGCTTGAGCAGCCACGGCAGCGGCAGATACTCGCCGTACGGCACCAGATGCGCCTTGTCGTAGCGCCCGCGGATGCGCCCGCGTGCGTCGAGCGCGAAAACCGAATTGCTCGCGGTGGTCACGTCCCCTTTCGCATCGAATTGCAACGCGGTGCCGCCGGTCAGCAGCATGTCGCGCGGGCCCAGCACCGACGCCATCCGCGTCCGCGTCAGCCACGGGCTGGTGTTGCCATAGACCCAGAACGGATAATCGTCCTCGATGAAGTCGCGGATCACGCCTTCGGGCCACATCACCAGCCGCGGTGCGCCGCCCGGCACGCCGGACAGGCGCAGCAGCCGCGCGAGCATCATCGCCTGATCGCTCTCGCCGCGCTGGTCCTGCGGCACGTTGGGCTGGACGACGACGAGGCGCGGCGCGTCGGCGGTCGGCGGGGCGGTCGGCGTGCGATAGCTGAGCAGCGGCGCGCCGGTCGCGATCATTGCGATCACCATCACCGGTATGGCGCGCGCCTTGCCGTGCATTAGCAGCAACGCCCCGGCTGCCGCCACCGTCAGCCCCGACAGGGCATAGGTGCCGACCAGCGTCGCCAGCCATGCGACCGGCTGTACCGGCACCCACATCACCGCCAGCGGATCCCATGCGTAGCCGGTGAACAGCCAGCTGCGCATCCATTCGGTCAGGATCCACGCCGCGCCGAACAGCAGCACGAACCCGGCATCGACGCGCCCGCCGCGCACCCGCCACGCCAGCCCGGCCGCGATCGCCGGGAACACCGCCAGATACAGCGCCAGTGCGATCGGCGCGGCATAGCCCAGCCAATGCGGCATCTGATCCTGGAAGGTGAAGGCGTGCTGGAACCAATTGTCGTTGATCGTGAAATGGCCGACCCCGAACGCCCAGCCGCGCCACAACGCCTGTCGCATCGTCGGTGCGGCGTGGACCAGCGCGATCCACCCCGCGAAACACGCGAGCGTCAGCCACCACAATTGCAGCGGCGCGAACCCGCACGCCGCGGCGGCACCCAGCAGCAGCGCGGCCGACGCGGGGTAGCGCCGCGGCAGCGCATCGACGAACGAACGATCGGGCAGGGGAGGCTTCCTTGACGCGCTGGTAATTGACGACTTCCTGCGACGTCGCGCGCGCCGCCGCAAGCCACGGCGATACGTAGGGCGTGACGATGACGGTTGCGAGGCGTATCATCGCAGCATGAGACGTCACGGAACCATGGCATGAGCACCCCGATCGAAGTCGACTTGCCGCATCAACTCGGCGTCGCCGGCGCACGCACGCGCATCGAGGGCGGGTTCGAGAAGCTGGCCGGCTATATTCCCGGCGGGCACGTCAGCGAGCATCGCTGGGACGGCGACACGCTGCATTTCGTCGTGGAGGGCATGGGCCAGCGCGTCGCAGTGCGGCTCGACGTGACCGACCGGAACGTCCACGCCTTGTTCGAGCTGCCGGGCCTGCTCGGGATGTTCGGCGAGCAGTTGCGCGCAAAGCTGCAGAAGGACGGGCCGAAGCTGCTGGCGTAATGGCTGGCATCCGAAGCGGGATGGGATGACGTTGGTCGGTCATCGCGAGCATAACGAAGCAATCCGGAGCGTGCTGGTCCGGAACCGCATTGCTTCGCCCGGTTCGCAACAACGTCTGGCGTCGGGTTCGTACCGTTCGGACATCCCGTCGATTACGTGCACCGCCGCCGGACCCTCCCCTTGAGCGGCAGCGAAGGATCGCTGCGTCGTCCTTCATCTTCAGCTGGCACAAAAGCGGCAGCCTACCTCAGCCGCCTTGCCGCACGCGACGGACATGGGCCCTCCCTGCGCAGGGGGCGAAGGTGATGCAGGCGAGCGGAGCGATCCAGACTCCGCCGAGGTGTAACGTCAGCTACCTGCGCCGACCCGCCAGATCGAATTGCCGACATCGTCCGCCACCAGCAGCGCGCCGCCCTTGTCGACGATCACTGCGACCGGCCGGCCATGCGCATCGCCGTCGGCGTTGACGAACCCGGTCAACACGTCGGTCGGCTTCGCGCCCTTCACCGGCCAGCCGTTGGCGTCGAACGGCACGAACACCACCTTGTAGCCGGACAACGGCTTGCGATTCCACGATCCGTGCTCGCCGATAAACGCGCCCCGCGCGAAGCGGTCGCCCAGCTTGGCGCCATCCGCGAACGTCAGCCCCAATGCGGCGACGTGCGGCCCCAGCGCGTAATCGGGACGCTTCGCATATTGCTGCAATTGCGGATTTCGCGGTTCGACGCGCGTGTCGATATAGCCGCCCCAATAATACCACGGCCATCCGAAGTGATCGCCCAGTTCCACCGCGGTCAGGTAGTCCGGGACGAGGTCGGAGCCGAGCATGTCGCGCTCGTTGACGACCGTCCACAGCCGATTGGTGCCGGGGACCAGCGCCATGCCGTTGGCGTTGCGGATGCCGGTCGCGAACACGCGGAACTTCTTCTGGTCGGGATAGACCTGCAGGATCGCGGCGCGGTTGCGCTCGGCGTCGAGGCCGTTATCGGCGATGTTCGTGGCCGAGCCGACCGAGACGTACAACGTCTTGCCGTCCTCGGCGACGATCACGTTGCGCGACCAATGGTTGCCGCCACCGGGATAGGTGACGACCGTCTCGGGCTTCGCGTCGATCTTCGTCGCGCCGTCGCGATACGGCACCCGCACCAGCGCGTCGGTGTTCGCGACGTAGAGCTGGCCGTTCAGCAGCGCCATGCCCGACGGCGAGTTCAACCCCGTCATGAACGCCGTCTTCAACTCCGCCACGCCATCGCCGTTCGCGTCGCGCAGCAGCGTGATCCGGTTGGCGGAGGGTACGCCTGCGCCGACCTTGCCGAGCAGGTGGCGCATCACCCAGCCCTTGATGCCGCCACCTTCGCGCGGCGGCGAATTGGTTTCGGCGACCAGCACGTCGCCGTTGGGCAGGCGATAGAGCCAGCGCGGATGCTGGAGCCCGGTCGCGAACGCGGCGACTTTCAGGCCAGCCGCCACGGCCGGTGCCTCACCGGCCTTCCAGCCGATCGGGTCGGCGGTCTCGACGGTCGGTACGACCTGTTCGCGCGCTGCGCCGATCGTCGGGCGCGCGCCGGTGACGGCCGCGATGTCGACGCGCGCCTTGTCGGGCCAGGAAAGGTACAGGAAGATCGCGACGCCCAAGGCGACGAGCAGGCCAATGACGGCAAGAACGTGTTTGCGCATGACCCCGAATGTAGGGCCTCGGGCAGGGCAACGCCACCGCGATCGTCGCGACGGATCGGGTAGCGTGGGCGGTCGTCATCGTGAGCGGAATGGCGCGATCGCAGACGCGCGGTCCGGCGGATCGCCTCGCCGCCATCCCGGCGGCACCCGGTTGGTCGCCGGGGCGGGCTCGACCGAGATTCCCCGGTCGCCCCGGCTTACGTCCGCGGAATGTACGTCACATTTGCAACGCCCGGGTCCGGTACCCAGGCTTACGCGCCGAGCGGCCCCGCATCGCATCGCATCGGCCGGGCCAGCCGGAGCTACTCCTCCGCGCCCTCCGGAACCGGGATCGGCGGGTGGAGCCGCAGCCGGTTGATGCGACGCTCGTCGGCATCGGTCACTTCGATCCGCCACCCGCTGGGATGGTCGATGAACTCGCCGACCTCGGGCACGCGCCCGGCCAGCACCGCGGTGAGTCCGCCGATCGTATCGACGTCGCTCTCCGCCTCGGCCAGCCGCGCGTCGATCGTCTCGCCGACATCCTCCAGCTCGACCCGCGCATCGGCATCCCAGGCGCCGCCGTCGAGCGGGATCAGCAGCACTTCCGGCGCGTCGTCGTGCTCGTCCTCGATCTCGCCGACGATCTCCTCGATCAGGTCCTCGATCGTCACCAGCCCCTCGGTTCCCGAATATTCGTCGAGCACGATCGCCAGGTGGATGCGGGACTGGCGCATGTCGGCCAGCAGGTCGAGCGTGCCGCGGCTCATCGGGACGTAGAGCGGCTGGCGGATCAGCGCCGCGATCGACACCGGGCGCTCGCCGCCCGCGGCGAGGATCGCGAACACGTCCTTCAGGTGGACCATGCCGACGATATGGTCGAGGCTGCCGCGATAGACGGGCAGGCGGCTCACCCCGGCCTCTGCAAAGACATGGATCAGATGGTCGAAGGTCGTCGCCTCCTCCACCGCGATCATGTCCGCCCGCGGCACGCCGACGTCGCCGGCGTCGCGTTCGCTGAAATGCAGCAGGTTGCGCACCATCTGCCGCTCCAGCGGGGTCAGGTCGCCCTTGATGTCGGGGGCGGGATCTTCCTCGTAACGGTCGATCGCCTTCTCCAGCAATTCGCGCAAGGTTGCCTCGCGCGGCTCGCCGAAGATCATGTTGCGCAGCCCCGTCCAGATGCCGCTCTCATGGTGCTCGCCGCCGTTCGGGGCGTTACTTCGGTCTTCGGCCATCGCCGTTCAGTTCAATCCTCGCGAATCAGATAGGGGTCGGCGATGCCCAGATCGGCAAGCGCATCGCGCTCGATCTGCTCCATCGCATCCCCCTCGTCGTCGGTCATATGGTCATATCCTAGCAGATGCAGGCAGCCATGCACCACCAGATGCGTGAAATGATCGGCGGGCGTGATGTTCCGCTCCGCCGCCTCGCGCGCGCACACGCCGTACGCCAGCACGATGTCGCCGAGCAGCACCTCGCCGTCGTCGCTGTTCTGCGAGACGGTGTCGATCAGGTCGGACTGTACCATCGGGAACGACAGCACGTTGGTCGGCCGATCCTTGTCGCGATACTGGCGGTTGAGCCCTTGCACCTCGTCGTCGCTGGTCAGCCGGACGCTCACCTCGACATGCGCCTCGGTGGTCAGCAGGTCGCCATGCGGCGTGCGCCCGATCGCCGCGCGGGCGGCGGCAAGGGCACGCTGCTCCCAAGCATCCTCGGGCCAGGCATCTTCGCGGGTCAGTTCGATGTGGATCATGCCAGGTCCGTATGCGAGAAATCGTCGCCCTTGTAGAGCAGGATGGCGTCGTTCGTCTTGGCGCACGCATAGGCGAAGCAATCGCCCATGTTGAGGCGGGCGGGGTGGCGGGAATGCTTGCCGTAACGCGCGGCGGCGGAGATCGCCTCCTCCCGTTCGCGCTCCCCGATGTCGATGATCCGCAAGCCGGCCTCGCAGGCGAAGTGGCTCACCGCCTCTGCCGCTGCCGGGAGATCAATCGACCGTAGCCGAGCGATCGCATGAGCGGCTTCCCACGCGCCGATCGCACAATACCAGCGGTCGCCATGACCCTCGATCACGTCGGCGAACGTGTCCGCCTCCGGCTCGCCACACACGATGGCGACGACCGCCGACGCATCGACGAAGATGGTCAATCCTCGTCCTCGTCATTCAACGCATCATAAAATGCCTTATCTACGGTCAACCCGCTCGGCTCGCCGAGCGGGTGCGCGCTGCGCCATGCGGCGAGTCGGTCCCGCAACGGAACGACCCGCTCGTTCCGCTCCAGTTCGTGCGCAAGCGCCAGCTTCACCGCCGCCGTCTTGGTCAGTCCGCGCGCGGCGGCCAGACGTTCCGCCAATCGATTGGCTTCGGGATCCTTGATGTAGAGCGATGCCATCGACGCCTCCGTATATCCCGAAATTAAGAAGGATATACCGCACCGTCAACCATCGACACCCTCATACGCCTCGACGATCCGGCCGACGATCGGATGGCGCACCACGTCGGCGGCGGTGAAGCGGCACAGCGAAATGCCCTCCACTCCTTCCAGCCGCATCGTCGCATCGGCCAGCCCGCTTGCGGCCACGCCGCCGGGCAGGTCGGTCTGCTTCGGGTCGCCGCAGATCACCATGCGGCTGTTCTGGCCGAAGCGGGTCAGGAACATCTTCATCTGCGCCGGCGTGGTGTTCTGCGCCTCGTCGAGGATCACGAACGCATCGCCCAGCGTGCGCCCGCGCATGAAGGCGATCGGCGCGATCTCGATCTCGCCGCTCGCGATCCGCCGCTCGACCTGCTCGGCGGGCAGGCAGTCGTAGAGCGCATCGTATAGCGGGCGCAGGTACGGATCGACCTTTTCCTTCATGTCGCCCGGCAGGAAGCCGAGCCGCTCGCCTGCCTCCACCGCCGGCCGCGACAGGATCAGGCGCTGGACGCTGCCGGAAATCAGCTGCGCCACCGCCTGCGCCACCGCGATATAGGTCTTGCCGGTGCCCGCAGGCCCGAGCGCGAAGATCATGTCGTGCGTCGTCAACTCTCGCATGTAATGCGCCTGCGCCGCGGTGCGCGGTACGATCGTCTTCTTGCGCGTGCGGATCATCACCGACGGCGCGGGGCTGCGCTCGGCCGAAATGATCCCGTCGAGCACCGGCTCGGATGCCATCGCGATCGATGCGTCGACCAAGCCGTTGTCGACGTCCTCGCCGCGCTGCAGGCGCGCATAGAGGTCGTGAAGCACGTCGCGGGCCAGCGCCACCTGCTCGGCGGTGCCCTCCAGCCCGACGCGGTTGCCGCGCGCGGTGATATAGACGCCCAGCCGGTTCTCCAGCGCCACCAGGTGCTGGTCGTACTGACCGAACAGACGGCTCAGCAGTTGCGGGCGGTCGAACACGACCTCGACGCGGGAACGCTCGCCCGACTGGGCGGGAACGGGTTTGCGGCTCATGCGGCTCCTGTGGAGAAGGGCGACACGCGGCAAGGACCGCCGCCAGGGCGAGATAGGTGCAGCGCGTGACGGCACAATGGCATCGCGGGCAAGTGTGGCAGGCGATGCCCACCGCGGATAGCCGAAATCGTCATAACCCCGATCGTCCCACGCGGCGCAACGCCGCGATCCGGCGAAGCTACGCCGCGGCGCGCACGCGCACCTCGCCGGTCAGCGACAGCGGCCCGGCCTGCACCAGCGTGACATCCAGCACGTCGCCGATCGCATGCGGGCCGACGACATGCACCGATTGCAGCCACGGCGACTTGCCCAGCCATTGCCCCTCGCGCTTGCCGCGCCGCTCGATCAGCACGCTGCACGCGCGGCCCACCGACGCCGCATTGAACGCGGCCTGGTCGCGCGCCAGCGCCGCCTGCAGGCGCTGCAACCGCTCGTCCATCGCCTCCGGCGGAACCTGCCCGTTCAGCGTCGCGGCAGGCGTGCCGGGACGCGGCGAATATTTGAAGCTGTACGCCTGCGCATAACCGACCGCGTCGACCAGGCTCAGCGTCTCGGCGAATTCCGCCTCGGTCTCGCCGGGGAAGCCGACGATGAAGTCGCCCGACAGCGCGATGTCTGGGCGCGCGGCGCGGATCCGGTCGAGCAGCCGCAGATAGCCGTCGCGCGTATGCTGGCGGTTCATGGCGCGCAGCACGCGGTCGCTGCCGGCCTGCACCGGCAGGTGGAGGAACGGCATCAGGCTCTCGACGTCGCGATGCGCGTCGATCAGCCCCTGCGTCATGTCGTTAGGATGGCTGGTGGTGTAGCGAATCCGCGCGAGGCCGGGCACGCGGTCCAGCGCGCGGATCAGGTCGTGCAGCCCGCGCCCGTCGCCGTCGGTCCAGGCGTTGACGTTCTGCCCCAGCAGCGTGATCTCGCGCGCGCCGGCATCGACCAGCGCCTTGGCCTCGTCGACGATCGCCGCGAACGGGCGGCTCACTTCCGCGCCGCGGGTGTAGGGCACCACGCAATAGGTGCAGAATTTGTCGCACCCTTCCTGCACGGTCAGGAACGCGCCCGGCGCCACCTTGCGCCGCGCCGGCAGCGACGCGAACTTCGACGCCAGCGGCATGTCGGTGTCGAGCGCCGGCATTCCCGCGGCGGCATCGGCGACCAGCTTCGGCAGGTTATGATACGCCTGCGGTCCGACCACGACGTCCACCTTCGCGCGGCGCACGATCTCCTCGCCCTCCGCCTGCGCGACGCAGCCGGCGACCGCGATCATCGGGTCGCCATGCTTGCGCAGCCGGCCGATGTCCGAATAGACCTTTTCGGTCGCCTTCTCGCGGATGTGGCAGGTGTTGAGCACCACCAGGTCGGCGGCGTTCGCGTCGTCGGTCGCGACCATGCCTTCGGCCGCCATCAACTCGGCCATCCGCTCCCCGTCATAGACGTTCATCTGGCAGCCGAACGACTTGACGTGGAAGGTCTTCGGCGTGGTCTTGGTGGTGGCGGACATGCCGCGTGCCTTAGCGGAAAGGTGCCGGGCTGGCCAGCGCAGCAGCATCTCGCCACGGTGCGTCGTCGTCACCGCCCGCGGCCTGCATCACGAACGCGAACCGCGCGCGAGCGTCGGGCCGCAGCGGCATCGCCCGGCGTGACGTGCGCAGTTCCGGGCCGTGCTTCGGTCAGCAGCCGCTGCGGTACGTTGTCGCATCATGCCGGGCGGAGCCGGCATGGCTACAAGAAGTAGCGAAGTCGAACGCCTGCCCCGCTCACCGTTGCGTCGCGAGGTAGGCGATCAGGTCGGCGCGGGCCAGCGGGTCGCGAACCCCTGCGAACGCCATGCTGGTCCCCGGCACCGCCGCGCGCGGATCGGCGAGCCAGACGTCGAGCCGTCGCTCGTCCCAGACGCCGCGCTGCGCCTGCAACGCATCGGTATAGCCGAATCGCGGCCGGTTCTGCGCGATCGCCGCGCCGAACACGCCGTGCAGGTTAGGCCCGTTACGATCCGCGCCGCCTGCCGCGATCGAATGGCACGCCGCACACTGTCCGAAGCGTCGCGCGCCCGCCTTCGCGTCGGCGACGTGCATCAGCTGTGCAAGCGTCGGGTTCTGCGGCAGCCGTGCGCGCCGCTCCGCGCTGTCGTCGCGCGAGCACGCCGCCAGCACCATGGCGGCAATGATGACGAGCCGTTTCATCGCGCCGCCTCGATCCGCGCCCGGGCCGCGGCGGCGATCGCCTTGCGGTCGCCGGCCGGCGTGAACGGTTCGAGGAAGTGCAGCGTCACCACGAACGTACCGCGC
This sequence comes from Sphingomonas phyllosphaerae 5.2, assembly GCF_000419605.1. Lineage (NCBI taxonomy): Bacteria > Pseudomonadati > Pseudomonadota > Alphaproteobacteria > Sphingomonadales > Sphingomonadaceae > Sphingomonas > Sphingomonas phyllosphaerae. Next base: position 3,597,833 of record NZ_ATTI01000001.1, on the reverse strand, counting down.
CGGCCCAGCACGCGCGCGGCGTGTGCCGCGCCATGCTCGTCGCCGACCCACGCCAGTTCGGCGGTCGCCGCGCCATAGTCGATCCGCACCGGCTGCACGCGGACCGCTGGCGGCGGCGGGACAAGGGCGGCGAGGAGCCCGGCCTTGAACGGCAGCAGCGTCACGCCGTCCCCGGTGGTGCCCTCGGGAAAGATCGTCACCGGCTGCGCCCCGGCCAGTTGCGCGCGCAGGCTGGCGACCTGCGCCTCGACGCCCATCCGGTCGCCACGCTTTACGAACAGCGTGTGGTTGAGCGTGCACAGCCACCCGACCAGCGGCGTCTCACGCAGTTCGGCCTTGGCGACGAACGCCGCGCCGCTCGCGCCTGCCAGCGCCGGGATGTCGATCCAGCTGAGATGGTTCGCCAGCAGCACCGCGTCGTGCGTCAGCGGCGTGCCCCGCACCCGTACCCGCGCGCCGACGATCCGCGCGACCCAGCCGAGGAAGTGCCGCGGCCATGGCGAGCGCGCGCGCACAAGTCGCCAGCTTCCGTGCAGCGCCAGCGCGACGAGCAGCGCCGCGGCCAGCGCCGCCAGCCGCATCCATCCGCGCGCGTTCAACCGCACGTCGCTACTTTATTCGCGACGCAGCGAGACGCCGTACAATTCCATGCGATGGTCGACCAGCCGGAAGCCGAGCCGCTCCGCGATCGCCTTTTGCAGCAGTTCCAGCTCGGGGTCGACGAACTCGATCACCTTGCCGGTCTCGACGTCGATCAGATGGTCGTGATGCGCCTCGGGCGAGGGCTCGTAGCGCGCACGGCCGTCGCCGAAGTCATGACGATCGAGAATCCCTGCCTCCTCGAACAACCGCACGGTGCGATAGACGGTCGCGATCGAGATGCCGGGATCGATCGCGGAGGCGCGCGCATAGACCTTTTCGACGTCGGGATGATCCTCCGCCTCCGACAGGACGCGCGCGATCACGCGGCGTTGTTCGGTGATGCGCAGGCCTTTTTCGTGACACAGCGCTTCGAGATCGATCTTGCGAGCCATGAACGCTATCTAATGCGTCGCGCTTGTTGCGAAAAGCGCTACCGACTCGCAAGAGGGCGATTTATCGCTCCGCTGCCAGATCGCGGACGTAGGTATGGGCATCGAAGCTCACGCCGTCACGCCCGCGATAATAGCCGCGCCGCACGCCTGCGTGCCGGAAACCATGCGCGGTATACAGCGAGATCGCAGGATTGTTCGCGCGCACCTCCAGGTGAAGTCGGGCCACTCCACGCCCCTCGCATTCGGCGATCATCCCGCGCAGCAATGCGGCGCCGACGCCCGTTCGACGTACCGCCGGATCGACCGCAATCAGCAGCAATTCGGCTTCGTCCATGATCGCGCGGACCAGCGCGAAGCCGACCACCGCGCCCTCGATCCGTGCCAGCGTCAGCCACACGCCCGGCATCGCGAGGATGCCGATGCACTGGCTGCGCGTCCACGCCTCGCCAAAGCGGGGGTCGAAGGCGGCGGTCATGATGCGGTCGACGGCCTCGGCGTCGTTCACGCCGCCCGGTGCCAGCTCGATCAGCCGCACCCGTGTCGTCATGCGGCCGGCAGCTTCGCATCGGGCGCGCGGCCGTAAAAGGGTGCTGGCGGCAGCGCGCGCGCCTGGTCGGGCAGCAGCAGCGCATGGCGCGCGTCGGGCAGTGTCTCGTCGACCGGCACCGCGGCGTCGAGCGCAGCCAGCCAGCGCGTCCCCGATCCGATCGCGCGCCGCCCGTCCAGCGCGGCCAGTGCCGCCGCCGGGGTCAGCGAGCGCGCAGCGTCCAGCGCGGCGAAGGGAGCGACGAAGCCCTGCATGAAGACCTCACCGTGCCCGCCTTCCATCACCACCGCAAGCGGAGCCGGATCTTCAGCCAGCGCCGCGACCGCGACCAGCGACAGCGCACCATAGCCGGCCACCTCGGCGCCCCAGCCGAACGCCAGCGCACGCGCGGCCGCGATCCCGACGCGAATGCCGGTGAAGCTACCCGGCCCGACGTCGACCAGAACGCGTCCGGCACGCCCGCCATCCGGCAGCGCGGCGATCATCGGCACCAGCCGCTCGGCATGGCCGCGCCCGACCACGTCGTGCGTGTGCGCAATCAGCCGCCCGCCCTCGAACAGCGCGACCGAGCAGGCGGCGGTCGCGGTGTCGATCACCAGCGTGCGCGTCATATCCGGGGTTCGCGTCACGCGATGCGGTTGAAGGTCTCGAACGCCGGGCGCGGGCTGCGCGCGTGCAGGGTCGCGGGATCGCCATAGCCGAGCGTGGCGATGAAGTTCGTCCGCACTGCCGGCGTGTCGGCGAAGAACGCCTTGTCGACCGCGCCGCCATCGAAGCCCGACATCGGCCCGGTATCCAGCCCCAGCGCGCGCGCGGCGAGGATGAAATAGCCGCCCTGCAACGAGGAATTGCGGAACGCCGATGCCTCGCGCAGCTCGCGATTGCCGTCGAACCAGCTCTTGGCATCGGTGTGCGGGAACAGTTCGGGCAGATGCTCGTGGAACTCGACGTCCATCCCGATGACCACCGACACCGGTGCCTTCAGCACCTTGTCGCGATTGCCCTCCGAACACGCCGCCGCCAGCGCGGCCTTGGCGTCGTCCGACACGCACCACACCAGACGGGCAGGCAGTTGGTTGGCCGAGGTCGGCCCCATCTTCATCAGGTCCCACAGCGCGCGGAGCTTGTCCTCGCCGACCGGTTCGTCGCGATAATGGTTGAAGCTGCGCGCGGTGCGAAACAATTGGTCGAGCGCGGCATCGTCGAGCGGGGCGGCCATCGGGAACTCCGTTATCGGGGGCAGGCGGCGCGGATCAGACCGCGCGGACCTCGGTCACTTCGGGGACGTAATAGCGCAGCAATTGCTCGATGCCGTTCTTCAGCGTCGCGCTGGACGAGGGACACCCGGCACATGCGCCCTGCATCCGCAGGAATACCTTGCCCTTGTCGAAACCGCGATAGACGATGTCGCCGCCGTCGTTGGCCACGGCCGGGCGGACGCGCGTCTCGATCAGTTCCTTGATCTGCGCGACGATGTCGGCATCGGCGGGGTCGTCCGAGAACGTCTCTTCCTCGGCGGGCACGCTGAAGCCGGCGCCGCCGCTGCGGAACAACGGCATCTGCGCGGTGAAATGATCCATCAGGATCGCCAGCACGTCGGGCTTCAAGGTGCCCCATGCGACACCCGGCGCCGCGGTGACCGACACGAATTCGCGCCCGAAGAACACCCCGGTGACGTCGCCGAGCCCGAACAGCGCATCGGCCAACGGGCTTGCCTCCGCTTCCTCGGGGGTCGCGAAGTCGCGCGTGCCGGCGTCCATGACGACGCGGCCGGGCAGGAACTTGAGCGTCGCCGGGTTCGGCGTGGCTTCGGTTTCGATCAGCATGACCGCGATGTGGCGCGTGCGGCGCGCGGGATCAAGCACGCGTGGCGAAAGCGATCGTTTCGACGAAGATAGGCAGCGGCTTCCTAGCCTTCGAGTCGCCCGACCGCGGCATTCCACTTCGCGACGTTTGCGCGTGCTTCCTGGACGAACGCCGATCGCCGCACCGCGCCGAGGAACAGGTCCGCGAACCATTTGCCGGGATGACGCAGCGGCCGCGCGAACTGGATCAGCAGCACCACGCGCGTGCCGCCGGTGTCGTTCCACACCTCGTGCCGGTAGGTGTCGTCGAACACCAGCGTCTCACCCTCCGACCAGCGGACGATCCGGTCGTCGACGCGCATCCGCACGTCGCCGTCGCGCGGGACGACCAGCGCGAGATGACAGGTGATCAGCCCCTTGGTGACCCCGCGATGCTCGGGGATGTGCGTGCCCGGCGCCAGGATCGAGAAGAAGGCCGAGTTCAGCCCGGGGACCCGTGCGATCGCGTCGCGGGTCCGCGGACAGCGCGCCAGATTGTCGTCGATGCGATACCCGTAACCCCACAGGAAAAACGACCGCCACTTGCCGACCTCGGCGATCGCGCGGTGATCGGGGGAGACGACCGCGAGGCTGGGCGACGCATTGCCGGTCAGCGCGACGCGCACCGCCTCGTCGCGGATCTCCGTCCAGCGCTCGCGCAGCACCGCCGTCCAGGGAAAGTCGCGCACATCGAGCACCGGCGCGTTCGACACCAGCGACGATCCCGCGATCAGGCGGTCGAACGTACCGCGCAGCCGCTTGCCGAGCCGCACCGCCCACGGGCGATCCGGCGCAGCGGATAGCGGGCGGGCAGCCGCCGGCGCCGGGCGCGCGAAGGCGACAGGAACGGGGGCCAGGTCGTGGATGTTCGGTGCGGGCTTCATCATTCGTAGTCGGATCAGTTGCTTGTCCGTGGTTTGGGGCCGGGCGACTTGGCTAGACCGGCATCGCGGCCAGAACGTGGCGCGGCAAAGGCAGGCTGCCGCACTGGCCTGCGCGCGTCTTTCGTCGCGCAACCGTTGCCGCGGGTCGCTCCGCCTCCTACTATCAGGCCATGCATCTTTACTCGCGCGCGTTCGCGAAGCCGCTCGTCGCCCTCCTCCTCGTCTCCGTCGCGCTGCCGCTCCCCGCGCAGCAGCGTGCGCGGCGCGCGGCCCCTGCGAAGCCCGTCGGGCCTGCGCCGACGCGTGCCGTGCCGACCCAGGCGACCGCACCGATCCAGGTCGACACGCGGCCGTGGCTGTTCGCCGATTCGGACATCCCGCCCGACCCGAACTGGCATTTCGGCGCGCTGCCCAGCGGTCTTCGCTACGCCGTGCGCCGCAACTCGGTGCCGCCGGGGCAGGTGGCGGTGCGCGTGCGGATCGATGCGGGCTCGCTCTACGAAACCGATGCCGAGCAGGGCTACGCGCACCTGATCGAGCATCTGTCGTTCCGCGGCTCCAAATACGTCCCCGATGGCGAGGCCAAGCGCGTGTGGCAGCGCTTCGGCGCGACCTTCGGCAGCGATTCGAATGCGTCGACCACGCCGACGCAGACGGTCTACAAGCTCGACCTGCCCGGCGCGACCGACGTGAAGCTGGACGAGAGCCTGAAGATCTTTTCCGGCATGATGGCCGCGCCGGCGATCACCGATGCCGGGCTGACCGCGGAACGCCCGGCGGTGCTCGCGGAACAGCGCGAGGCACCGGGGCCGCAGGTCCGCTATGGCGACGCGATCCGCGAAACCTTCTTCGCGGGGCAACCGCTCGCCAGTCGCTCGCCGATCGGGACGATCAAGACGCTGGCGGCGGCCACGCCGGCCGCGGTGCAGGCGTTCCACGACAAATGGTACCGCCCGTCGCGGGCGGTGGTGATCATCTCCGGCGACATCGATCCCGACGTCGCGGCGCGGCTGGTCGTCAAGAACTTCGGCGGCTGGCAGGCGAGCGGCGCGAACCCGCCGGCGCCCGATTTCGGTACGCCCGGAACAGGTGAGCCGGTCGCGAAGACGATCGCCGAACCGTCGCTGCCCGCGATCGTCGCCACCGCGGTGCTCCGCCCATGGAAGTACCAGAGCGACACGATGATCTTCAACCAGAAGCGGATGGTCGACCAGCTCGCGATGCGGCTCATCAACCGTCGCCTCGAGACGCGCGCGCGCGCCGGTGGCAGCTTCCTGCAGGCGTCGGTCAATCTCGACGACGTGTCGCAGTCGGCCAACGGCACCTTCACCAACGTCATCCCGATCGGGAACGACTGGGAGGCGGCGCTGAAGGATGTCCGTGCGGTGATCGCCGACGCGATGGCCAACCCGCCCACGCAGGGCGAGATCGACCGCGAACTCGCCGAATACGACGCCGCGATGAAGAACGACGTCGACACCTCGCGCGTCGAGGCCGGTGCGAAGCAGGCCGACGACATGGTCAGCGCGCTCGACATCCGCGAGACCGTGGCGGGGCCGCAGACCAGCTACGAGATCCTCAAGCAGGCGCGCGCCAAGGGGATGTTCACCCCCGCCGCGATGATCGAATCGACCAATCGCCTGTTCAAGGGGGACGCGAACCGCGCCCTGGTCAACACCCGCACGCCCGACGCCGGCGCCGCCGCCCGGCTGGCGGCAGCGATGAAGGCCGATGTGTCGAAGCTGGCGGTCAAGCGTACCGAGCAGGCGGCGGTCGACTTCTCGCGCGTGCCGACGCTGGGTACGCCCGGCAAGGCGGTCGCGCAGGTGCGGGTCGGCGATCCGGCGATGGAGCAGGTAACCTTCGCCAACGGCGTCCGCGCGCTGATCTACCCCAATGCGTCGGAGACCGGCCGCGTCTACCTGCGTGTCCGTTTCGGGCGTGGCTATCAGGCGCTGCCGTCCGACAAGCCGACCCCGGCATGGGCGGGCGACAATGCGCTGATCGCCAGCGGCATCGGCAAGTTGAACCAGAGCGACCTCGACCAGCTGACGACCGGGCGGCGCATGGGGCTCGATTTCGACATCGGCGACGATTCGTTCCTGTTCGGTGCGCAGACGACTCCCGGCGATTATGCCGACAATCTGACGCTGATGGCGGCCAAGCTCGCCGCGCCGCGCTGGGACAAGGCACCGGTGGCGCGCGCGCGCGCCGCGATGCTGGCGGGTTACGCCGGGCTGTCGTCGTCGCCGGACGGCGTGCTGGCGCGCGACCTCGAGGGGTTGCTGCGCGACGGCGATCCGCGCTGGGGCATGCCGACGCTTCCGCAGATCGAGGGGCTGGACGCGGGTGCGTTCCGCAAATTGTGGCAGCCGCTGCTGGCAACCGGCCCGATCGAGGTCGACGTGTTCGGCGACGTGAAGCCGGATGAGGCGATCGCTGCGATCGCCAAGAGCTTCGGCGCGCTCAAGGCGCGCCGTCCCGACGCGCCGCGCTCGCCGGAGGTGCGCTTCCCCGCGCACGTCGCGCAACCGGTGATCCGCGCCCACGACGGCGACGACAACCAGGCCGCCGCGGTGATCGCCTGGCCGACCGGTGGCGGCTCGGCCGACCATGCCGAGCAGCGCCGGCTCGACGTGCTGGCGGCGGTGTTCGCGGATCGCCTGTTCGATCGGCTGCGCTCGGTGGCGGGCGCCAGCTATTCGCCGTCTGCGCAGAGCCAGTGGCCGGTCGGCCAGCCCGGCGGCGGTCGCCTGATCGCGATCGGCAAGGTCGCCCCCGACAAGGTGCCGCTCTTCTTCCAGCTCTCGCGCCAGATCGCCGCCGAGCTGGTGTCGACCCCGGTCGCCGAGGACGAGCTGCGCCGCACGATCGTGCCGATGCTGCAATATATGGCGCGCGCGTCGTCCGGAAATCAGTTCTGGCTGCTTCAGACCAGCGGTGGGACGTTCGATCCCAAGCGCATCGAGGCCAGCCAGACGCTGGTCAGCGACTTCACGACCATCACCCCCGCCTCGCTGCAGGCCGCGGCGGCGAAATACCTGAAGCCGGAGAAGGACTGGACGATGGCGGTGGTGCCGAAGAGCGCGGGGAGCGTGGGGGCCGGGGCAACGACGAAATAGCCGTCGCCCCTGCGCAGGCAGGGGCCGATGCCTTTCACCGTCGTGAGTTGCCGCCAACGGCCTGGGTCTACATCATGACCAACGGGCCAAGCGGTACGCTCTACATCGGCGTCACCGCACACCTTGCCGCCCGCATCCTCCAGCACCGCGAGGGAAAGGGTTCCGAGTTCTGCCGCGAACACGCCCTGACCCGGCTCGCGTATGTCGAACGCCACGATACGATGCTCAACGCGATCACCCGCGAGAACGCGCTGAAAAAGTGGAAGCGCGCATGGAAGCTGAACCTGATCGGTAGCGCCAATTCCGACTGGCGTGATCTGTGGAACGAGATCAACATGTAACTGTCATCCCTGCGCAGACGGGGGTGTCGCTGCTGCCGGGTCAGACAGCGCTGCGGATCGATCTCTGCGCTAGCGTCAACGGCGAAAGCCATGGGTCCCTGCCTGCGCAGGGGCGAAGGCTGTCGGAGGTCGCGTCTACCCACTCGCCCCGTACAACCCGTCCAGCCGCGCCCCATAGACCTGCTTGAGCACATGCCGCCGGATTTTCAGGCTCGGCGTCAGCTGCTCGTTCTCGATCCCGAACGGTTCGTCCGCCAGGATCCACCGCCGCACCCGCTCGGTGGCGGAGAGCATCGCGTTGGTGCGGTCGACCGCCGCCTGCACCGCCCTGCGATAGGCCGGGTCCTCCGCCAGCGCCGCGGCGCCACGCCCGTTCGCCTTCGCCCAATCCGTGCTCCAGTCGGCATCCGGCACCAGCACCGCCACCATGTGCGGCCGTCGGTCGCCGGTGATCATCGCCTGCCCGATCTCCGGTTGCAGCGTCAGCAGCCCCTCGACCTTCTGCGGTGCGACGTTCTCGCCCTTGTCGTTGATGATGAGGTCCTTCTTGCGGTCCGTGATCCGGATGCGCCCGCCGCCATCGATCTCGCCGATGTCGCCGGTGTGTAGCCAGCCATCCTGCAACACCCGCGCGGTCTCGCCCTCGTTGCGCCAGTAACCGTGCATCACCAGCTCACCTCGTACCAGGATCTCGCCGTCAGGGGCGATCTTCACCTCGGTATCGGCGAGCGGCGGGCCGACCGAGTCCATCGTCACCCCCGCGCCGGGGCGGTTGCACGAGATCACCGGCGCCGCCTCGGTCTGGCCATAGCCTTGCAGGAAGGTGACCCCCAGCGACTGGAAGAACACGCCGACCTCCGGAGTCAGCGGCGCCCCGCCGGAGATCATCGCCTTCATCCGCCCGCCGAATTTCTTTGCGATCTTCGGCTTGAACAACGTGTCGACCAGCAACGCGCGTGGCCGATCGAGCAGCCGCAGCGTGCCGGCGTTACGCTTCGTGCCGACGTCCAGCGCGGCGGCAAGCAGCCGTGCCGACAGCCCGCCCTGCCGCTCGATCGCCTTCGAGATGCGCGTGCGCAGCACTTCGAACAGCCGCGGCACGACGAACATGATCGTCGGGCGCACTTCCTCGATGTTCGCCGCCAGCTTCTCGATCCCCTCGGCGTAATAGATCTGTCCGCCCATCCCGATCGGGAAATGCTGCCCGCCGGTATGTTCGTAGGCGTGGCTCAGCGGCAGGAACGACAGGAACACCTCGTTGCCCCAGCCGAAATCCTCCGCGACCACCGCGGAGCAGCCCGCGACATTGTGCAGGATCGCGCCGTGATGCTGCATCACCCCGCGCGGCGCGCCGCCGGTGCCGCTGGTGTAGATGATGCACGCCAGATCGTTGCGCGCGAAATCGGCCGCGGCGGCGACGGTCCCGACATCGGCCGGGTGCGCGTCGACCAGCGTCCGCCAGTCGTAGACGTCGATCGCCGCCTGCCCCAGCCGCATCGGATCGATGCCGATCAGCATCTGCGGGCGGATCGAGCGCAGGATCGCGGGCATCAGCACCTTGGCCAGCTTCGCGGTGGAGACGATCACCGCCTTCGCGCCCGAATTCTCGATGATGTGCTGATGATCGCGCTCGGTATTCGTCGTGTAGGTCGGCACCGTCACGCAGCCGGCGGCCATGATCGCCAGATCCGAGAGGCACCATTCCGGACGGTTCTCGGCGACCAGCATTACCCGGTCGCCGCGCTCCAGCCCGACGGCGCGCAGCGCGGTGGCCAGCCGTGCGACCGTCTCGGCGGCTTCGCGCCAGCTCGTCGCCACCCACGCGCCGTCCTGCTTGTGCCACAGGAACGGCGCATCGCCCTTCTCGGCGGCACGGGTGAAGAACATCGTGACCAGATTGGGGAAATGTTCGAGCCGTCGGGTGATGGTGCCGCTCCTCTCCTTGGCCGCGCGTGTCGCGCTTTTCGCTTCACCATGCCAAGGATTTAGGCGCCGCGCCAGCATGGACGCCGGGCTGCGCCGCCGCTACCGCCGTACGAGGGCGCCAGCATGGACGGTGCCCGGCGGCGCCGCTATCGCGGGCACGATGATCGGCACGGGATACGGCACCATGCGCATGCGCATTCTTCTTCTCGGCGCGGCGCTGTCATGGTCGGCGGGCTGTGCCACGCCGCGCGCCGCCGTGGCGCCCACCCCCGCCGCTGCTTCCGCCAGCGCTCCCGCGACGCCGTCCAGCCCGGCGCAGATCTTCGTCGTCGCGGCCAACCCGCTCGCTACCGACGCCGGCATGGCGGTTCTGCGGCGTGGCGGCTCGGCAGTCGACGCTGCGGTTGCGGTGCAGGCGATGCTGTCGCTGGTTGAGCCGCAAAGCTCGGGCGTCGGCGGCGGCGCGTTCATGACCTGGTACGATGCCGCGGCGCGGCAGGTGCGCGTCTACGACGGTCGTGAGACGGCCCCGGCCGGCGCGACGCCGGACATGTTCCTCGACGACGGCGGTCGCCCGCTGCCGTTCGCGCAGGCGGTGCTCAGCGGGCGCGCGACCGGTGTGCCCGGCGCGGTCAGGATGCTGGCGTTGGCGCAGGCGGAGCACGGGCGGCTGCCGTGGCGGACCTTGTTCGCCGATGCGCAGCGCACCGCGCGTGACGGCTTCCTCGTGTCGCCACGGCTCGGCCGCTTCCTCGCGGGCACGTACGCAGAGCTCGGCGCGCCCGACGTGCGCGCCTATTTCGCGCGCCCCGGCGGCGGGTTGCTGCGCGCCGGCGACCGGTTGCGCAACCCCGCCTACGCCGCCTTCCTGGGACGATTGGCCAGCGAAGGCCCCGACGCGCTCTACACCGGCGCCACGGCACGGCGGATCGTCGCGCGGGTGACGCAGGGGCCGCTCGCCGGCACGATGACGCTCGGCGATCTCGCCGCCTATCGCCCGCTGGTGCGTGCACCGGTGTGCGCGCCGTACCGCGTGCTGCTGGTCTGCGCGCCGCCGCCGCCTGCCAGCGGGGTCGGGTTGCTGGAACTGCTCGGCCTGCTGGAGCGCACCGATATCGCCGCGCGCGGTGCCGACGATCCGCAGGCATGGTTCCTGTTCGCGGAGGCCAGTCGGCTGATGTACGCCGATCGTGATCGCTATGTCGGCGATCCCGCCTTCGTCGACGTGCCCGTCGCCGGTCTGCTCGACCCGGCTTATCTCGCGCAGCGTGCGCGGCTGATCGGGACACGCGCCGGCCCGGCGCCCGCGCCCGGCACGCCCGCCGGCGCGACGATGCCCGCCGCCGACCGTACGCTGGAGCCGACTGGCACCTCGCATTTCGTGGTCGGCGATGCGCGCGGCAACGTCGTGTCGATCACCACCACGGTCGAATCGATCTTCGGGTCGGGGCGGATGGTCGACGGGTTCTTCCTCAACAACCAGATGACCGATTTCTCGTTCAGCCCGCGCGATGCCGCCGGTCGGCCGGCTGCGAATGCCGTGGCGGCGGGAAAGCGCCCGCGTTCGTCGATGACGCCGCTGCTGCTGCTCGATGCCGGGCGCGGCTTCGTCGGCGCGCTCGGCTCGGCCGGGGGCAACGCGATCCTCGCCTATGTCGGCAAGGCGGCGGTGGCGGCGATCGACTGGAAGCTGCCGATGCAGCAGGCGCTGGCGCTTCCCAACCTGATCGCGCGCGGCGACAGTTTCCAGGGCGAGGCGAACCGCATTCCCACGGCGGTGCGCGACGGGCTGGCGGCGCGCGGCATCGTCGTGCGGCCCGGGCAGGGCGAGGACTCCGGCCTGCACGGCATCATCCTGCGCGACGGCCGGCTGGACGGCGGCTACGATCCGCGCCGCGAAGGCAAGGTGGCGATCGAGCCGGCGCCCGTCGTACGCTGAGTCGTCATCGCCGACCCGACACCGGTCAGGTGCGTGTGCGGGGGGACGTTGTCGGCCGCTCGGCGCCCGCTCGGCGCGATTCGCGGCCAGCTGGTTGCCGACATGCAAGCGGCAGTCGGGCGCGACAGGCGCCACGCCGCCGCGGCTGGCTGCGGTTCGATCATCGAGCAGTCATGCCGCACGGGTTTTCAACGCCGGATCATGATTGTCGTTTCCGATCGCTGACTTGGACGCGCTCCTGGTGTCACCGCATCGGAGGCTGCACTGCCAGCGCACCGGCAGGGCGGCGCTTTGACTTGAACGTTATGCCGAAATGCTTGACACCCGGTGGCCGCAGCGCGTTATCTTGTGAAACAGATTAAGACTGAAAGGACCGTGATGCGCCTTCTCCTTGTCCCCGCGATCGCCATTGCGATGGCGGCCCCTGCATCCGCCCAATGGCTTGGGTTCGGCGGCACTCTCGATACTCCCTACACGCCAATGATTGGCTTGGAACCAGTGTCCATCACCGGGAACATCGTTACGCCGACCATGAAGCGGCAAAAGATCGCGGCGGCGGACAAGCTACGCGCCGAGGTGCAGATGATGCTCGCCCGGAACGACGGCGACCTTTCGCAGACCCAGATCGCGTACATACGGAAGCAGGTGCGTCGGATCCGCGGAGACTAACGTGCGCTGAAGGCGGCGGGCGCACCGACGGCCTGGCGCGAATGCCCGCGAACGCACGCGGTAGTTAAGCCCCCACCGCAGCCGCCACGCTCGCGAACCCGTCGCGCGCGAGGCATTCGGCCAGTTCCGCGACCACCCGTCGCGGAAGCCCCGGGCCATCATAGACCAGCGCGGAATACAGCTGCACAAGGCTCGCGCCGGCGCGGATCCGTGCATACGCCTCCGCGCCGCTGTCGATCCCGCCCGCCGCGATCAACGCCACGTGCCCGCCGGTCGCCGCGCGCACTTCGCGTAGCTTGTCCGCCGCCAGCGTCCGCAGCGGTGCGCCCGAAAGCCCGCCGGTCTCGCTGCCATGCGCACTGCGCAGCGCCGGTCGCGAGATCGTGGTGTTCCCGATCACCAGTGCATCGACGCCGCCGTCGATCGCCGCCCTGGCGACCCCGTCGATCCCCGCCGCATCCAGGTCGGGCGCGATCTTCAGGAACAGCGGCGTCGCCCCGCGCACCGCGCCGCACGCCGCCAGCAATTCGGTCAGCGCCGCGCCCTGTTGCAGGTCGCGCAGCCCGGGCGTGTTCGGGGAGCTGACGTTGATCGTCACATAATCGGCGATCGGTGCCGCGGCCGCGACGCCCGCGACATAATCCGCCACGCGATCGGTCGCGTCCTTGTTCGCGCCGACGTTGATCCCCAGCACGCCGCCGCGCCGGTCCGCCGCCTGCGCGCGCGCGATCCCCGCCGCCAGCCCGCCGTTGTTGAACCCCATGCGGTTGATGACGGCGCGGTCCTCGACCAGCCGGAACAGCCGCGGCTTAGGATTGCCGGGCTGCGCGCGCGGGGTCAGCGTGCCGACCTCGACCGAGCCGAAGCCCAGCGCCATCAACCCGGTGATCGCGCGCGCATCCTTGTCGAGCCCCGCCGCCAGCCCGACCGGATTGGGAAAGCTGACGCCTGCCACGGTTATCGCAAGCCGCGGTATCGCGCCCGCAAGCGGCGCGTGCAGCGTGCCCCAGCCGCCCAGCGCCCGGATCGCCAGCACATGCGCGGTTTCGGGATCGAGCGACCGCGCAAGGCGGGAGAACAGGTCGGCCATGCTTCGGCGTTTCGCGACCGCATCGCACAAGATCAAGCCCGGCGAATTGTAAATCTTGCTGGTGCCGATGTCGCATCCATCCAATCCAGCGTGGCGAATCATTGGCATAGCAGGGGTGCGACCCGAAGGGCCTCCGAAAGGAGGCCACTTTACCTGAAGGGCCCGGCGTCACGCCGGGCCCTTTTTTTGTGCGCGGTTGATTTCGCGTGCGCGAACGACCATCTGCCAATCGGAACGATTCGATCCGATTTGAGAGTGGTTCGCAAGTGATGCACCAGAAATCATGAGGCTATCCAGCCTGACCGATTATGCGGTGGTGCTGCTCGGCGCCGCGGCGCGGCATTGCGGCGGCCTGGCGCGGCAGAATGCGACCGTGCTCGCCGAGGAAACCGGTGTGCCGCTGCCCACCGCGCAGAAGCTGGTCAGCAAGCTGGCCGCGGCCGGGCTGATCGACAGCGCGCGTGGTACGGGCGGCGGCATCCGCCTCTCGCGCCCGCCGGCGTCGATCACGCTTGCGGACATCGTCGAGGCGGTCGAGGGGCCGATCGCGATGACGTCGTGCGTGGATGCCGCAAATCACGATTGCGCGATCGAAGGAAATTGCCGGGTGAAGCCGCACTGGAGTGCGGTGAACCAGGCGGTGCGCGGTGCGCTGGCGGGGATCACGCTGGCGCAACTCGCCGCAGACGCGCCGGTGGCGCAGCAGCAGATGAAGGTTGAGGCATAATCATGGCCACCAAGAACGCCGAAGCGCACGCCGCCGTCGCGAAGACCTATGAATGGGGCTTCTCGTCCGACATCGAACAGGACTTCGCGCCCAAGGGGCTGAGCGAAGATACGGTGCGCTATATCTCCGCCAAGAAGAACGAGCCGGAATGGATGCTGGACTGGCGCCTGAAGGCGTTCCGGTTGTGGCAGACGCTTGAGGCGCCGGACTGGGCGAAACTCAACGTGCCGCCGATCGACTATCAAGATGCGTATTATTACGCCGAACCCAAGGCGAAGCCGAAGCTGGGGTCGCTGGACGAGGTCGATCCGGAAATCCTGCGCGTCTACGAAAAGCTCGGCATCCCGATCGCGGAGCAGAAGATGCTCGCCGGCGTCGACGACGGTGAGACCCCGCAGCGCCGCGTCGCGGTGGATGCGGTGTTCGACAGCGTGTCGGTCGCCACCACCTTCCGCAAGGAACTGGAAGCGGCGGGCGTGATCTTCCGTTCGATCAGCGAGGCGATTCGCGAATATCCCGACCTTGTCCGCAAGTGGCTGGGCAAGGTCGTGCCGCAGCGCGACAATTACTTTGCGACGCTCAACAGCGCGGTCTTCTCCGACGGCACCTTCGTCTACATACCCGAGGGCGTGCGTTGCCCGATGGAATTGTCGACCTATTTCCGCATCAATGCGGAAAATACCGGCCAGTTCGAACGCACGCTGATCGTCGCTGACAAGGGCAGCTACGTCAGCTATCTGGAGGGGTGCACCGCGCCGATGCGCGACGAGAACCAGCTCCACGCGGCGGTGGTGGAACTGGTCGTGCTCGACGATGCCGAGATCAAATATTCGACCGTCCAGAACTGGTACCCCGGAGACGAGAACGGCGTTGGCGGCATCTACAATTTCGTCACCAAGCGCGCGCTGTGTCAGGGCCGCAACAGCAAGGTGTCGTGGACGCAGGTCGAGACCGGCAGCGCGATCACGTGGAAATATCCGTCGTGCGTGCTGGCGGGCGACGGCTCGGTCGGTGAGTTCTACTCGGTGGCGGTCACCAACAACCGCCAGCAGGCCGATACCGGCACGAAGATGATCCACCTCGGCAAGAACACGAAGTCGACGATCGTCTCGAAGGGGATCAGCGCCGGGCGCAGCGACAACACGTACCGTGGCCTCGTCCGCGTCGCGCCGACCGCCGAGAACGTCCGCAACTTCACGCAATGCGACTCGCTGTTGCTGTCGGATCAGTGCGGCGCGCATACCGTGCCGTATATCGAGGTGAAGAACCCGTCGGCGCAGATCGAGCACGAGGCGACTACGTCGAAGATCAGCGAGGACCAGCTGTTCTATGCGATGTCGCGCGGTCTGGATGCCGAGGCGGCGGTGGCGCTGATCGTCAACGGCTTCGCGCGCGAAGTCCTGCAGCAACTCCCGATGGAGTTCGCGGTCGAGGCGCAGAAGCTGTTGGGAATCAGCCTCGAGGGGAGCGTTGGGTGAATCGGCTTGGCTCGCTCCAACCGGTCTTGTTGCCCGCGCTGCCGATCGGTGCCGCGCTTTTAGCGGCCGTGGCGCTAGATCGTGACTTATGGTTTGCGGTGCCGCTTGCCGCGGTGCTGATGGTTGTTGTTGGCAGCTTGTCCTTCCTTATCGACCGCAGCGGCCGCTGGCCCCTGCATTCGGTGATTGGTGGCGTGGCGGGCTGGGTGGCAAGCGTCGCCGTACTCACGAACATTCATAGTTGAGAAGTTGATGCTGAAAATCGAAAACCTGCACGCCGAGATCGACGGCAAGGAAATCCTCAAGGGCCTTTCGCTCGAAGTAAACGCGGGCGAGATCCATGCGATCATGGGCCCGAACGGCGCGGGCAAGTCGACGCTCGGCTACGTGCTCGGCGGGCGCCCCGGCTACGAAGTGACCGCCGGTAGCGTCACGTTCAACGGCGAGGATCTTCTCGAAAAGGAACCGCACGAGCGGGCCGCCGCCGGCGTGTTCCTCGGCTTCCAGTATCCGGTCGAGATCCCCGGCGTCTCGAACGTCCAGTTCCTGCGCGAATCGCTCAACGCGCAACGCGCCAGCCGCGGCGAGAAGCCGCTGTCGGGCGCCGAGTTCCTGAAGATCGCCCGCGCGCAGGCCGACGCGCTGGGCCTCCAGCAGGACATGCTCAAGCGCCCGGTCAACGTCGGCTTCTCCGGCGGCGAGAAGAAGCGCAACGAGATGGTGCAGATGGGCATCATCGATCCCGCCTTCGCCATCCTCGACGAAACCGATTCGGGGCTCGACATCGACGCGCTGCGCATCGTCGGCGACGGCATCAACCGCATCATGCGCCAGCCGACGAAGGCGGTGCTGCTCATCACCCACTATCAGCGGCTGCTCGATTACGTGCAGCCCGATCGTGTCCACGTCCTCGCCGATGGCCGCATCACGCGTTCGGGCGGGCCGGAACTGGCGCACGAACTGGAGCGGCAGGGCTATGCAGAGGCTGCCGCATGACCCTCGACCTCCCTTCAACCCGCGAGGAAGCGTGGCGCTGGGCGGACCTCGGCGGGATCGCCGCCGCCGCCGCGCTGGGTGCGATCACGCGCCCCGACGCGCAATTCCTCGACCTGCCCGGGGCGAAGTTGCTGTTCGTCGATGGCGTCCTCGATGACGCCGCCAGCGAGCTGCACCGCGTCCGGGTCGGCCCGCTGACCCCGGGCGAGCACGCCCTCGGCAAGCGCGCCACCACCGGCTGGTCTCTCCACCTCGACGAACAGGCGGTCGCACACCCCGTGCAGGTCGTGCACGTCGCGACCGGTGCCGAAAACCATCTCGCCGCCGAGATCGTGCTGGGCGCCGATACCTCCGCGCAGGTCGTGGAGACGTTCGTCGGCGCCGGCTGGTCGAACCGCAACACCCGTATCCGCCTCGGCAAGGCCGCGCGGCTGATGCGCGCCGTCCGCATGACGCAGGCGGCCGGCTTCGTGTCGTTGCGTGACGAAGCCGAACTTGGCGAGGGCGCCAGCCTGGTCGGCACGATGCTGGCCGCCGGCGACCACGGCGTGCGCATCGACGCCGCGATCACGCTGGCGGGCGAGGGCGGTTACGCGGAATATGGCGGCGCGCTGCTCACCCGCGACCGGTTGCGGCAGGAATGCGCGGTCCGCGTCCGCCACGCGCAGCCCAACGGACAGTCGCACCAGCTCTGGCGCGCAGTCGCTGCCGACCAGTCGCAGGCGAGCCTCGCCGCCGCGGTCGAGGTCGCGCGCCATGCGCAGAAGACCGACGGCGAACAGAGTCTGCGCGGGCTGCTCCTGCACCGCACCGCGACCGTCAACCTCAAGCCGGAGCTGGAGATCTTCGCCGACGACGTGAAGTGCGCGCACGGCGCGACGGTCGGCGAGCTGGATCGCCGCGCGTTGTTCTACATGGAAAGCCGCGGCATCCCCGCCGCGCGCGCGAAGGCGCTGCTGACCCGCGCGTTCGTGGCCGACGCGATCGACCGCATCGGTGACGAGACGGTGCGCGAGGCGTTCGCCGCCGACGCCGATGCCTGGCTGGAGAGCGCACTGTGACCCCGCGCGCTTCATTTTCTCCGCGCACGGCGTTTGGCACCACCTTTGCCAACATCCGCGCGCGAAACCGCGGATCGCGCTCATGACCGACACTGCGCTCGGGCTCGACCGCCCGCTCGACATGGTCGCCGATTTCCCTGGGATCCCGGAGGGTTGGGCGTATCTCGACACCGCCGCCACCGCGCAGAAGCCGCGCGCCGTGATCGATGCGATCGCGCACGGCTACGATACGACCTACGCTACCGTCCACCGCGGGGTGTATCAACGTTCCGCGGACATGACGCTCGCTTACGAGGCCGCCCGCGCCAACATCGGCGACCTGATCGGCGCGCCCGCGAACGAGATCGTGTTCGTGCGCGGCGCCACCGAGGCGATCAACCTCGTCGCGCAATGCCACGCGGCCGTCACGTTGAACGCCGGTGACCGCATCCTGCTGTCGATGCTGGAGCATCACAGCAACATCGTGCCGTGGCAGATGGTCGCCGAGCGCGTCGGCGCCGCGATCGACGTCGTTCCGCTCACCGCCGACCATCGTATCGACCTGGATGCGATGGCGGCGATGATCCGGCCGGAACACAAGCTTGTCGCGCTGGCGCACGTCTCGAACGTGCTCGGCTCGGTCCTCGACGTGGCACGCGCCAGCGAGATCGCGCATTCGGTAGGCGCGAAGATCCTGATCGACGGCTGTCAGGCGGTGCCGCGCATCGCGGTCGACGTCGCCGCCCTCGGTTGTGATTTCTACGTCTTTTCCGGGCACAAGCTCTACGGGCCGACCGGGATCGGCGTGCTGTGGGCGCGGGCCGAGTTGCTGGACGCCATGCCGCCGTACCAGGGCGGCGGATCGATGATCGACCGCGTGTCGTTCGAACGCACCACCTATGCCCCCGCGCCGACCCGATTCGAGGCGGGGACGCCGCATATCGTCGGCGCACTCGGGCTCTCCGCGGCGGTCGATTACGTGCGGGCGATCGGGCTCGATCGCATCCATGCGCACGAAACCGCGCTGGTCGCGGAAGCGCGCGCGGCACTGTCGCGGATCAATTCGATCCGCGTGCTGGGGCCGGATGACAGCGCCGGGATCGTCTCCTTCGTGATGGAGGGGGTGCATCCGCACGACATCGGCACCATCTTGGACGAGAGCCGGGTCGCGATCCGCGCCGGGCATCATTGCGCGCAGCCGTTGATGGCGGCGCTGGGCGTGGAGTCGACGGCGCGCGCCAGCTTCGCGGTCTATAACGGGCCCGATGACGTGGCGGCGCTGGTGGCCGGGATCGAGCGAGTGAAAAGGATTTTCGGATGAGCGAATCCGTCAGGAGCGAAACGGTGGAGGCGGTAGAAAAGCCGCCGCGTGCGCAGGTGTCCGATGCACCGGAAATTGCTTCGGAGCAGGCGGGCGGACCACGTCAGCGCGACTATCTGTCTGGTTTCCTTGCACAAAAGCCAGCGACTGGTGATGCGGCGCACGAACCCGGCGGCGCGCTGTACGAATCGGTGATCGACGCGTTGAAGGACATCTTCGACCCCGAAATTCCGGTGAACATCTATGATCTCGGGCTGATCTACGGCGTCGAGGTGACCGGGGACGGCCACGCCGCGGTCACGATGACCCTGACGACGCCGAATTGCCCGGTCGCCGAGTCGATGCCCGGCGAGGTCGAGATGCGCGTCGCGGCGGTGCCCGGGATCGCCTTTGCCGACGTCAACCTCGTCTGGGATCCGCCGTGGGATCCGCAGAAGATGTCCGACGATGCGCGGCTTGAATTGGGAATGCTGTGATGGCCACCACGCTCCGCGCGCGTCCCGCGCCGCTGTTGCTCACCCCGGCGGCCGAGGCGCGCATCGCCGACCTGATGGCGCGCGCGCCGGATGGGGCGATCGGTGTGAAGCTGTCGACCCCGCGCCGCGGCTGTTCGGGGCTCGCCTATTCGGTCGATTATGTCAGCGAGGCGAAGCCGATGGACGAACGTATCGAGACCCCCGGCGGCATCCTGTTCGTCGACGGCGGCTCGATCCTCTACCTGATCGGCTCGACGATGAACTGGGTCGAGGACGATTTCACCGCCGGGTTCGTTTTCGCGAATCCCAATGCCAAGGGTGCGTGCGGCTGCGGAGAGAGCTTCACGGTCTGACTCAGGCCGCCACCTGCGCACGGTGACGCGCGCCGATGGACGCAAAACGACATAACCGCCGGGAGCCTCCGCGCTCCCGCTGCGTTCGCCTCCGTAATGAAGATCGACCTGTCCTCCGCCGACCTGTGGCGTGCCTTCCGAAGTGACTGGTGGGGGCAGATGAAATCCGCCTACACCGCGTCCAACGATGACAACCTCGGTCTGATCGCCGCCGGCGCGGCGTTCTATATCATTTCGTCGATCGCCCCGATCCTCGCGGTCACGGTCTTTACCTACGGGCTGTTCGCGGACGCGGCGTCGGTGCAGCAGGATATTCGCGAGTTGTTCACGATGCTGCCTGGCGACGTCGCGTCGCTGATCGGGCAGCAGCTCGACATCGTCACCTCGGGGTCGCAGGGGCGCAAAGGGCTGGGGCTGGTGATCGCACTGGTGATCGCGCTGTACGGCGGCAGCAAGGCTGCGACCGCGATGATGACTGCGCTGAACGTCGCCTACGAGGTCAAGGAGAAGCGGAGTTTCCTCATCTGGACGCTCACCTCGTTTGCGATCGTGATCGGCGGTATCCTGCTGATATTTCTCGGCATAGCTGCCAGCGCTGTGGTGGCGTTCGTCGGCACGTTGATCCCGTGGTTCCCGGGCGTCGTGCTCGCGCTGATCCGCATCGCCACTTACCTGTTGCTGGCGATGATCGTCATAACCGGCGCTTCGCTGCTCTTCCGCTTCGGACCGTACCGCCACGGCGCGCGCTTGCGCTGGGCGACGCCGGGGACGGTGACCGCGACGATCGTCTGGCTGCTCGCGACCACCGGCTTCAGTATCTACGTCGCAAATTTCGGTAATTATGGCGCGACCTATGGTTCGCTCGGCGCGATCATCGTCGCGCTGACGTGGCTGTGGCTCAGCGTCTACGCCTTCCTGCTCGGCGCCGCGCTCGACGTGCAGGCCTATCGCGGAAAAGCGGTCCGCGATGAAACCGTTGCCGCTCCGGCCTCAGGCGCTTAGGCCTTTGTAGAACATAGATTGGGGGGCGACCGTGACTGAGACCGAAGCCGTGCGACCGCGGGGTCCGCTGGCGCTCAACATCCTCGACACGCTGGTCCACCGCATCGGCAAGGATGAACAGGCCGCCAGGCCGCACGATTGGCTGGCGGCGACGATCCTTACCGTTCGCAACGAGATTATCGAGCGCTGGATGGCCTCCACCAAGGCGGCACATGCGGCCGGCGCCAAGCGCGTCTATTATCTCAGCCTGGAATTTCTGATCGGCCGGCTGTTGCGCGACGCGCTCGCCAACCTGTCGGCTCGCGACGAGGTGGCGGCGGCGCTCGCCGAACTTGGCCTCGACCTTGCCACTTTGGAAGAGATCGAGCCCGATGCCGCGCTCGGCAACGGCGGGCTTGGCCGGTTGGCGGCATGCTTCATGGAAAGCCTCGCCAGCCTGGATCTGCCCGCCTACGGCTATGGCATCCGCTACGTGAACGGTATGTTCCGGCAACGGATCGACGACGGCTGGCAGGTCGAACTGCCGGAGACATGGCTGCAATACGGCAACCCGTGGGAGTTCCGCCGCCGGGAGAGCGCCTATGCGATCGGCTTCGGCGGCGAGGTGCACGGCGACGAAAGCGGTGCGGTCACGTGGAAGCCGGGCGAGCTGGTCGAGGCGCAGGCCGTCGATACGCCGGTCGTCGGGTGGCGCGGGCGGCGCGTCAACACGCTGCGGCTGTGGACCGCGCGCAGCCTCGATCCGTTCAAGCTCGACGCCTTCAACCGCGGCGATTTCGAGGGCGCGATGGCGAATCAGCTGCGCGCCGAGACGCTGGTGCGCGTCCTCTATCCCAATGATACCACCGCGGCGGGGCAGGAGCTGCGACTGCGGCAGGAGTATTTCTTCTCCTCGGCGTCGATCCAGGACATCGTCCGTCGCCACGTGCAGTATTTCGGCGACATCCGAACCTTGCCGGATCGCGCCGCGATTCAGCTCAACGACACCCACCCGGCGGTGTCGGTGGCCGAGTTGATGCGCATCCTGCTCGACGAGCACGGGCTGGGCTTCGACGAGGCATGGGAGATCACGCAGAAGACGTTCGGCTACACCAATCACACGCTGCTGCCCGAGGCGCTGGAAAGCTGGCCCTTGCCGCTGTTCGAGCGGCTGCTGCCACGACACATGCAGTTGGTCTACGCGATCAACGCTACGCTGCTGCGCGCCGCCGCCAAGGTCGAGGGGATCGACGAGCGCGCGATCGCCGCGATCAGCCTGATCGACGAAGGGGGTGAGCGGCGCGTCCGCATGGCCAATCTCGCCTTCGCCGGCGCGCACAGCGTCAACGGCGTGGCGGCGCTGCACACCAGCCTGATGAAGACCACCGTCTTCGCGGACCTGCACCGGCTTTATCCGGACCGCATCAACAACAAGACCAACGGCATCACCCCGCGCCGCTGGCTGCAGGAATGCAATCCCGGCCTGACCTCGTTGATCAAGGAAGCGATTGGCGACGGCTTCACCGACGACGCCGAGCGTCTGACGGCGCTTGCCCCGTTCGCCGAGGACGCCGCTTTCCGAGAGCGCTTCACCGCTGTGAAGCGTGCCAACAAGGTCGCGCTCGCCGAATATCTGCGTGGCGAGATGGGGCTTCGGCTCGATCCGTCGGCGATGTTCGACGTGCAGATCAAGCGCATCCACGAATATAAGCGCCAGCTGCTCAACATCATCGAGACGGTCGCGCTCTACGACCAGATCCGCAGCCACCCCGAGCGTGACTGGACCCCGCGCGTCAAGCTGTTCGCGGGCAAGGCCGCGTCGAGTTATCACCAGGCCAAACTGATCATCAAGCTGGCCGGCGACGTCGCGCGGCGGGTGAACGCCGACCCGTCGATCGGCGGGCTGCTGAAGGTCGCGTTCGTCCCCAATTACAACGTCAGCCTTGCCGAGCGGATGGTGCCCGCCGCCGACCTGTCGGAACAGATCTCGACCGCCGGTATGGAGGCATCGGGCACCGGCAACATGAAGTTCGCGCTGAACGGGGCGCTGACGATCGGCACGCTCGACGGCGCCAACGTCGAGATTCGCGACCATGTCGGTGCGGAGAATATCGTGATCTTCGGGCTGACCGCCGACGAAGTCGCGGCGAAGCGCGCCGACGGCTACGTGCCCCGCGAGGTGATCGAAAATTCGGCGGAACTGGCGCAGGCGGTGAACGCGATCGCCTCTGGCGTGTTCTCACCGGATGACCACGACCGCTACCGCGATCTCATGAACGGCCTGTACGACCATGACTGGTTCATGGTGGCAGCCGATTTCGACGCCTATGCCGCCGCACAGCGCGACGTGGATGCGCGCTGGGGCGATCGCGATGGCTGGGCACGGGCCGCGATCCGCAATGTCGCCAACATGGGGTGGTTCTCCTCCGATCGCACGATCGGGGACTATGCGCGCGACATCTGGGGCGTGAAGTGAAGCCGCCGGTCGCCGCGATCGACGCGCTGCTGGACGGGACCAACGAGGATCCGTTTGCGCTGCTCGGCCCGCACGAAGGGCCGGACGGAACGTTCGCCCGCGTGTGGATACCGGGTGCGGAGGCGGTCACGGCCCGCGCGCTGGACGGCGCGGTGCTGGGGAAGTTGGCGAAGGTCGACGATCGCGGGCTGTTCGAGGGCGTGATCGACGGCGTGCCACAGCCGCTGCGCTACGTCGCGGCTGGCGGCGGCGTCGAATGGTGGGTCACCGATCCGTACAGCTTCGGCCCGGTGCTCGGGCCGACCGACGATTTCCTGATGAACGAAGGCACGCACTTTCGCCTTCACGACAAGATGGGCGCGCACCTGATCGTCCATGAGGGCGCCGAGGGGGTCCATTTCTCGGTCTGGGCGCCCAACGCACGCCGCGTCGCGGTGGTCGGCGACTTCAACGACTGGGATCCGCGCCGCCACGGCATGCGGCGTCGCAACGACACCGGGGTGTGGGAGATATTCCTGCCCGACATCGGTGCTGGCCGCGCCTACAAATACGCGATTACCGGTCCGGACGGTGTGGCCCAGCCGCTGAAAGCAGACCCTTACGCCTTTGCCGCCGAACTGCGCCCGAAGACCGCGTCGCTCACGACGGCGCCGATGCACCATGAATGGGGTGATGCCGCACACCGCGAGGCATGGGCTTCGGTCGACCCGCGCCGCGCACCCATCAGCATCTACGAGGTCCACGCCGGAAGCTGGCAGCGCGACGAGAACGGCTGGTTCCTGACGTGGGACATGCTGGCCGAGCGACTGATCCCCTATGCCGTCGCGATGGGGTTCACCCACATCGAGTTCATGCCGATCTCCGAGCATCCTTACGATCCGAGCTGGGGATACCAGACGACCGGTCTCTACGCGCCGAGTGCGCGGTTCGGCGACCATGAGGGGTTTGCGCGCTTCGTCGACGGCGCACACCGTGCCGGGATCGGCGTGTTGCTCGACTGGGTGCCTGCGCATTTCCCGACCGACGCGCACGGCCTGTCGCGGTTCGACGGTACCGCGCTTTACGAGCATGAAGATCCGCGGCTCGGCTATCATCCCGACTGGAACACCGCGATCTACAATTTCGGCCGGCGCGAGGTATCCGCCTTCCTGGTCAACAATGCCTTGTTCTGGGCCGAGCGCTATCACGTCGACGGGCTGCGCGTCGATGCGGTCGCCTCGATGCTATACCGCGACTACTCGCGCAAGGACGGCGAATGGATCGCCAACCGTGAGGGCGGACGCGAGAACTGGGAAGCGGTCGAGTTCATGCGCGCCGCCAATCGCGCGCTCTATGCCCGCGAACCCGGCGCCTTCACCGTCGCCGAGGAATCGACCAGCTGGCCCGGCGTCTCCGCTCCCGCCTACGACGAAGCCCCGCGCACCGCGCTCGGCTTCGGGTTCAAGTGGAACATGGGCTGGATGCACGACACGCTGAAGTACATGGCGCGCGAACCGGTGCACCGGAAGCACCATCATGCCGCGATCACCTTCGGCCTCGTTTATGCCTTCGACGAGAACTTCGTCCTGCCGATCAGCCACGACGAAGTCGTGCACGGCAAGGGCTCGATGCTGACCAAGATGCCGGGCGATGATTGGCAGAAGTTCGCCAATCTGCGCACCTACTATGCGATGATGTGGGGGTATCCCGGCAAGAAGCTGTTGTTCATGGGGCAGGAGTTTGCGCAGCGGGCCGAGTGGAGCGAGGAGCGCGCGCTCGACTGGGATCTGCTCAATTCGTCCGCGCACGACGGGGTGCGCAAGCTGGTGCGCGATCTCAACCGCCTCTATCGCGAGAAGCGTGCGCTCCACGCGCGCGATTGCGAGCCCGAGGGATTTCGCTGGCTGGTACAGGACGATGCCGAGAATTCGGTGTTCGTCTGGCTGCGCAGCGCACCGGGTGCGCCGCCGATCGCGGTGATCGTCAACATGACGCCCGTGGCGCGGATGCCGTACCGTGTGCCGCTGCCTCACGACGGGCGCTGGCGCGAAGTGCTGAACTCCGATGCGCACGATTATTGGGGATCGGGGCTGGGCAATCTGGGTGGCGTGGTGGCCACCGGCGGCTATGCCGACGTGACATTGCCGCCGTTGGCGACGGTGATGCTGGAATGGGAGCCCGCGGCGTGAGCGCGGCTCAGCCGATCCGGCTGACCAGCATGAAGATCGCGCTCCAGGCGATCAGCGACGGTACGATCGCCAGCGCGACGCCGCGGATCAAACCATCGGAGGAGCGCTGCAGATGAGCGTGGTGCATCGGGAATCCTCTCTCTCAACTTTTTTAGGTCTTGATACGCACGCACTTACATCCTGCGCACCTTCTAGTGAGTGCTGCATGACAATCGTGTTAACGTCAAATGAACAACTCGTAAAGATGCAGGGTAGGAGAGCCTCACGTGGATGAACGCAGAAACCAGCCGCTGGCACGCGATGCCATGGCCTATGTTCTCGCGGGAGGACGCGGCAGCCGCCTCAAGGAACTAACCGATACGCGCGCGAAACCAGCCGTCTATTTCGGAGGAAAGAGCCGCATCATCGACTTCGCCCTGTCGAACGCGATCAACTCGGGCATTCGTCGCATCGGCGTTGCTACCCAATACAAGGCGCATTCGCTGATCCGCCATCTTCAGCGTGGCTGGAACTTCCTGCGGCCGGAGCGCAACGAGAGCTTCGACATTCTTCCCGCCTCACAGCGTATCAGCGAATTCCAGTGGTATGAGGGGACTGCGGACGCGGTCTACCAGAACATCGATATCATCGCGGAGAGCGCGCCGGAGTTCATGGTCATCCTGGCGGGCGATCATATCTACAAGATGGATTACGAGATCATGCTGCGCCAGCACTGCGACAGCGGTGCCGATGTGACGGTCGCGTGCATGGAAGTCCCGCGAATGGAGGCGGTGGCGTTCGGCGTGATGCACGTCGACAACGACGATCGGATCGTCGATTTCGTCGAGAAGCCCGCCGATCCGCCGGCGATCCCCGGCCAGCCCGACGTCGCGCTCGCCAGCCTCGGCATCTACGTCTTCAACACAAAGCTGTTGATCGAGGAGTTGCGACGCGACGCTGCCACACCGGGATCGAGCCGTGATTTCGGCAAGGACATCATCCCCTATCTGGTCAGGCATGGTCATGCGCACGCGCACCGCTTCTCGGCCAGTTGCGTCCGTTCGCCCGAGGAGCCTGCCGCCTATTGGCGGGATGTCGGGACGGTGGATGCCTATTGGGAAGCGAACATCGACCTCACCGACGTCGTGCCGCAACTCGATCTGTACGACCGCGAGTGGCCGCTCTGGACATATTCCGAGCTGACGCCGCCCGCCAAGTTCGTCCACGACATCGACGGGCGACGCGGGCAAGCGGTGTCGAGCCTTATCGCAGGCGACACGATCATCTCCGGATCGAGCGTCCACCGCAGCCTGGTATCGACGGGCGTACGTGCGCACAGCCATTCGTTGCTCGATGAAGCGGTGGTGCTGCCGTATTGCAAGATCGGTCGTCACGCACGGCTGAGCAAGGTGGTGATCGACCGCGGCGTCATCATCCCCGACGGCCTGATCGTCGGCGAGGATCCCGAGCTCGACGGCCATCGTTTCCGACGTACCGAAAAAGGCGTCTGCCTGATCACGCAACCGATGATCGACCGGCTGGAGCTCTGAGCCGCATGACGATCTCGGTCCTGTCGGTCGCGTCCGAAGCCTATCCGCTGGTCAAGACCGGCGGGCTGGGTGACGTGGTCGGCGCGCTGCCCGCCGCCTTGGAAGCACATGACGTCACCGTCACCACGCTCATCCCCGGCTATCCGCGCGTGATGGCGGCGGTGAAGGAGTCGGCGGTGCTTCACGACTGGCCAGACCTGCTCGGCGCGCCGGCACGACTGCTGTCGGGGGCGCTTGGCGGGCACAAGTTGCTGGTGCTCGACGCCCCGGGTTATTTC
The DNA here is from genome assembly GCF_000419605.1 of Sphingomonas phyllosphaerae 5.2. NCBI lineage: Bacteria > Pseudomonadati > Pseudomonadota > Alphaproteobacteria > Sphingomonadales > Sphingomonadaceae > Sphingomonas > Sphingomonas phyllosphaerae. The sequence goes on along the minus strand of NZ_ATTI01000001.1, from coordinate 3,570,614 downwards.
GCGCGGGAGGGCGGGCCATACGGTGATCCGTCGGGACGCGATTGGGACGACAATTGGCGCCGCTTCGCCGCGTTCGCGCGTGCGGCCGCCGATCTGGCTTCCGGCGCGGTCAAGGGTTTTCGCTTCGACGTGCTGCACGCACACGACTGGCAGGCCGGGCTCGCACCCGCCTACCTCCGCTTCGCACCGGCCGGCGGGCGTGTCGCGCGTTCGGTAATGACGATCCACAACATCGCCTTTCAGGGGCGCTACGACGCCGGGATCTTCGGCTCGCTCGCGCTGCCCGACCGCGCCTTCGCGGTCGATGGCGTCGAATATTACGGCGGGGTCGGCTTCCTGAAGTCCGGACTGGAGGCCGCCGATGCGATCACCACCGTCAGCCCGACCTATGCAGCCGAAATCCTGCGCCCCGACTTCGGCATGGGTCTGGAGGGATTGATCCGCACGCGACAGGATCGCGTGTCGGGCATCGTCAACGGAATCGATCCGGCGGTGTGGAACCCTGCCGCGGACGCTGCCCTCCCGGAGCGCTATGACGCCGCCACGCTGTCGGCGCGTGCCGCGAACAAGCGGGCGCTGGAGGCAGCGTTCGCGCTGGAGCCGGGCGACGGCCCGCTATTCTGCGTCATAACGCGGCTGACGTGGCAGAAGGGCATGGACGTGCTTGCCGATACCGTCGATGCGCTGGTCGCGGGCGGCGGGCGGCTCGCGCTGCTCGGCTCCGGCGACCCCGGGATCGAACAGGCCTTCATCGCGGCGGCGAAGCGGCACCCGGGGCGGGTCGCCGTGCGGATCGGCTACGACGAGGCGCTGTCGCACCTGATGCAGGGCGGAGCCGACGCGATCCTGATCCCGTCGCGGTTCGAACCGTGCGGGCTGACCCAGCTTTACGGCCTTGCTTATGGTTGCGTGCCGGTGGTGGCGCGGACCGGCGGGCTGGCCGACACGATCATCCACGCCAACGATGCCGCGCTCGACGCGCGTGTGGCGACCGGTATCCAGTTCGATGCGGTCACGCACGAGTCACTGGCGCGCGCCATTGCGCTTGCGATACGACTACACGCCATTCCCGAACGCTGGACCTCGCTCCAGCGCGCGGGCATGGCCGCGGACTTCTCCTGGGCGACCAGTGGACGCCGTTATGCCGACCTCTACCGGGAGCTGCTGTCAGCATGATCCGTACCGTTCCGACCACGCCCTTTACCGATCAGAAGCCGGGCACTTCGGGCCTGCGCAAGAAGGTGAAGGTATTCCAGCAGCCGAACTACGCCGAAAATTTCATCCAGTCGGTGTTCGACGTGGTGGAGGGCAAGACCGGCGCGACGCTGGTGATCGGCGGCGATGGTCGCTACCTCAACCGCGAGGTGATCCAGACCGCGATCCGCATGGCCGCCGCGGCCGGGTTCGCGCGCGTCGTCGTCGGGCAGGGCGGTATCCTTTCTACCCCGGCCGCCTCCAACGTGATTCGCCGGCGCGGCGCGATCGGCGGTTTGGTGCTGTCGGCCAGCCACAATCCCGGCGGGCCTGAAGAAGATTTCGGCATCAAGTACAATGTCGCCAACGGCGGCCCGGCGCCCGAGAAGGTCACCGACGCAATCCACGCCCGTACCCTGTCGATCGACGCCTGGCACGCTGCCGATACCGCGGACATCGATCTCGATGCGCTCGGCGACGTGACGGTCGAGGGCATGACCGTCGAGGTGATCGATTCCGTCTCCGACTATGCCGAACTGATGGAGACGTTGTTCGATTTCGCCGCGATCCGCGCCGCAAAGCTGACGATGGCTTTCGACGCGATGAGCGCGGTGACCGGCCCGTATGCGACCGAGATCCTGGAGCGCCGGCTCGGTTTCGCGCCCGGCACGGTGCGCAATGGCATCCCGCTGGAGGATTTCGGCGGCCATCATCCGGACCCCAATCTCGTCCACGCGCACGAACTTTACGAAACGATGATGGCCGACGACGCGCCCGATTTCGGTGCGGCATCGGACGGCGACGGCGACCGCAACCTCATCATCGGGCGTGCGCGCTTCATCACGCCGTCGGACAGCCTCGCGATGCTCGCCGCCAACGCGCATCTTGCGCCCGGCTATCGGCAGGGGTTGAAGGGGATCGCCCGCTCGATGCCGACCAGCGCGGCGGCGGATCGCGTCGCCGCGAAGCTCGGCATCCCGTCGTTCGAAACGCCGACCGGCTGGAAGTTCTTCGGCAACCTGCTCGACGCCGGCATGGCGACGATCTGCGGGGAGGAGAGTGCCGGTACCGGCAGCGATCACGTTCGCGAGAAGGACGGGCTGTGGGCGGTGCTGCTGTGGCTCAACATCCTCGCTGCGACCGGCAAGAGCGTCGACCGGATCGCACGCGACCATTGGGCGGAATATGGTCGCAATTACTACGCTCGTCACGATTACGAGGGCGTCGACAGCGCTGCGGCCGACACGTTGATGGCCGAATTGCGTGGCAAGCTCGCCACGCTGCCTGGCACGTCGTTCGGCGCGCTCACGGTCGCGACCGCGGACGACTTCGCTTATGAGGACCCGACCGATGCGTCGGTCAGCCGCAATCAGGGCGTTCGCGTGCTGTTCGAAGGTGGCAGCCGCGTCGTCTTCCGCCTGTCGGGCACCGGCACCAGTGGCGCGACGTTGCGCGTGTACCTCGAACGCTACGAACCGGCGGATGGCGATCTTGATGCCGAGACCGGCGCGATGCTCGCCGACATCGTCGCCGCGGCCGACGCGATCGCCGGCATCCGGGCGCATACCGGACGCGAGCAGCCCGACGTCGTGACGTGACCGCGACGCTCGTCGCGGGCGGCGTCGACTTCGCGGTGCGCGCGCCGCACACCGACGCGATGTGGCTATGCCTGTTCGACGGCGATGCCGAGCGTCGCGTCGCCATGACCGGCGACGGCGACGTCTGGCATGTGCACGTCTCGGGGGCAGGGGCCGGCGTGCGCTACGGCTTCCGCAGCGCCACGGACGCCGGCAAGCTGCTGGTCGACCCGTACGCCGTCACGCTCGATCGTTGCTTCGGCTACGATCCCCGTCTGCGCGAGCCCGGCATCGACACCGCCGCGCTGGTGCCGAAGGCGATCGTCACCGCGCCGCTGCCGCCGCTCGACCTCGCGCCCGTGTTTCTCCCCGGCGGGCTGGTCTACGAGGTGAACGTGCGTGCCTTCACGATGCGTCACCCCGATGTACCGGCGGCGCAGCGCGGCACGATCGCCGCGCTCGCGCACCCGTCGGTGATCGCGCACCTGAAACGGATCGGTGTCGGCGCAGTGGAGCTGATGCCGGTCGTCGCATGGATCGACGAACGCCACCTTCCGCCGCTGGGGCTCGGCAACGGCTGGGGCTACAACCCGGTCGTGCCGATGGCGCTCGACCCGCGGCTCGCTCCCGGCGGCGTCGACGAGCTGCGCGCGACGGTTGCCGCTCTGCGCAACGCCGGCATCGGGACGATCCTCGACGTGGTACTGAACCATACCGGCGAGAGCGACCTGCTCGGCCCGACGCTCAGCCTGCGCGGCCTCGACGATGCCGCCTACGCCCGCACCCCCGATGGCACGCTGATCAACGACGCCGGCACCGGCAACACGCTCGACTTCGCGAATCAGGCGGTCCGCACGCTGGCGCTCGATACGATGCGTCACTTCGTGACCCAGGCCGGCGTCGACGGTTTCCGCTTCGACCTTGCCACCGTCATGGCGCGCGGTCCGGGCTTCGATCGCGTCGCGCCGATCTTCGCCGAGATCGCGGCCGATCCGTTACTCTCGTCACGCGTGCTGATCGCCGAGCCGTGGGATATCGGCCCGGGCGGTTACCAGCTCGGCAGCTTCCCCGAAGCGTGGCTGGAGTGGAACGACCGCTACCGCGACGACATCCGCCGCTTCTGGCGCGGCGATGGTAGTGCGGGTGCGCTCGCGACGCGGCTGATGGGATCAGGCGACATCTTCGGCGAGCGCACGCGCGGGGTCGCCTTCGCCGCTGCGCATGACGGCTTCACCTTGTCCGACACCGTTTCCTTCGCCGAGCGTCACAATCACGCCAATGGCGAGCACAACCGTGACGGCCATGCCGGCGAGATCGCATGGAACAACGGTGTCGAAGGTGTGAGCGACGATCCCGCGATCCATGCCGCTCGCGCCACCGACCAGCGCGCGCTGCTTGCCACGTTGTTCGCCACGCACGGCACGATCATGCTGACCGCCGGCGACGAATTCGGCCGCACGCAGGACGGCAACAACAACGGCTATGCGCAGGACGAATTGCTGTGGCTAGACTGGCCGGGCCGCGACCTCGAACTCGAGGCGTTCGTCGCCGACCTTGCACGGCGGCGCGCGGCTTGTCCGTCGCTGGCCGACCCGCACATCGCGCGCGACGCGACATGGCGTCGGCTCGATGGTCAGCCGATGTCCGATGGCGACTGGACGAATGCGGACGGTTTCATCCTCAACCTGCGCGACGCGACGATCGTGGTCGATCGCACGAGACGCACCGTCACGCTCGAGCCGTCAGCCTATTCGCAAACGGCATAGGGTGCGGCGTTCGTCGTCGCATCGACCAGGTCGCGCAATTCCCTGGCGTTCAACGGCTTCATGAACTCGCAGCCGAACAGATTGCCGTCCACCCACGCCACGCGCGCATGCCGCTCGGCATTGCCCGGCAGCGTCAGCTTCAGCAGCGTTCCCGTCGCCAGCGGCAGTGCCGTGCGCGCGCGCAGTCCCGCGGCCGATGCATCGAGTATCTCGATAGATACCGCGAGCCGCGCCAGCCCGCGGCATTCAGCCGGCAGCCGTGGCTCGCGACGGTTGTCGATCAGCGGTTTGGATGCCATGACCCCTTCTCTCTTCTTCTTGCCCCGCCCCGGAAGTAGCGGCGCAGGAGTAAAGAAGCGGTAACCACCTATGTTATTGCGCGGCTCTGGCTGCGGTGGTGCTGACCCATTTTGGCGGAGCGTGGCATGGCGATTGGCGGATCGAGCACGACGGCAGAGCTGGCGGCGCTGCGTCCTTGGGCGGACGCGGCTCCCGCGATCACCGTGCAGGAGCGTGCCGCGCGGCTGGAGCGCGCCCGCGCTCTGGCCGCCGCGCTCGGTGCGGACGCGCTTCTGGTGCAGGCCGGCGCCTCGCTACGCTACTTCACCGGCGTGCCGTGGAACCCGAGCGAGCGGATGGTCGCGCTGCTGCTGCCCGTCGTCGGCACGCCGAAGCTGGTCTGCCCGGCGTTCGAGCGCGGTACACTGGAGGCTGAACTCGCGATCCCCGCCGACCTGCTGCTGTGGGAAGAGGACGAGGATCCCGTCGCGCTCGTCGCCGCCGCGCTGCCCGCCGGCGCGACGCTGGCGCTCGATCCGCTGCTGTTCTTCGGCTGGGCGCGCAAGCTGGAGGGCACCGGCCTTACGACGATCGACGGGGCGGCGGCCATCGACGGCTGCCGCCTGATCAAGTCGCCGGCCGAGCTCGCGCTGCTGAAACAGGCCAAGCAGATGACGCTGGCGGTGCAGGCCGCCGCCGCGCGCATCCTTGCGCCCGGTATCCGCGAAAGCGAAGTCGTACGCTTCATCGACGACGCGCACCGCGCGATCGGTGGTGGCGGCTCCACCTTCTGCATCGTCCAGTTCGGGAGGGCGACCGCTTATCCGCACGGCCTGCCCGGCGACCGCGCCTTGGCGGAAGGCGACGTGGTGCTGGTCGACACCGGCTGCCGGGTGGAGGGCTACCACTCCGACATCACGCGCACTTACGCGTTCGGTCCGGTCGCCGACGAGGTGCGCGCGATCTGGGCGATCGAACACGCGGCGCAGGCGGCTGCTTTCGCGGCGGTCAAGCCGGGTGTGCCGTGCGAGGCGATCGACGCCGCTGCCCGCGACGTGCTGGTGCGGGAGGGGCTGGGGCCGGACTATCGCCTGCCCGGCCTGCCGCACCGCACCGGGCACGGCATCGGGCTGTCGATCCACGAACCCGCCTATCTCGTGCGGGGCGATACGACGTCGCTTGCGCCCGGCATGTGCTTCTCCAACGAACCGATGATCGTCGTGCCGGGCCGGTTCGGCATCCGGCTGGAGGATCATTTCCACGTCACGGACGCTGGGGCGGCATGGTTTACCCCGCCGCAACCGAGCATCGACCGCCCCTTCGACTGAACACGGACAGGAAGTCATGAAGCCCCACGCCGCGCCACCGGGAATGCGTCCCGGCGAGTTCGTCGCTTTCGTCGCCGCGGTGATGGCCGTCAACGCACTGGGCGTCGACCTGATGCTGCCCGCGCTCGCCGATATCGGCCGCGACCTGTCGGTCGGCGCGGCGAACCACCGGCAATGGGTGGTGACCGCCTATGTGTTGGGCTTCGGGGTTGGGCAATTGCTTTATGGCCCGCTCGCCGATCGTTATGGGCGCAAGCCGGTGCTGGTCGCCACCTTGGTCGGGTTCGTCGGCGCCAGCGTCTTCGCGGCGGCTTCGGCAACCTTCACGGTGTTGCTGGGCGCGCGCGTGTTGCAGGGGCTGATGTCGGCCTCGACCCGCGTCATCGCGGTGGCGGTGGTACGCGACAATGCGTCGGGACGAGCGATGGCGCGCACCATGTCGGTGGCGCAGATGATCTTCTTCCTGGTCCCGATCCTCGCGCCGACGATCGGGCAGGGGTTGCTGGTGATCGGGCCGTGGCGTTTCGTTTTTTATGCGCTCGGCGGCTTTGCGGGACTGGTGCTGCTGTGGACGCTGGTCCGCCTGCCGGAGACGTTGCCCGCCGACCGCCGCACCGCGATCTCCCTCGCCAACCTCGCAAGCAGCTACCGGCTCACGCTTACCAACCGCTATTCGATCGGTTACGCGCTAGCCGCTTCGTTGACCTTTGGCGGGATCATCGCGTTCGTCTCCTCGGCGCAGCAGGTCTTCGTCGATGAGTTCGGCGCCGGTGACCGCTTCACGTTGCTCTTCGCGATCTGCGCTGGCGCGATGGGTGTCGCGTCGTTCATGAATAGCCGGCTGGTCGAGAGGCTCGGCACACGGCTGATCTCGCAGGTGGCGGTGCTGGCGCTGATCGTGCTGTCCGTGCTGCACCTGTCGGTGGTGTGGGTGGGGTGGGAGACGCTGGTCAGCTACATGATTTTCCAGTCGCTCAGCATGACCTGCATCGGCCTGTGCGGTTCGAACTTCGGCGCGATGGCGATGGAGCCGGTCGGCCGCATCGCCGGGACGGCTTCGTCGGTACAGGGCTTCATCACCAGTGTTGGCGCGGTGCTGGTCGGATCGGCGATCGGCCAATCCTATGCCGGCACCACGCTGCCGCTGACGCTGGGCTATCTCGCGATCGGCGTCACGACCTTGGTGATCGTCTATGTCGTGGAGGAAGGGCAGCTGTTCCGCGCCCGGCTCGCCTGACCCGTCCACGCCGCGACCCGCCCATAAGCGAGCGCGGCGAGCATCGTCAGCCCGGTCAGCGGAAAGATCACCCCCGCCACGGCCATGATCGCCAGTAGTCCCGCGCCCGTCCGGGCGTCCGGCAGGGTGGTCCGCCCGCGCGGCCCGCGCTTCCACCACATCACCGGCGCGCTGATCGTCAACAGGGCGAGCGCTGCGCATGCGAACAGCATCACCAGCCGGTTCGCCTCGCCATATTCCTTCCCCTGGTGGACGGCGGCACTCCACTCGATCACCTGCGCTGGCCTGCCGAAGTCGCCGAACCCGGCATCCTGCAACACGCGCCCGGTGCCGGCATCGACATAGACGACATGCGCCGCCCCCGATGGCCCCAGTGTCGCGCTGACCAGATACGGCGAGCCCGGGCTCGCCGGCCACGTCAGCGTCCAGTCCGGCGCCATGCCGTGCGCGCGCGCCGCCGTCAGCGCCATCTCGGCGGAGACGCGTGGTGCGCCGCCCATCGGCATCGCGTGCTGCTGTAACGACCATGGCAGATCGTGTTCGGCATGCGCCTGGCCCGTCGGCGCGGTCGGCCGGCCCCAGCCCGCGCCGGCGACCCCCGCCTGCACGTTGCGGCCCCATATCGCGCTCCACGGCATTCCGCTGATCGCAAGAAACAGGATCAACCCGCCTGCGAACAGCCCGGTCGTTGCGTGCAGATCGCGCCAGAACAGCCGCCCCGCCGGCCGGCCGCGCACTGCGACGGTGCGTCCGCGGCTCCACCACAGATACAGCCCGCTTACCACCAGCACGATCGACCAACCCGCCGCGATCTCGATCAGCCAGTTGCCGATCCACCCGGCCAGCGCCAGGCTGTGGAGATGCTTGACCGTCTGCATCACTCCGCCAGCGTTCGTGGTGCCGAACACGTGGGCATCATGCGGATCGACGAAGGCCATTCGCAGGCTGCCGTCGCTACGCCGCACGGTGACGCGCCAACTTTCGTCAAGCACAGCGGGCTTCTGCACCTGCGTCACCGCGCCGCCCACCGTCGCACCGACGCGCGTGGCCAGTGTATCCAGCGGGAAGGTCGGCCGCCCCGGCGTGACATGGATCCAGTCGGCGTAGACCTGCCGCTCGATCTCGGGCTTGTAGAGATACAGCGCGCCGGTCACGGCCAGCCACAGCAGGAACGGCAGCACCAGTACACCAGCCACGAAATGCCAGCGCCACACTGCGCGCTGGAGCTCGGCCGCGAGCGCGGCCGGACGGGAAGAAGACATCGGCGATCATCCTCGGCACGGCCCGCGCGCAGGGCGGGCCGGGGTAGCGTTCAGCGGATCGAGGAGATCGTCGGAGGTGCGCGAAGCGGCGGGCGCCAGCGCAGCGCGGCGCGCGCGCGTCGCGTCGCGGCAGGCCGCGCCACCGGGAGCCGGAGGCGTGCGAGCGGCACGGCGAGCAGCACGGCGATCACCATGATCGTCGTGACCGCGGCGATCGCCGCGAAGGCGCACGGACGCTCGAAACCGTCATGCTTCGGCGCGTCGTGGCCGTGCCCGTGCGGCACGCTTGCCATCACGCCCGGGCAGGAGACGATCGCGACCTGCCCGTCGGCGACATGCGGCATGAATCCGGCCGGCACCAGCAGCCGCACGAACAGCGCTAGCGTCGCGAGGATCGCGAGCAGTTGCGGCCTGGAGCGAAGGCCGATCATCGCATACGATCCGGCGGCGCGGGCGTAACGAAGCCATCCAGGGCCGGTGCCCTGAGATGCTTCGCTATGCGGGCAACGACGAAACGGGAGAGCCACATGCCCGCATCCTACCGCGCGATGGTTAACGCGCCTATACCGTCGCGACCGTAACGACCGCCTTGTGCCGCACCGGAAAGGCGACCGATCGCGCGATGAAGCACCGCGCTTGCGCCGCTTGGTGTAACGACTCGGCCAGCGCGACGTCCCCGGGTGCGATCGTCACCGCCGGGCGCAGCAGCGCCTCGGTGATCCGGCCGCTGCCGTCGCTGTCCAGCGTTAGCACCGCCTCCGCGTCATCGACGTAGGCGGTGACGACCACCCCCGCCTCGGCGCAGAGATGCAGGTACCAGAGTTGATGGCATGCGCTGATCGCTCCCAGCAACAATTCCTCCGGGTTCCAGCGCGTTGCATCGCCGCGGAAGCGCGGGTCCGATGATCCGGCGATCGCTGGCTTCCCCGGCGCGGTGATCTCGTGGTCGCGCGCATAGGCGGTGTAGCTCGCGGTGCCGACGCCGCGATCGCCCGTCCAGCGCAAGCGAAGGCGCGTCATGCCGCGTGCAGCCGCCGCGTGCGCCGATACAGCCACCACGTCACCAACGCGAACAGCAGCGTTCCCGCGATCAACGCCGGCGTCTCGAACCCGTCCACCAGCGCCAGCGGTGTCTCGGTGCCGCTCTCATAGACGATACCGGCGAAGACGACGTTCCACAGGCTCTCACCCACGATCATCCCGGTCGCGGTCAGCACGCCCAGCCGCTTCGCGCCTTCGGCCTCGGCGCGCCCGTCCGCGGCCTTGTCGTAGAGATGCCCGATCACCGCGCCGACCACCACCGTCAGCGTTGCACTCATCGGCAGGTAGATGCCGAGCCCCACGCCCAGCGGCGGCAACCGGAGCCGCCCGGCGCGTCCGAGCATTTCGTCCAGCACGATCGCCACGCCGCCCGCCAGCGCACCCCAGCCGATCATCGACCAGTTGAGATTGCCGCCCAGCACGCCCTGCGCCAGCGCGGAGATCAGCGCCGCCTGCGGTGCGGCCAGCGCGTTCGGCCCCGCACCCGGCATCCCGGCGAACCCGAACGAGGTGTAGAGCAACTGCATCACGGGTGGCACCACCACCGATCCGAAGCAAACCCCGATCACCAGCGCGACCTGCTGCTTCCACGGCGTCGCGCCGACCAGTTGCCCGGTCTTCAGGTCCTGGAGATTGTCGTTCGAGATCGTCGCTACGCCGAAGACGATGCCGGTCACGATCAACGCATAGGCGACCAGCGCCTGCGTCTGCTCGGGTGGCCCGCCGCGCCCGAAGAGCCCGACCAGCAACGTCGCCGCCGCGATCACCGACAAGATGCCGATCCCCGAAACCGGCGAGTTCGACGCGCCGATCAGCCCGGCCATGTACCCGCACACCGCCGCGATCACGAGCCCGATTACCGCGACGAAGATCAGGCTGCCCGCCACCAGCGCCCATTCGTGCCCGGCCAGTGGCCCGCCCGCTACAACCGAATGCAGCAGTAGTGCGACCGGAACGAGCATCGCGACGCTGATGGTCGCGACGATCCCGATCGGCAGGTCGCGCTCCTCGATGGCGACGCTCGCCCCGCGCTCGGCCGACATCGCCGCGCGCAAGCCACCGATCACCGGGCCGGCGATCCGCAGCAACGTCCAGATTGCAGCGACCCCGATCACGCCCGCGCCGAAGAAGCGTACGTCGCTGCGGAACACGCCATTCGCCCATGCGGCAACGTCGCCCGTGTGCGGCGTGGCGGCGGTAAGGATCGGCAGCACGATCCACCAGCCGACGGTGACGCCAAGCAGGATCGCCATTCCGGCCGACAGCCCGATCAGGTGGCCCGCCCCGAGCAGCGCGAACGACAGTCCTGCGCTTACTCCGGTCGCACCGCCGCCGATCCGGAAATAGCGCGCCGCCTCGCCGACGATCAACCGCGTCTGCGTCAGGATCGAGAAGCCGGCCGCGGCCAGCGTGCTCGCCACGATCGCGGACAGCCCCTTGGCGCTTTCTGCTCCGCCGCGTCGGCTTTCCTCACCCACCTTCAGCACTTCGGCGGCGGCTCTGCCCTCGGGGTAGGGCAGCGTCGTGTCGACCACCAGCGCGCGGCGCAGTGGCACCGAGAACATCACGCCGAGGATGCCGCCGGTCGCGGTGATCGCGGCGGTGGTCACGAACGGAAAGCCCTGCCACCATCCGATCATCACGAGGCCGGGCAGCACGAAGATGATCGCCGCCAGCGTCCCTGCCGCAGAGGCGACGGTCTGGACGATGTTGTTCTCCAGAATCGACGAATTACGGAACGCGCGCAGCACCGCCATCGAGATCACCGCGGCGGGGATCGAGGTCGCGAAGGTCAGTCCGATCTTCAGTCCTAGATAAACGTTCGCGGCGGTGAACAGCAACGTGATCAACCCGCCGAGCAGCACGCCGCGCAGCGTGAGTTCGACGGGGGAGCGAGCGGGAGGGTGCGTCATGTGCGCCTGTCTGGCACAAGTGCGCCGGTGACGACAGCAGGCGCGCGCCACCATGGCGCGGCGATCGCGCTCCGGCTACGTCGAGTCGATGTACTGCCCCCCAGCCTTTCGTGAGGATCGTCCGGAGGTGCTGCGCGCTGCCATGCAGTCGCATCCACTGGCGACTCTCGTCACCACCCGCGACGGTGACCTGGCCGCCAGCATCGTGCCGTTCATTGTCGAGCGTGTGCCGGAGGGCTTCGTCCTGCGTGCCCATCTTGCGAGGGCGAACGGCCAGCTCCTCGATCTGCGAGCGGGAGCATCGGCGTTGGTGATCTTCCAGGGGCCGCAGGCGTATGTCAGTCCATCATGGTATGCGAGCAAGCTCGCCGATGGGAAGGTCGTGCCTACCTGGAACTATGTCGTGGTACAGGTCCGGGGCGTCGCACGGGTGATCGACGATCCTGCATGGCTGCTCGACCATCTCGAGGCGCTGACGGCAAGCCATGAAGCAGGGCAGGCGGCGCCTTGGACACCTTCCGACGCCCCGCCCGATTTCATCCGTGCCCAGGTAAAAGGTATCGCGGGCGTGGAAATTCCGCTCGACCGGATCGAAGGCAAGTGGAAGGTCAGCCAGAATCGCGCGCTCGCCGATCGGGCGGGAGTGGCACGTGGTCTCCGCGACGCCGGGCATGATGCGGCCGCCGCGCTCGTGCCGCTGTCCTGACTGCTACCCGCATTCAGGCATGGGCGGACGTGGGATCGTCCAGCCGGAAGTGGAACACCCGTCCGCGCCCATCCTCGGGCGCGAGGTACAATTCGCGTCCCTCCACCGCCATGCCCTCGGCGGTATAGCCGCCTGCGCGGATCGACCGGCGGAGCGTCAAAGCGGGCCAGTCGAGCCAGTCGACCGTTCCGTTCCACCAGGTCCGCGGTCCTCCCGCGACCAGCCGCCCGCCGACGAACTTCATGTCCTGATAGCGCGTGCCGGAGGGATTGGGCACGATCCGCATGTGGCGCGGATCGTCGCGGTCGACGACGTAGAGCAGGCGGCTGTCCCAATTGCCCGCCACCAGCCAGCGCCCGTGCGCCGCGATGCATCCGATATGATCCGCGACGGGGATGCGTCGCCGCACTGCCAGCGTCTCGGTATCGATCTCAACCAGCATCGCCGAGCTGTTCGCGCGCAACTCCGCGACCGGCACCCACAGCGACCGTCCGTCGATCGAGATCCCGCCGGGGTGATACCGCACGCCATCGGTCAAATCGATGCGTCGCAATACGCGACCGCTCACGCGATCGACCTCGTGGAGATAGCCGCGCCGCGTAGCGCGATCGACCGACGTCACCCACATCCGCGCGGCTTGCAATTCCAGCCCTTGCACGTGAAACAGCTCGCCATCCAGCGTGATCGCCCCGTGGAAGCGCGCACCTTCGATCGCCTCATCGAACGGTTCCGGCGCGGCGGCGACCGAGAGGCTCGCCAGCAAGAGGAGTACGATCGTCAGCCCCGTTCGCATCATCCGCTTCGCCCCCGTCGCTTGCCTTCGCGTCGTCCTTGGCCCGAGTGCGTGTCATCCCCGCGCAAGTTCGGTTGCGGTTTGATGAGCGGGGCGTGTCACCTGTGTGATGAACCCGCATGCAGGTCCGCCGCGCCACTGCCGTCGAGGCTGCCGCGACCGTGACGCTGATCCGGCCGGTGATCCCGGCGGGCGGACGCTACTCGCTGCGCGCGACAAGTAGGTCGACGCCGTGCCCGCCTATCGGCGCGGGCGGGATCGCGAGACATTCGTCACGGACACGAGCTGCTCGGCAGCTACTATACCCGCGCCAACTACCCCGCGCCGGCGATCACGTCGTCGATCGTGGCTATGTCGTCATGAGGGCGTGCGTGGGGGTGCACAGGCGGTGGGCGCGTAGCATTCACGGGAGCGTGCTTGCGGGCGCGTGTTCATCGCGATGCAGTTCGACTTCGTGGTGGCCAGCAACATAGGCGCAGTCGGCCTTTGGTGATCACACGGAGGCGTGATCGTTGGCCATCTGCCGCATGCGTTATGCCGCCCGGCGCGCATGGGTCGTCGACGTGTCGGTGATGTTTTGGTTGCCGGAGACGGTCTGACGTCTTGGCCGGGGGGATGGCCCGCCGACCGATCCCCCCTTTCCGCTGCCGGTTCGACCCGGCGCATCCTATCCAGTTTTCCTGTTCCCCCGTGCTCTTTGGCGCGGCGAATCAGTGCCTAGCTGAGGTCGAGGCCAAAAAAAAGCCGGGCAGTGCCCGGCTGTAAAAGTTTTTAGGAGAGGATGCCTGAAAGGCACGGCTTTTGTGCGCCGCACCACCGATGAACGCAAGTGCAATAATATCTAGCGCAGTTGCACGTATTGCAACCTGCGTCGATGGGTGCGCGGCTCGACAGCCAGTGTGCAACCTCTTAGCAGCGTCGCCGGCAAGTACGGGAGGCGGGCATGGCGCAGGCATTACGAGTGGCATTGGCGGGGCTGGGCACGGTCGGTGGCGGGGTGATCCGCGTGCTGGATGAGAATCGCGAGCTGATTACCCGTCGTGCCGGGCGCCCGATCGACGTCGTCGCGGTCTCCGCGCGTGATCGCGCCAAGAACCGCGGCGTCGACCTGTCGCGTTTTCAGTGGATCGACGACACCGCCGCGATGGCAGACGTCCACGCCGACGTGGTGGTCGAGCTGATCGGTGGCTCCGACGGCCCCGCGCTCGCGCTGGCGCGCCGCACGTTGGCGGCCGGCAAGGGCTTCGTCACCGCCAACAAGGCGATGCTGGCGCATCATGGGCTGGAACTGGCGCGCGCCGCGGAGGGTGCGGGCGTGGCGCTGAAGTTCGAGGCTGCGGTCGCGGGCGGTATTCCGGTGATCAAGGGGCTGCGCGAGGGTGCCGCGGCGAACGAGATTGCGCGCGTCTACGGCATCCTCAACGGCACCTGCAATTTCATCCTGTCGAAGATGGAGGCCGAAGCTCGTGACTTCGCCGAGGTGCTCGCCGAGGCGCAGGCGCTGGGCTTCGCCGAGGCCGATCCGTCGTTCGACATCGACGGTGTCGACGCCGCACACAAATTGTCGATCCTCGCCAGTCTCGCCTTCGGCACTGCACCCGCGTTCGGCGATGTCGCGATCAGTGGCATCCGCCATGTGCTGGCCGCCGACATCGCGGAGGCCGCGGCACTCGGATATCGCGTGCGGCTGGTCGGTATCGCCGAAGCCGACACGCACGGCCTTTTCCAGCGTGTCCACGCGCACCTTGTCCCCAACGACCATCCGCTCGCGCACGTCACCGGCGCCACCAATGCGGTCGTCGCGGAAGGCAATTTCGTCGGTCGGTTGCTGTTTCAGGGCGCCGGTGCGGGCGAGGGGCCGACAGCCAGCGCGGTCGTCGCCGACCTGATCGACATCGCGCGCGGAGAGTTCGGCCCCCCCTACGCCATGCCCGCCGACGCGCTGGCGGTGAGCGGCGCAGCCGACAGCGGCGAGCGGCGCGGGCGCGCCTATCTTCGTTTCGCCGTCGCTGACCGGGTCGGCGTGCTCGCCGAGATCGCGGCCGCAATGCGTGACGCCGGCGTCTCGATCGAGAGCCTGATCCAGCGCGGCGCGCATGCTGACGGCAGCGTGCTGGTCGCGATCGTCACCCATGAGGGGCCGGAGCGCTGCGTCGCCGCCGCGCTGGAGCGACTGCGTGGTTCGCAGAGCCTGACCGGCGAGCCGATGTGGATGCACATCCTGGGTTGAAGTGAGGGCGGCGGGCTAGCCGGTCCCATCCGTGATCCCGGCGACTCCGGAAATCCGGATTCGTGAAGACCTGTGGGCCCGTGATTCCCCAAGGCGGGGATGACGGGCGATGATGCGCGCAGTAAACCCGTCCGCATGAACGACAATCTCACCGCCGATCGCCCGACCTTCGTCACGCACCTCGAATGTTCGCTGACGGGCGAGCGCTATGCGGCCGACGCGCTCCACAATCTGTCGCGTGCCGGTCGCCCGCTGCTGGTGCGTTACGATCTCGACGCGGCGCGCGCTGCACTTCCGCGCGATGTGCTGACGGCACGACAGACCGACTTGTGGCGCTGGCGCGAATTGCTGCCGATCCGCCACGCTCGCAATGTCGTCAGCCTCGGCGAAGTCGAGACCCCGTTGATCCCGATCCCAGCCAGCGCCGGCCCGAACGTGCTGGTAAAGGACGAGGGGCGCCTGCCGACCGGCAGCTTCAAGGCACGCGGCCTGGTGATGGCAGTTGCGATGGCGAAGGAATTGGGCGTCACACGCATCGCAATGCCGACCAACGGCAACGCCGGCGCCGCGCTTGCCGCCTATGCCACACGCGTCGGAATCGAGACGATCGTCTTCTGCCCGGAGGACACGCCGGAGGTGAACGTGCGTGAAATCGCCGCGCAGGGTGCGCGTGTCTGGCGCGTCAACGGCCTGATCGACGATTGCGGCGCGATTGTTGGCAGAGGTGCCGCGGAGGGGCGCTGGTTCGACTTCTCGACGCTGAAGGAGCCGTACCGGATCGAGGGCAAGAAGACGATGGGGCTGGAACTCGCCGCGCAGCTCGGCTGGCGGCTGCCGCGCGCGATCTTCTACCCGACCGGTGGCGGCACCGGGTTGATCGGGATGTGGAAGGCGTTCGACGAGATGGAGAAGCTCGGCTGGATCGGCGCCGAGCGTCCGCGGATGTTTGCGGTGCAGGCCGCGGGATGTGCGCCGATCGTGCGTGCGTTCGAGGCGGGCGAGGAACATGCCGAGCGCTGGGAAGACGCGCACACCATCGCCGCGGGCATCCGCGTGCCGCGCGCGGTGGGCGACTTCCTGATCCTGCGCGCGGTGCGCGAGAGCGGCGGGAAGGCCGTGGCGGTCGGCGACCCCGCGATCCTCGCGGCGGTGGACGAATGCGCGCGGCGCGACGGCCTGCTGCTGTGCCCCGAAGGCGGCGCGACGCTGGCGGCGTACCGGCAGGCGCTGCGCGACGGCGAGGTCGACGAGGACGAGGAAGTCGTGCTGTTCAACTGCGCGACGGGGTTGAAGTATCCGTTGCCCGCCGCCGAGCAGCGGCTGGATCGACATAAGACGATCGACTTCGACGGGCTATAGCGATGGCGCAAATCGCCTGGGCGCAGAAATTCCACCTTCTGCGATCTATCGAAAATGGTGGCTTCGACTGATACGCTCGAATCCCCGGAGAAAACCTACACACTGCGCCACACTGTTATGGGTGCATTGGTCTTGTGGGCACCATACATCTTCGTCTGGTTTGTCCTTGGACCGAAATTTGATCGAACTTACCGATGGATAGCCATAGGGTGGGCCAGCGTTTGGTGCGCCGCACTCGCACTCGGCGCTGTCGGCCAGTATGTCGATCACTATCGCTCCCAAGCGCCTGGGGATAAAGCCGTACCGTAAATCGCAGGCCTTGTTTCAAGCGCCTGCCGCTTGGGCTTATGCCCGCCTACGCCCAGACCTTGCCGTTCAATCGATCAACATGGCTTCCCGAAACCGGTCGTTTCGAGAAGGCGCGGCCGTCCCGTTTCTCCATCTTTGATATGCCATCCGGGTGTCTTCGCGCACCAGCATAGGCCGTCCCGCAACACGTTCCTTTTCGGGAGGAGGCCTAAGCGTTAAGGCGTCACCATGAAGATCGTCCGCTATGCTGCTGGTGTCGGTTGCAGCCGGGGCGCAGTCCCTGACACCGCAAGCGGCGGCCCAGTGAGAGTGCAGCAATGACCGACGCCGCAAACGTACTTGCCGTGGACCACACAGGCTTCGCTGTATCGTCTCTGGACGAAGCCGTTCGGTTCTGGACGGGAGCGCTCGGTTTCGCACTTGTGCGGCAATCGGAAATGGGGGGCGACTTCCTGCATCAGGTGACAGGTGTCGATGATCCGCGAGTGAAAACGGCGATCGTCAAAGCACCCGACGGCTACGTGGTCGAACTGTTGCAATATTCAAACGGACCCCAGAACGGGACGGTGCCCAACAGCGCTGGATCTATCGGAGCGGCCCACCTAGCTTTGACCGTCAAGGATATTCATGCCGCCATCGCCCGCGTCGAGGCAGCGGGATGGAAAGCGAAAGGTAGTCCGCTGCCGATCCCGGGTGGTCCTCGGATGGGAACGTTGGTGGCCTATGTTTCAGGCCCCGATCATATCACGATAGAGCTTATGCAGCCGCCAGCCCGTTGACGGGTCGGCGGGAGCAATCCGCCTAACCATCCTTTTCGGGGAAAACGGCGACGCAAAAGGTGACGGCAGCTAGAGTCGGATGACATCAAGCTGACTCATATCCTGAGTTGACGAGGTAGTTGCGGCATTCTGCGGGGGAGAAGGCATCGAGAAGCGTGCCGACGCGTCGCCATGTTGCCTCGTGGGATCGCTCGGCGGCCTTGCGCATGAGGTGCTTGAGCTTGGCGAAGACCTGCTCGATCGGGTTCAGGTCCGGGCTGTAGGGCGGCAGGAACAGCAGCCTGGCACCGACCGCACGGATAGCGTTGCGGATGGCGGGTTTCTTGTGGCTGGAGAGGTTGTCCATGATGACGACGTCGCCGGGCGACAGCGTCGGCACGAGGCACTGCTCGATATAGTCGGTGAAGCTTTGCGCGTTGACCGGCTGGTCCAGCACGCACGGCGCGTCGATCCGGTCGCAGCGCAGCGCCGCCAGGAACGTCATCGTGCGCCAGTGGCCGTAGGGCACCTTGGCATGGAGCCGCTGGCCGACCGGTGCCCAACCGCGCAAGGGGGCCATGTTCGTCTTCACCCACGTCTCATCGATGAAGACGAGACGCGCCGGATCAAGCCGACCCTGGTATTTCTTCCACTGCGCCCGACGCCGGGCGATCGCGGGACGGAGTTGTTCGGCGGGCAGCACGCTTTTTTTTGAAGCTCAGCCCCTCGACATGGGCGAACCGCCAGACCTGAACATAGTCGACCTTCACGTCGCGGCCCGCCAACTCCGCTACCAGTCCACGCAAGGTGAAGTCGCGGGTCATCCGCTCCAGCAGCCAGTCACGTGTCGCGCCGGACAGGATGTTGGATCGGCGACCACCCATCCGGCTCGGCGCGGCGCTGCCCGTATCGCGAAAGCGCCGCACCCATTTGATCGCCGAACTCGGCGCCACCCCGAAGCGTGAAGCAGCCGCGTGGCACGACATGCCATCGGCGATTACCGCCCCGACCACCCGTTCCCGCAGGTCCATCGAATACGGCTTTGACATGCTGGCTGGCCTCCTTCGCCAGCCAGCACATTGAATCAAATCGCCAGCCCAATGGGAATCCTCAGCGATTCAGATCCACGTCATCACGCTCTAGCGCCATCGGCCCGCCGAAACCTGCCTGTCGCCTTTCCACCAACTCCCGTCATTCCCGCGCAAGCGGGAATCCAGACGCGCAGGTCTTCGCTAGAGTCACGGATGTCGGGGCTTCCGGGCTCCCGCATGGGCGGGAATGACGGGCCGTGCGGAATAACGCGGGTGACCGGTGCGTTTGGGCCGGCAGCCGATCAATACGGCGCGCAGGCCCGTCGCCGCTGGATACCCTTGATCGTCAGCACGAGATGACCAAGCCGCTCGCGCACCAGTCCTTCGGCCAGCAACAGGCTGATCGTCGCGGGATCATGCCCACGCGAAATGATCAGCGTCGCGCCGGCGCTG
Source organism: Sphingomonas phyllosphaerae 5.2 (assembly GCF_000419605.1). NCBI lineage: Bacteria > Pseudomonadati > Pseudomonadota > Alphaproteobacteria > Sphingomonadales > Sphingomonadaceae > Sphingomonas > Sphingomonas phyllosphaerae. The sequence goes on along the minus strand of NZ_ATTI01000001.1, from coordinate 3,551,378 downwards.
CGTGCGGTCCACAGGATCGTCTCGAGCTGCTCGCGTGGCGAGCGGCCGGTGTTCGCGTCCATCGTCTCCACCCCGTTCGGGCGTGCGGACGACTCGTGTCGCCGCAGGGATGCGACAGGACCCGGCGCAGGCCGGTCCGTCAACGCCCCGCCGGCAACTTGACCGAGATTGGTTGACGAAGCGTTAACGTCTCCGGACGAAGCGAGCGTCAGCCTCCGCCGTCGCGCTCGATGTCGGCACCGACCGCCTGGAGTTTCTCCTCCAGCCGCTCGTACCCGCGATCGAGGTGGTAGACGCGGGACACCGTCGTCTCGCCGTCCGCGACCAGCCCGGCGATGATGAGGCTCATCGACGCGCGCAGGTCAGTCGCCATCACCGGCGCACCGATCAGCCGCTCGACGCCGTTCACCTCCGCGGTGCGTCCGCGCACGCTGATGTCCGCGCCCATCCGCGCCAGCTCGGGCACGTGCATGTAGCGGTTCTCGAAGATCGTCTCGGTCAACGTGCTGGTGCCGGGCGCCTTGCACAGCATCGCCATGAACTGCGCCTGCATGTCGGTGGCAAAGCCCGGGTAGGGCGCGGTCGACAGCACGAGCGGCTTCAGCTCGGCCTCGGAGGTGACGAGGATCGAATCGCGCCGCTCCTCGATCCCGACGCCCGCTTCGCGGAGCGCGTCCAGCGTCGCGCCCATGTCGGCGGGCGCCACCCCGGTCAGCTCCACCGCGCCGCCCGTCACCGCAACCGCGCAGGCGTAGCTACCCGCCTCGATCCGGTCCGGCATCACCTTGTAGGTCGCGCCGTGCAGTTCGGTGACGCCCTCGATCTCCAGCGTATCGGTGCCCACCCCTTCGATCCTTGCCCCCATCGCGATCAGGCAGCGGCACAGGTCGACGATCTCGGGCTCGCGCGCGGCATTCTCGATCCGGCTCGATCCCCGTGCGGTGACCGCGGCCATGACGACATTCTCGGTCGCGCCGACCGACACCACCGGGAACGCATAGCGCCCGCCCGCCAGCCGTCCGCCCGGCGCGGTCGCGGTCACGTACCCCGCGCTCATCTCCAGCGTCGCGCCGATCGCCTCCAGCGCCTTCAGGTGCAGGTCAATCGGACGATTGCCGATCGCGCAGCCGCCCGGCAGCGAGACGCGTGCCTGTCCGGCGCGTGCCAGGATCGGCCCCAGCACCAGGATCGACGCGCGCATCTTGCGGACGATATCGTAGGGCGCCTCCGTCGAGGTCAATTGCCCGGCACGGATCGTCATCACCCGTCCGAATTCGTCGGGCTTGCTGCCCTCGATCCGCGTCGACGCACCCAATTGGTTGAGCAGGTGCCCGAAGCCGTCGACGTCGGCCAGCCGCGGCAGGTTGCGCAGCGTCAGCGGCTCGTCGGTCAGCAATGCGCACGGCATCAGGGTGAGGGCGGCGTTCTTGGCGCCGGAGACTGGCAGCTTGCCGTTCAGGCGGTTGCCGCCGCGGATGAGGATACGGTCCATCGAACGCCTCTATCGTGCCCGCGCGCCCGCGCCAAGCGAGCGCCGCGCATCACGCACAAAGGATGGTTGATCGGTTTTAATGCGCGGGCCGGCCACGCCCGCGTAACGATCTTACGACTTTAAGGATCTTCATTGCGTGCCAGCGCTTAGTTTCGCCGACCGGATCGGCGACGTCCTGCCCCTTACCGTGATCGAACGCAGCGCGCTCGGCGACCTGACCGAGCGTGAGCGCGTGCTGCGCCGTGGCGCAACGCTGGTGCGGCAGAACGAGCGTTCGGTCGAGTTGTTCGCGCTGAAGAGCGGAATGATGATGGGCTATGTGCTGCTCGACGACGGCAGCCGGCAAATCCTGCGCTTCATCTTTCCGGGCGATCTGCTCGGGTCCGATGTGCTCGCTTACAGCAAGGCGCAACAGACGCTTGTCGCGACCGCCGACAGCGTCGTCGCGCCGATCGATCGCCAGGCGCTGGTCGACGTGATGCTGCGCCATCCGCGGCTGGCGCTGGCACTCGCCGCCCTGGAACAGGCGGAATGCGTCGCGATGGCCGACCGGCTGGCGGCGATCGCCAAGACGTCGGCGCGGGCGCGGGTGGCCGCGGTGCTGCTCGAGATCCGCGAACGGATGGGGCGCGTCGATGCGGCGATCGGCAACAGCTTCATCCCCGGATTGACACAGGAGGAGCTCGGCGACGCCGTCGGGCTCACCTCCGTCCACGTCAACCGCATGCTCCGCCAGCTGGAGGACATGCGGTTGATCGCGCGCAGTGCCGGGCGCTTCACGATCCTCGACGAGGCCGGGCTACGCCGCGCCGCCGGACACGTCGACCGCCGCGCCCGCGTCGATCTGTCGTGGCTGCCGGAGCAGCAGCGCGGCTGACCGTCGTCCCGGATGCGATGGTGCCGCGTTCCTGACTGACGGCGCGAGAGGTGGCACCGCGTAGCCACGCCGTATCGCTGTTCTAACCGGGCTAATCCGCCCGCCGCACTCCGCTGTCCGCCAGTTGCGCGTCGATCGACGCAACCAGTCGCTCCAGCCCCTCCGCGTCACGTCCCTCGGCCCGCAGCGTCAGCGCGGCCTGCGTGTTCGACGCGCGAAGCAGCCACCAGCCGTCGTCGGTCGACACCCGCACGCCGTCGGTCGTGGTGACGCGCGCGCCAGCCGCCGACAGTCGCGCCGCGACTTCCTCAACCACATGCGTCTTGCGCGCCTCCGGCACTGTCACCCGCCATTCCGGTGTCGCGACCCGCGCCGACGTCCCGCCGCGCAGTTCGGTCAGCGGCTGCCCGGACAGATGCACCGCGCGGATCAGTCGCACCGCGGCATAGAGTGCGTCGTCAAATCCGTAATATTCGTGTCCGAAGAAGATATGGCCCGACAGTTCGCCCGCCAGCGGTGCGCCGAGCTCCTTCATCTTCGTCTTGATCTCGCTGTGCCCGGTTCGCCACATCACCGATCGGCCGCCCAGCGCCGCGATCCGCTCGAACAGCGCGTCGCTCGACTTCACGTCGGCCACGATCGTGCTGCCGGGCAATTCGGCGAGCAGCGGCGCGACCAATATGGAGAGGATTTCGTCGCCCCACAGCACACGCCCGGTGGAATCGACCGCGCCGATCCGGTCGCCGTCGCCGTCGAAGGCCAGTCCGAAATCGAGCCGCTTCTCCGCGACCAGCGCCTGTAGATGCGCCAGATTGGCCTCCACCGTCGGATCGGGATGATGATTGGGAAAGGTACCGTCGATGTCGCAGAACAGCAGGTGATGTTCGCCCGGAAGCTGCGCGGTCAGCGCGCGGATGGCGGGGCCGGCGGCGCCGTTCCCGGCGTCCCAGCCGATCCGGTACGTGCCGCCGGCATAGCCGGCGAGCAGCCGGCCGACATAAAGGTCGAGGATGTCGGCGTCGGTGACGTTCCCGGCGCCCTCCTCCCAGTCGCCCGCCGCGGCGAGCCGCGCGAGGTCGCGGACGTCCGGCCCGCAGAAGCTGTTCCCCTGCATCACCAGCTTGAAGCCATTGTCCTCGGCGGGATTATGGCTGCCGGTTACCTGCACGCCGCCATCCACCTCTAGCGTCGCGGTAGCGTAATAGAGCATCGGCGACGGCCCCAGCCCGACGCGCACCACGTCGACCCCCGATGCGGTCAGCCCTGCGACCAGCGCCGCCTCCAGCATCGGCGCGTGCGTCCGCCCGTCATAGCCAACGGCGATGCGCCGCCCGCCCGCCCGTCGCACCCGCGTCGCGAAACCGCGCCCGACGGCATAGGCGTCCGCCTCGGTCAACGTGTCGCCGACGCGCCCGCGAATGTCGTAGGCGCGGAGGATCTCGTCCGCGAAGACGTGCGTCATCGCGGATCGCGCAACGCGGCGAGCAACGTGTCGCGCGCCGCATTCACGCGCCGTGCCTGCTGCCCCTCGCCGCCGCGGTCGGGATGCAGCTCGTTCATCAGCCGGCGGTGCGCGGCGCGGATCTCGCCCTCGTCGGCGCGCGTGCCGACGCCCAGCACGCGGCGTGCCTCACCGGCCGGGGACAGGCGCTTCTTCGCGGGCTTGCGCAGCATCGTCCACACACCCCACACGATCAGCGCGGCGACGATCCATTTCATCGCCATCGTCAGGCCGCCTTGCCCGCTGCCGACGCGGAGATCTCGGGCAGCGCCAGCGCGGCCATCATCTCGCGCAGCTCCTGCCGCGCGGCGACATGGCTCAGCCCCATCCCGCCGAACTCCTTGGCGTCCAGCAGCGTCAGACCCTTGGGGAACAGCTCACGATAGATCACGCGCTCGCCAAGCCCCGGGATGATCCGGAAGCCCACGCGTCGCGCCAGCTGGTCCAGCGCCTCCGATACGCGGCGCATGTTGCGCGCCTCCAGATATTGCAGGCGGTTCCGCAGCACGACCCAGTCGATCGTCGTCCCGTCCTCACGCGCGCGCGCCTTGCGTGCATCCCAGATCAGCTCCGAATAGAAGCTCGGCCGCACCACCTGGTACGTCTCTGGATCGACCTGCCCGATCAGGTCGAAGTCGACGAAGCTGTCGTTCATCGGCGTCACCAGCGTGTCGGCGAGCGCCGCGGCGATCCGCGCCGCGGGGTCGTCACGTCCCGGCGTGTCGATCACCAGAAAGTCGTAGCCGTCGGTGAAGTCCCGGTACATCGCCGGGAAGTTGCCGTCCGCCCGCCCGTCGCCGGTGGCATGGACCGGCAGCACCAGGTCGATGCCCGCCCGTTTCACGGTCGCCTCGCGATTGTCGAGGTAGCGCCCCAGCGTACGTTGGCGATGATCGAGGTCGATGCACGCCACGCGTGCGCCCTTCGCCGCCAGCCCGATCGCGACGTGCACCGCCGTCGTCGACTTGCCCGTCCCACCCTTTTCGTTGGCGAACACGATCACATGCGTGCGACCGTGGTGCGCTTCCGTCCCCGTTTCGGACAATTCGTCGCATCCTCGATTGATTGCGTCCCGCCGCGACCATAGAACTCCCGCCCGCGAGATTCGAGGGGTAACGGGTGGAAGTGTATCGTGATCTCGCCGGCCTGCGCGCGGCGCTCGCCGCGGCACGCGCCGGCGGTCGAGAAGTGGCGCTGGTGCCGACGATGGGCGCGCTCCACGCCGGGCATGTCGCGCTGGTCGAGGCGGCGCGCCGCCCCGGCACGCTCGTCGTCGCGTCGATCTTCGTGAACCCGCGGCAATTCGGCGCGAACGAGGATTTGTCGCGGTATCCGCGCAAGGAAATCAGCGACATAGCCATGCTCACCGATGCGGGCTGCGACGTGCTGTGGCTGCCCCCGGTCGATCAGATGTATCCCGCCGACTTCGCCACCAACGTCTCGGTGACCGGCGTGAGCGAGGGGTGGGACGGTGCCGCGCGGCCCGGGCATTTCGATGGCGTGGCCACTGTGGTGGCGAAGCTGTTCAACCAGGTTCGCCCTACCCGCGCCTTTTTCGGCGAGAAAGATTTTCAGCAACTGGCGGTCATCCGCCGCATGGTCGCCGACCTCGATTTCGATATCGAGGTCACCGGCGTGCCGACGCAGCGCGAGGATGACGGCCTCGCCCTGTCGTCCCGCAACGTCTATCTGCTGCCCGAGGAGCGGCAGAAGGCGGTCGCGTTGCCGCGTGCCCTGGGCGTCGCGGCGCGGGCGCTGCTGGCGGGCGCGGAAGCGGCCAAGGCGCTGGCGGATGCCACCGCCATGCTGTCGGCGGCGGGCTTCGAGGTCGATTACGTCGCGCTCGTCGATGCCGAGACGCTGGAGAGCGACCCCGCGCCGGGGCGTCGACGGCAGTTGCTGGCCGCGGCGCGGATCGGCAACACGCGGCTGATCGACAACCTCTCGGTCGATCCTGCTTGATCGCTCACGTCGCGCACGGCGATCGATCTAGATGATTCGGGCTTTAACCATTTGGTGAGCCGAATCGGTGCAAACCTCTCTTTACATTGAAGGATGGAGGGGTGATCCGATGGTAACCGAATTCAACATGGCGCTGCTCGCGCGCCGCACCAACGAAGCGACCCGCGGCGATGCCGACGCGGCCTACGACCTTGGTGTCGCCTATTCGACCGGCACCTCGGGTGCCACGCTCGACCTGATCGAGGCGCACAAGTGGTTCAATCTGTCGGCCGCGCGCGGCAACGACGCCGCCGCCGCCGCACGTACCGAAATCGCCGAGGACATGACCGCGCGCGAAATCGCCACGGCCCAGCGCGCCGCACGCGACCTGCTCGGCGGGATGCAGCGCCGCGCCGCGTAAGCCATCGATCGTCAAGACGAATGGCGATCCGGGAGTGCATGCGGGACGACGCACCGGATGGCCGGCATCGCCTTGACCGGCCGCGCTTGACCGGCGCATAGCCCCGGCATGGAGAATACGACCGAGACGCTGTCCTTCGAAGCTGGTCTGCGCGAGCTCGAGGAGATCGTCGCGCGGCTCGAATCCGGGGATACCCCGCTGGAGGAGGCGATCCGCCTGTACGAGCGCGGCAGCGTGCTCAGGCAGCGCTGCGCCGACCGTCTCGACGCCGCGCAGGCGCGTATCGAGGCGATCCGTACGGGAGCCGACGGCAAGCCGACCGGCACCGAGCCGTTCGCCGCGGGATGACGATCGCCGCCAATGCCTCGCCGCAGCTCAAGGCGGCGCTCAAGGAAGTGTCGGCGGAGATGGACCGCCGCTTCGACGCGCTGTTACCGGTGCCGAACGATCCACGTGCCGAGCTTTATCGCGCCATGCGCCACGCCACGATCGGCGGCGGCAAGCGGCTGCGGCCGCTGCTGGTGTTCGCGACCGCGCGGCTGTTCGACGTCGCGCGCGATGCCGCGGGCCGGGTTGCTACGGCGCTCGAGGCGATCCACGTCTATTCGTTGATCCACGACGATCTGCCGGCGATGGACGACGACGATCTGCGCCACGGCAAGGCCACCGTTCACAAGGCGTTCGACGAGGCGACGGCGATCCTCGCTGGCGACTGCCTACACGCACTCGCGTTCGAGGTGCTCGCCGATCCCGCGACGCACGCCGACCCGTTCGTCCGCGCCGAACTGATCGCCGACCTCGCGCGTGCGTCCGGTCCGTCCGGCATGGCGGGCGGGCAGGCGATGGACCTCAAGGCCGACGGCACCCGCTTCGACCTCAATACCGTGACCCGGCTTCAGCAGATGAAGACCGGTGCGCTGATCGGCGCGGCGGTGGAGGGCGGGGCGATCCTGGGCCGTGTTCCGCCGGAGGGTCGCCGCCATCTGCGCGGTTACGCGCACGACCTCGGGCTGGCCTTCCAGATCGTCGACGACCTGCTCGACGTCGAGGGCGACGAGCAACTGGCCGGCAAGAAGCTGCGCAAGGACGGCGAGCAGGGCAAGGAGACGTTCGTCTCGCTGCTCGGCGTCGACCGCGCGCGGCAGCAGTCGCAGATGCTGGTCGATCAGGCGATCGACCATTTGCGCAGCTATGGCCCCGAAGCCGACCTGCTCCGCGCGATCGCGCGCTTCGTTATCGACCGCCGCGGCTGACCTGAAGGCGAATCCCATGCGTATCGGCGTCTATCCCGGGACCTTCGATCCAATCACGCTGGGGCATATGGATATCATCCGGCGCGGTGCGAAGCTGGTCGACCGGCTGGTCGTCGGCGTCACGACCAATCCCGGCAAGTCGCCGATGTTCACGCTGGCCGAACGCATGGCGATGGTGGAGCGCGAGGTGGTCGGCATCGGCGGCGACATCCGTGTCGTCTCATTCGATTCGCTGCTGATGGACTTCGCGGAGCGTGAGGGCGCAAGCATGATCGTCCGCGGCCTGCGCGCCGTCGCCGACTTCGAGTACGAATATCAGATGGCGGGCATGAACCAGCAGCTGAACGACCGGATCGAGACGGTCTTTCTGATGGCCGACGTCTGCCTGCAACCGATCGCCTCGCGCCTGGTAAAGGAGATCGCGATCTTCGGCGGCCATATCGGCAAGTTCGTCAGCGCTCCGGTGTGCGCCGATGTGGTCGCACGCGTCGAACGCGACGGCCGCCGCGGCAGCTGACGGACCTTCGTCAATGCCGCTTTCGTCCGGCTCGTCGCTCGTACGGAGGCCTGCGTTCGGCTCAGGGCCTTCGACCACGTTGGAATGGCTGAGAAGTCGGGCGCGGTCCGCGCCATGCATCGTTCAGTTTGGCGCAAGCGCGTTTCTGGTCTAACGCCGCCCACACCCGACGACCTGATCCGAAAGACCCGATGCGCCCGTTCGCCCTTATCGCCGCCGCGCTTGCCGCGATCGTGTCCGTCCCCGGCGCCGCGCAGGAGCGTCTGCCGGCCCCGCCCCTATCGGACAAGGGCAACATCTGGCTGATCGACCTGTCGACCGGCGGCCGCGTCGAGATCGCGCTGCGCCCCGACGTCGCGCCGAAAATGGTGGAGCGGATCAAGACGCTGACGCGCCAGCATTTCTACGATGGGTTGGTATTCCATCGCGTCATCGACGGCTTCATGGCGCAGGGCGGCGATCCCAAGGGTGACGGCACCGGCGGCAGCACGCTTCCGGATCTGCCGGCCGAATTCAACTATCTGCCGCATGTCCGCGGCGCGGTCGCGGCCGCGCGTGCCGAGAAGGAGGACAGCGCGAACAGCCAGTTTTACGTCGTGCTGCAACCGCGCTTCCAGCTCGACAAGAAGTACACCGTCTTCGGCCGCGTCCTTACCGGGATGAACTACGTCGACGCGATCGAAAAGGGCGAGCCGCCGCAGAACCCCTCGCGGATCGTCCACGCCTATATCGCCTCGGACAATCCACCGGCGTACCAGCCGCTTCCCGCCGCAGCGGCGCCGACCTTGCCAGCGACGCTGCCGACATTGCCCGGCACGACGCCGGCCACGGCCGCGCCGAAGCCCGTCGCGAAGAAGCCCGCCACCCGCCGCTGATGCACGTCGACCTGTTCGACTTCGCGCTCCCGCCGGAGCGGATCGCACTGCGCCCCGCCGTACCGCGTGACGCGGCGCGGATGCTGGTGGTGACGCCCGAAGGATTGGCGGACCGTATCGTCGCCGATCTGCCGGCGCAACTCCGCGCCGGCGACCTGCTGGTGTTCAACGACACCCGCGTTATCCCCGCCCAGCTGGAGGGTACGCGCGGATCGGCGCGGATCGGCGCGACGCTCCACAAGCGCGAAGGGCCGCGCCGCTGGCGCGCGTTCGTCCGCAATGGCCGCCGTCTGCGCGACGGCGACGCGATCGACTTCGGCCACGCCGTCACCGCCATCGCGCGGGAGCGTGGCGAGGACGGCAGCTGGGCGCTGGAGTTTGCCGGCGACGAGCCGGTCGAACTGCTGCTCGAGCGCGCCGGCCGGATGCCGCTGCCTCCCTACATCGCCAGCAAGCGCGACACCGACGCGCGCGATGCGGACGATTACCAGACGATGTTCGCCGCCGAACCCGGTGCGGTCGCTGCCCCCACCGCCGCGTTGCACTTCACGCCCGCGCTGCTCGCCGCGCTGGACGCCGCCGGTATCGCGCACGCGACGCTGACGCTCCACGTCGGCGCAGGCACGTTCCTGCCGGTCAAGGCCGAGGACACTGCCGACCACCAAATGCACGCCGAATGGGGCCGCATCGACGCGGCAACCGCCGGGCGCCTCAACGCCGTGCGCGCCGCCGGCGGTCGTGTGATCGCGGTCGGCACCACCTCGCTCCGCCTGATCGAAAGCGCGACCGACGCCGCTGGCGAGATCCAGCCGTTCGAGGGCGATACGGCAATCTTCATCACCCCCGGCTACCGCTTCCGCGGCATCGACGGCCTGATGACCAACTTCCACCTTCCGCGATCGACGCTGTTCATGCTGGTATCGGCCTTGATGGGCCTCGACCGGATGCAGGCGGCCTATGCCTATGCCATCGGGAACGACTACCGTTTCTACTCCTACGGCGACGCGAGCCTGTTGCTCCCCCAAGGGCGCGCGCATAGCGGCCTTGGTCAGCGCTAATTGTCCCTAATCGGGGCAAATTCGCACAAATGGGCGGGAACTGTAGAAAAAGGACGTTTTCACTCCCTGGCCGACCGTCTACCCGGCGCGCGCCGCTGTGAGTGAGCCGGGCGGGGTCCGGCGGTAGCGTGCTGGAGAGGAATGATGGCAAACCCGCTACGCGCGGCAATGCGCCTGCTGTACAACACGCTGCCCGCCAAACAGTCGCTGCAGGTCCAGTCCTTGAAGGCGCTGGGGCAATGGCCCGACCTCGATAATCCGAAAACCTTCAACGAACGCGTGCATGCTCTCAAGCTGGCGGCGCGCGATCCGCTTATGCCGCTGCTTGCCGACAAGGTGCGCGTGAAGGAATGGGTGGCTGAGCGGGTCGGGCGTGACGTTGTGATCCCGACATTGTGGACCGGCACTATGCTCCCTGAGCAACCGCCATGCGCAACCCCCTTCATCGTGAAGGCGAACCATTCGTCGGGCTGGAACCACTTCGTCCGTACCGACGATGCGGCCGAATGGATGTTGCTGCGCGAAACGTCCAAGAAGTGGCTGGCCGCTGACTGGCACCGCTATCTGCACGAATGGTGGTATAATGAGATCGACCGGCTGCTGCTTATCGAGCCGATCATCGGCGACAATCTGAACGACTACAAGTTTTTTTGCTTCAACGGCGAAGTCAAGATCGTGCAGGTAGACGAGGGGCGCTTTACCGAACACCGCCGGTCGTTCTATGATTGCGCTTGGCAGCGTCAGTCGTTCGGCTTCTCCTACCCGCAGATCGTCGGTGAGATCGCGCCGCCGCGCCACCTTGCCAGGATGATCGAACTGGCCGAAATACTTTCGGTTGGCTTTCCCTTCGTCCGCATCGACTTCTACGACCTGGCGACTGGCCCGAAATTCGGCGAGATGACCTTCGCGCCGGAAGCCGGATTCGGGCGTTTCTCGCCGATTTCCGCCGATCGCCTGCTCGGTGACTGGTGGAAGGAAGCGGCCGCGCGCGTGGATGCGCGCGACGATCAGCCGTTGCCACTTCCGATCGCGGTCTGATGGCCCATCAGGTGCGGGCGAACTTCGCGCGGATTGTTCGCACCTGATCAAGTCGCAGCAGCAGGATCGCGCCGACGTAGACGATGCCGCCCGCCGCCAAAGCCGCCAGCGTCATCATAACGCCGCTTGCCCCGGCGAACGGCACCAACGCCGCACCCATGGCTGCGCCGGCGAGCAACACCTTGCCGGCGTCGCGACTTGCCAGACGAATGCCGAACACCCGCCGCGCCAGCGTCGCGCTGACGGTATAGCCCAGCATCTGCGCCAACAGCGACACGCCAGCGATGCCGAGCAGGCCGTAGCGATGCAGCGCCAGTGGTCCCAGCAGAACGAACGTTCCGATGGCCAGTGCCGGCGCGATCATCAACAGCCGCATGTGTCGCGTCAATTGGAAGGCGATCTGCAGGTGATAGATCGTCAGCAGGCGCAGCAACGCGGCGGCCGTCACGAGCGGCAGCAGCGGGGCGCTGCGATCCGCCAGCGCCCCGCCGAGCAGGAGGTGGCTGATCGGCCCGGCAAGGACGGTCGCGGCGATGACGACCGGCAGGCACATCGCCAGATACAGGATCGCGTTGCCCTCCAGAAGCACGCGTGCCTGCGCCGGGCCCTCGTCCTCATAGGCCCGCACCATCGCCGGATACATCGTGATGTTGACGGCCAGCATCGCGAAGCCGAGCGTCTTCTGCAACAGGTCGGCGGGAGCGGCATAATAAGCGACGCTCGACGTGCCGAGGATATGCTCGATCTGGTAGCGGTCGAGCACCCCGACACCATACGACAGGCCCGAGCTGAGCATCAGAGGCGCGCCGAGCGTCAGCATCTCGCCCATGATCCGCCGCTCCTCCACGTTCCCGCGCAGCCGCAGCCGGCGCCACACGCCGTCGCTGACGATCCCGCCCACGACCGCGATCCCCTGTCCGATCACGAGCCCGAGCAGGACGCCGGTCAGCCCCTGATGGTATACCAGAACCAGCACCGCGCCGATCGCAAGCGAGAGCGCCGAGCGCGTTACGATCACGCCGAACGTGTGCCACGCGGCACCGCGCGCGCGGCTGACGATGTTGAGCATCGTCAGCGTCACTTCGCTGAAGACGAACAGGAACAGCACCCAGAGCCAGCCTGGAGCCAACCCGAAGATCATCCTGCCGGAGACGAAGAGCACCGCGGTGGTCACGCCCAGCGCGAGGATGAACGTCGAGACGATCGTGAAGAGCGCGTCGGCGCGCCCCGGATCGATGCGGGTCGGGTCGGTCGCCGAATACAGCGTCCGCGCGCCGACGATCCGCGCCCATTCGAACATGATCGCGTTGATCAGCAGCGCGGTGCTGATGATAAGCGTGTAGCGGCCGAACTCGTCAGCCGGCAGCAGCCGGACCCACAAGAGCAGCGACACGAAGTTCAGCCCGCTGGCGATCGCGAGACTAAGGGTGTTGAGAACCGCTGGACGCGCCACGATCTTCCTCTTCGACGTAACGCGAGGAGCCATGGCCGATTTGTCGCGCGACCGCTACGTGCTTGATACCGCGCTGCGGCATAACCGACCGGTTTTCGATCAAGGGCGAGTTCGGCGTACGGCGATCACCGCCCACTTCCGCTGCGATGGCCTGGTCGGTTCTCCGACCGGCTGCAACAGTGATATGCCCCGGCGCGATGCGGCGGCCGCGATTGCGCCGGGATGGTGAAGGTCAGCGCTGGCAGCGGCGCGGGTTGTCGGAGCGCTCGACCGCATTGCCGGCAAGGGCGCCGACCCCTGCGCCAAGCACCGTACCCAGCGTCCGGTCGCCGCGCCCGTCGATCGAGCGGCCCAGCAATCCGCCCGCGATCGCGCCGATTACCGTACCGGTCGTGCCGCTCTGGCAGCCGCGATTACGATAGCCGTTGCGGTTGCCGCCGCGGTAATCGCCACCGTCGCGATCGTAACCGCCACGATCGTAGCCACGCCGATCGTATCCCCCGCGATCATATTCGGCGTAGCGCGGCTCGCCGTTCCAGCCGTCGCGATACGCTTCGCGATAGGCGCCCCGGTGGTCGCGATAGCCGTCGTCGTCGTAGTTGCGATACTCGCGCTCGTAATAGGCGCGGTCATCGTAGCGTTGTGCCTGCGCTGCGACCGGCGTCAGCGCGACCATCGCCAGCGCCACCGATCCAAGCCCAAACGACATCTTGCTCAGCATGTTACTGCTCCCCTACGCGTCACCGCCACGACCGGGACGACCGCGACGATCCCGGATTAGCGCGGGCCGGTTGAGTGTCTCCTGAATGCGTTCGTCATCCGGCGTTCACCGAGCGAAGGCGCACTCCAGCACTTCTGCGGCACCGCTTGCGGTCGCTCCGGTCCTGCCGCACAGACAGGACAATCATCCTGCCGGAGTTTACCGATGCGCCGTTCCGCCTTGCTGCTGCCGCTGATCGCCCTGGCCACCATCGCGGCGCAAGGGCCGCAGGCTGCGCCGCAGCAGCCGCCCGCGACCGGGGACATCCCGGCGAAGTTCGTGCTGCCGACCGCCGCGAACGATTATATCAGGCGCGAGGTGATGATCCCGATGCGCGACGGGGTGAAGCTGCACACCGTCATCGTCATGCCGCGGAATGCCACCAATGCACCGATCGTCCTGACGCGGACGCCCTACGATGCCTCCACCCGTGCGAACCGGTCCGACAGCCCGTCGATGCTCGACGCGCTTCCGCTCGCGGACGAGATATTCGTCCGCGGCGGCTACATCCGCGTCTACCAGGACATCCGCGGCAAATACGGGTCGGAGGGCGATTACGTCGTCACGCGTCCGGTCATCGGCCCGCTCAATCCGACGAAGGTCGACCACACCACCGATGCCTACGACACGATCGACTGGCTGGTAGACAAGGCGAACCTGCCGCAGTCGAATGGCCGCGTCGGGATGATCGGGTCGAGCTACGAAGGCTTCACCGTGGTCATGGCGCTGCTCCACCCACACCCGGCGCTGAAGGTCGCCGCGCCCGAAAGCCCGATGATCGATGGCTGGATGGGCGACGACTGGTTCCACTACGGCGCATTCCGGCTCGCCAACATCGCCTGGCTGGGCGGGCAGACCGGCTACAAGGGCGGCGGCACCGTGCCCCCGACCGGCGGCTGGGACGATTACGACAATTTTCGTGCGGTCGGTTCGGCAGGCGACTGGGCGAAGAAGTCAGGCTACGACCAGCTTCCCTACTGGACGCGCATGTCGCAGCACCCGGGCTATGACGTCTTCTGGCAGGGGCAGGCGCTGGACCGCTTGATCGTCGCCAACCCCTCGAACGTGCCCACGATCTGGGAGCAGGGGCTGTGGGATCAGGAGGACATGTACGGTGCGATCACCAGCTGGGAAGCGCTGAAGGCGGCCGGCAAGATCGGCAACAACTTCCTCGTCATGGGGCCATGGCGCCACAGCCAGGTCAACCGCGAGGGGCGCAGCCTCGGCCCGTTCCAGTGGAACGGCGATACGGCCGCGCAATTCCGCGAGCAGATGGTGCTGCCGCTGTTCGACCAGTATCTGAAGGATGGACCGGCCGCCAACCTGCCCGCGGCCGCCATCTACAACACCGGCGAGAACCACTGGGATCGCTTCGCCGACTGGCCGCTGGCCTGCGCGCAGGGCTGCGCCGCGCCGCTAACCCCGATGTACCTGCAGGCGGACGGCGGGTTGTCCGCGACGAAGGGCGCATCCGGCGGCGACGCCTATGTCGCCGATCCGGCGAAGCCCGTCCCGCATCTGCCCCGCCCGGTGAACTTCAACGACGGTCGCTGGGGCGACTGGCTGGTCAGCGATCAGCGCCACGCCGATGGCCGCCCCGACGTGATGACCTACACCACCCCCGTGCTGACGCAGTCGATGCGCGTGTCGGGCGCGCCGATCGCCGACCTCTATGCGGCGACGACCGGCACCGATGGCGATTTCGTCGTGAAGGTGATCGACGTCTTCCCGGCTGGCAATGCGACCGATCCGAAGATGGGCGGCTATCAATTGCCGATCAGCCTCGACATTTTCCGCGGCCGTTACCGCGACAGCTTCGAGAAGCCGAGCGCGATTCCTGCCGGCAAGGTCCAGCGTTATCGCTTCCGCCTGCCGACGGTGAACCACGTCTTCCAGCCCGGGCACCGCCTGATGGTGCAGGTTCAGTCGAGCCTGTTTCCGCTCTACGATCGCAATCCGCAGACCTATGTGAAGAACATCTTCTTCGCGAAGCCCGCCGACTATAGGAAGGCGACGGTCACGATCGAGCGCGGCGGCAATCAGGCGAGCGCTGTACTGCTGCCGGTCGTTCCGGTGCGAAAGGCGCCGTGACGGGCGGGGCGCTCGCCCGTTGAGGTGGCCCATCGTTGCGAGTGTGGTGAGGCGATACATCGGCCCGCAACGCGCAAGATGAAGCGCAGGTGAGGCTCCCGGTCCTGCCCGTCGTTGGCGAGCTGGCCAGGCCGCGGGCGACTGGCTTGCACGCGCCCGGTCGGGCGATCCGGCTTCGAATGGGCGACATCATCTCGCCCTTTCGCGTCCGCGTCTGCGCTTGCTCCCGGTAACGCCGCGCTGGTGCTTGCCGCGCATGGATGGATTACCAGCCGCGAGGGAAAGGGGCGTAGAGACGGGACGATTTTTATCGCGCGATACGACTTCGCGCGCCGCCATTTCACTAAATGTCACCTGTTATTCGATCCGTACCCGCCCCGGTATCGCGCGCGGCGCTCGAACGGGCTACGTTGACGAGGTTCAATGATCGCGCGCGCCCATCGCCGGGTCGTGCGCGGCTAACGAGGCACGCCGCCATGATGCGACCCTTCGGCGACGGCGAGATGGCGCTGCGGATCCGCGAATTCGACTGGGCGGCCACCTCGCTCGGTGCGCTCGCGGATTGGCCAGGCGAGCTGCTCTCGACGGTCGAGACGATGCTGGCGATGCCCGGTCCGGCCGTGCTGCTGTGGGGCGACGCGCTGTCGCTGATCTACAACGACGCCTATATCGCGATCGCGCGTGACCGGCACCCCGCACTGCTCGGATTGCCGGCGCTGCAAGGCTGGTCGGACATTCTCAGCGATGCATTGCGGCAGCGGCTTGCCGCGGTGCGCGGCGGCGCATCGCTGTCGCTTCACGGGCTGGAGGTGGCGGTGCGCGACGCCGACGGTCGGTTCGAACCGCGCATCTTCGACATCGCGTGGTCACCGGTCCGCGATCCGACGGGTGTCGTGGCGGGGGCGTTGCAGACCCTGGTGGAGGTGACCGAGCACGCGCGCGCCGCGGCGCGGCTGCGCGAGAGCGAGGCACGGCTGCGCGCCCTGATCGAAACCGGCAGCCACATGCTTTATCGCATGAGTGCCGACTGGGGCCGGCTCATGCTGCTCAACGGCCGCACGATGCTGGCTGATATCGACGAACCGGTCGACGACTGGCTGGTGCGCTTCGTCCCGCCCGAGGACCGCGAGGCGGTGCGCGCCGCGGTCGCGGCGGCGCGCGCCGGTCCGCACGTCTTCGATTGCGAGCATCGTGTCTGGCGTGCGGACGGGACGGTCGGCTGGGTGCTGTCGCGCGCAGTCCCGATCCTGGCGGCGGACGGCACCGTCATCGAATGGTTCGGTTCCGGGATCGACGTCACCGCCCGCCGCACCGCCGACGAAGCGGTGCGCCGCAGCGAGGAACTGCGGCGGATCGCGCTCGACGGCGGTGGCATGGCGGCGTGGCGCTACGATATCGCGACGCGCGAATTGCGCGGCGATGCGCGCTACTTCGCGCTGCTCGGCCTGCCGCCCAGCGACGATCCCGTGCCGCACGCACACTTCGTCGCGCAGTTGACGCCGCACTGGCAAAAGGCGGCGCTGCGCTTCATCGAGCGCACGTTCGTCGCGGGCGAGGAATTCGACGGCGAGATGGAATTCGCCGGCGGCCCCGGCGCAGGGCGCTGGCTGCGCTGGCGCGGGCGGGTCGACGCGCCCAATGGCTCGGTGATTCACGGCGTGGTCTTCGACGTGACCGAGCAGCGCCTCGCGCAGGCGAGCGTGCTCGCGCGCGACCAATTGCTGCGCCAGTTCGGCGACGCCTCGCAGAACGCGCTGTGGGTCCGCGAAGCCGCAACGCTGCGCTGGCGCTATCTTACGCCCGCCTTCCGTATCATCCACGGTCTCGCGCGCCGCGAGGCATTGTCGGGCGATCATTACCGCCGGTGGCTCGACCTGGTGCTGCCGGAAGATCGCGACACCGTGGAGCGCGCGGTGGCGCGGCTACGCGGCGGCGAGCACGCCACCGTCGACTATCGCATCCGCCGCGTCTCCGATGGCGAGACGCGCTGGCTACGCACCACCGAATTCCCGATCCGCGACGCCGATGGGCAGGTCGCGTTGATCGGCGGCATCACCGAGGATATCACCTCCTCGCGCGTTGCGCGCGAGGCGCTGGAGCGTAGCGAGGAACGCTTGCGCAGCGCGGTCGAGGTCGGCGGCGTCGGCCTGTGGGACTGGAACGTCCTTACCGACGAGGTACATTGGTCGGACCAGCATTTCCTGCTTCAGGGTCTCCGGGTCGACGCGGTGACGCCTAGCTACGCTGCGTGGCGGGAGCGCATCCACCCCGATGATCGCGCGCGTACCGATGCGATGATCGAGGCTGCGCTGGTCGATCGCACACCGTATGCGCAGGAATTCCGTGTCGTGCACCCGGACGGCTCGCGGCACTGGCACGCCGCGCGTGGGCGCTTCTTCTACGACGACGCCGGGCAACCGGTGCGCATGACCGGTGCGATGATCGACGTCACCACGCGCCGCGAATGGCAGGAGCGGCAGCAGGTGCTGATCGCCGAGCTCCAGCATCGCACCCGCAACCTGCTCGGCGTCATCCAGTCGCTGGTGGAGCAAGGAGTTCGCGCCGCCAGCGACCTGCCCGATCTTCGCCGTCGGCTCGGCGACCGGTTGCAGGCCCTGGCGCGCGCGCAGGGCTTGCTGTCGCAACTGAACGACTGCGAGCGCGTAACCTTCGACGCGCTGCTCGACGCCGAGCTTGCCGCACTCGGCAGCACGGCTGCGCACGTAACGCGCAGCGGTCCACGCGGCGTGCGGTTGCGCTCGTCGACCGTCCAGACCCTTGCGATGGCCCTTCACGAGCTGGCGACCAACGCGGTCAAATACGGCGCATTGGGCCAATGCGGCGCACAACTCTCGATCGACTGGCGGCTGGAACGTGACGACGATTCCGAGCCGTGGCTGCATATCGACTGGCGTGAAAGCGGCGTGGCGATGCCGGCAGCGGGCACGACGCCGGCCGGCTCGGGGCAGGGCCGCGAACTGATCGAGCACGCGCTTCCATACCAGCTCGGCGCGCGCACCTCCTATGCGATCGGGGGCGATGGCGTTCGCTGTCACATCGCCATCCCCGTCTCCGTCAGCCTGTGAACCGCGTTCCCTCGGCGGGCGGCAAGCGTGCGGCGTAGGAAGGCGACGGAGGCGGGGACAGTCGCCGGCGCCGCCGGTGCGCGGGGGGGCGCCGCCAGTATCGCCGCCGCGCAACGGAGCGTGGCTGACACGGATCGGCGATCCTTGAAAGGTCTGCGCACCGGCGCGCTGCCGGGTGGTGGGACCGGACAGGATTCATCTGTGTGCGCAGGCAGAGCGCCACGCGGGGTTGGCGCGGCGGGTCGATGCGTGTGGCGATGGCGCGTTTCTGCGCAAGATGGCGGAGGGCTATCTCGCGCTGGCCGGGCGCTTCATCTCCCGTCCGGCGTCGCGCACGCCCAGGATCGGGCGTGGAGCGACCGGCCGTCATGCTTTGTCGGTACGCAAGCTCCCCGTATCGCGCACGAAGAACAACGCGAGCCCGAACTGATAACGTGTCACTGAAGCGAGGGCACGTCGGCGCTGTGGCAGCCACTTCGAGAGCGTAGCTCGAACATTCTCCCGGCCGCCTAAGATCGTCGCTCCTTCGCGTACCGATCGGCTGGACGCTCCGATGCGTAAGCGGCGTCTACCCCCACGCGTCAGCATTTCGATCGGCGCGATGGCCGTTCCGGCACCCGACCCGGACACGACGGCCCGGTGCGCCGCGTCGGTGGCGTCCTCATCCACGAGAGAAGGCGTGCAGCGGTGTAGACCTTGAGGAGCGTACGGCCGTCGAACGCGCGCAACGCCGTCCGCAAATTTCGCCAGAAGCGAGACGCGGGTCGTGGATCCACGGCAGGGCCGTGTGCCGTCTCCGGATCGCGGCGTCAAACAGCTTGTAGGACAAATCTTGGCGGTCTGACCTTGCGTTCGTCGCAGCTCATCGGCGTAACTGGCCCGATTAGAGTCGCAATACCTTACAGCAGGAACGCAGGATGCGCGTCCCTCATATTGACGATTATATGACACTGCCATTATGTCTGATTAATTAAGGCCGAATTTGAGGCCGTTCAGCGGGAGAGATGCAGTGAAAGCCACCAGGGCGGTCCTTTTGCGGACAGTTCTTTTGACCGGTACCGCGGTCATGCCGGGGGTGGCGATGGGACAGGCCGCGGTCACGCCGGCTGCTGCGCCGGTTTCGGCGGAAGCTCCTGTTCAGGCACCCGCTGCCGCCGGCCCTGCCGCCGACGACATCGTCGTCACCGGCGTGCGGGCCAGCCTGCGTTCGGCACAGGAGCTGAAGCGGAATTCCAGCTCGATCCTCGACGCAGTCGTCGCCGAGGACATCGGCAAGCTGCCCGACAACAATGCGTCCGAAGCGCTCGCCCGCGTCACCGGCGTGCAGGTCAACCGCTCGAACGACGAAGCCAATGGCGTGCTGATCCGCGGCCTGCCCGACATCACCACCACCTTCAACGGCCGCGAGATCTTCACCGCCGAGAACCGCGGCGTCGCGTTGCAGGATTTCCCCGCGGGTGCGCTTGCCGCACTGGAGGTCTACAAGTCCGGCACCGCCGACCTGATCGAGCCGGGGCTGGCGGGGCTCGTCAACGTCCGCTCGCGCCGCCCGTTCGATTTCAAGGGCTTCGAGATCGCCGGCGGGATCCGTGGAAATTACAACGACCAGTCCGGCAAGCTCGACCCCGTCGGCAACATCCTGATCACCGATCGCTGGGATACCGGCATCGGCGAGATCGGTGCGCTGGTGAACTTCGCGATCACCCGCACGCGCTACCGCAACGCCGTGCGCTTCAACGACCAGGGAACGCGTACCGCGGCTGGCGACGCGGGCAACGCCACCGACGATCTGGCGGTGGCCACGCCGGGCGTGGGGACCGACTTCCGCTTTCCCAATTCGGTCGGCAACTACTTCGCCACCGGCACGCGCACGCGCCCGTCGGTCAATGGCAGCCTGCAATGGCGACCCAATGATCGACTGGAGATCTACGCCGACGGCCTGTGGCAGGCGTATCGTGGCGAGCAGTCGAACGAGAACTTCACCGCGTTGCTGACCGACGCCACGCTCGCACTGCCCGGCCAGACCGGCACGCGCCCAACGCTCAGCAACGTCGTCCTCGACCCGAGCGATCCGCGCAAGGTGGTCAGCATGACGAAAAGCGGCGGCCTTGCGCCGCAGATGTTTCGTTCGACCTTCAACGATCGTACCGACACCTATCAGGGCGCGATCGGCTTCGTCTGGAAGGGCGATCGCGCGCGGATCAGCAGCGACTACGCCTATACCTACAGCACCTATTCGCAGCTCGAATACAGTCTGGACTCGCGCTTCGCCTCGTCTCCGACCACCAACGTGGAGTTCGATCGCGATGGGGGCGCGTCGTTCAGCTTTCCCGGCTTCGACGCGACGAACCCGGACAATTACATCTGGCGCGGTTTCTACCAGAAGCGTTACCACGCCACCGGCGGCGGCCATCAATGGCGCGGCGACGTGCAACTCGACACCGACCTGCCGTTCCTCCAGCGGCTCGACTTCGGCTTGCGCTGGGTCTCGCGCACCGCGCGGCTGGAACAGGGCGATCGTTACCTGGCCACCGACGCGCTCGGCATCCCGCTCGCCAGCCTGCCGACCGGGCAGCTCGAGACAGTGCAGGACGGCTTCCGCCAGCCTGCCGCGCAGTTCCGCAATTGGCTGATGCCCAGCCGCTCGGCGATCCGATCGAACTTCGATGCGCTGCGTGCGCTCACGTACTCGGTCGGCCCGCGACTGATCGCGCGTGATCCGACCAATCTCGATCTCCGCGACAACGTAGCGCGCTTTGCGCAGGAGGAGATCGCGCTGCGGCCCGATGGCGGCTTCCGCGCGCAGGAAAGCACCTACGCGGCCTATCTGATGGGCCATTACGACTTCACCGTCGCAGGCGTCGAGATCGACGGCACCGCCGGGGTGCGCGTCGTCAACAACGACGGCACCTATTCGGGCGTCACGCGACTGGCGACCGACGGCGTGATCTCGTTCGTGCCGCAGGACAATCGCCAGAATTACGTCGACGTACTGCCCTCGTTCGGGATGCGGCTGAAGTTTACCGACAAGCTGCAAGGTCGCCTGGGCTATACCGAGACGCGCACGCGTCCCAGCTTCTCGCAGCTGAACCCGGCGTTCAACATCACCCGCAACAATGCCACCGGCTCGCTGTTCGACGCCAACGGCAGCGGCGGCAACCCGGATCTGGTGCCGCTGACCTCGAACAACTTCGACGCCACGCTCGAATGGTATTTCGCGCCGACCGGCTCGATCACGGCCTCGGTCTTCTATCGCGACCTGTTCGGTTTCATCAGCACCTACACCAGCGTCGTGCAGGATCCGACCTACGGCCGCTTGCAGGTGTCGCGCCCTGAAAACGCCGGCTCCGGTCGCATCAAGGGCGCGGAGGCGAACTTCCAGACGTTCTTCGATTTCCTGCCCGGCTTGCTCAGCGGGTTCGGGACGCAGCTGAACGTCACCTACCTCGACGGCACGAACCGGTTGCCTTCGACGCTGGGTGAGGAAGCGCCGGTCGTGCCGATTACCGGCGTGTCGAAATGGACCTACAACGTCACCGGCTTCTACGAGAAGGGCCCGATCTCGGCGCGCCTCTCGTACAATCGCCGCTCCAGCTTCGTCGACAGCTTCACCCGCAATCCCGGTGAGGCGCAATTCGCGGGCGTGTCGGTGATGCCGATCTCGCGGCTCGATTTCTCGGCGTCCTACACGCCGGTCGAGAACATCACCCTTACGGCCGACGTCAGCAACATCCTCGCGCAGCCGTGGCGCAACTTCCGCAACTTCGCTGCCGACGCCGGTTACCCCGTCGATGTCCGCGAGGAAGGCCGTTATTACTCGCTGGGCGTCCGCTTCCGCTTCTGATCGGGGAAGGGGAGGGGGAGCGCCACGTTCCCTCTCCCGAAGGTATCCACCATCGCGATCACGCAAGAGCGGAGTGGCGCAAGTGACGTTTCGCCGAACCGTTGGCACCGCCGACCGGACGTGCGATCACGCGGCGATGAGGCTTCAAACGACGAAAGCCGTCTCGCTGTTGATCGTCAGCGGATTGTACTGGCACCTGGTCTGTCGAACGGCCGGCGTCGCCGAGCCGTGGGACGGCGAGGCCTATTGGCGTCTTTGGTACCCGTTTTCCTGCGTGCTCGCCGCCGCCGGCGGCTATCGGCTCGGCAGGCAGGGCTGGCGTGCCGGCGGGCTGGTCACGTTCGCCCAACTTCCGGTCATGTGGTTCAACGGCGGAACGGGGTCCCTGCTCGCCGCCGGCCTGCTGATCCTGTGCCTGCTGGCGATCCCCGCCACCGTGATCGCAGCGCTCGCCGGCCGGTTCGCAACGCGAGTCCGCGCTTTCTGAACGCTTGGCGGCGGGAGGGCACGTGGCCCGCCCGACGCGCTACTATTTCGCAGGCCCTTATTTCTTCGCGGCCAATAATCCGTGCATGGCCAGCCACCGTGCATAGGCATCGAACCAGCCGGTGGTAGTGGTCGGCTTCTGGTACATGCCGAAACCGTGCCCGCCCTGTTCGTACAGGTGGAATTCCACCGGCCGCTTCGCTGCGCGCCATTTGTCGACAAGGCCGATCCCATCGTTGGCGAAGAATGGATCGTCCGCCGCCAGCGCGATGAACAGCGGCGGCGCGTCGGCCGGGACGTCGACGGCGCCGAGCGGGCCGTAGATGTTCGCGATGAACGCCGGCTTCGCATCCTCACCGGCCAGCGTCGTCGCCATCGTCAGCATCGCGCCCGCCGAGAAACCGATCATCCCCACCCGCTCCGGGTCGACCTTCCATTCCGCAGCGCGCTTGCGGATCAGCGCGAACGCCGCGCGTGCATCGGCGATCTGCGGCCCCAGCCGCGCGGTCATTGCATTGGGGTCGACGCGCGGGCGCGGTGCGGCGCTCGAAAAGATCTCCGCCATCGATTTCTCGAACCCGGGCATGTCGGCGGGCGTCTGGTTCAACCGGTATTTCAGCACGAATGCCGCCACGCCGCGCTTGGCCAGCGCCTTGGCGACGTCCCAGCCCTCGTTCTCCATCGACAGCGTGCGGAACCCGCCGCCCGGCGCCACCACCACCGCCGCGCCGGTCGCGGTGCCGGGGGCGGGCAGGAACGGCGTCAGCGTGGCGATCGTCACGTTGCGCGTAAAGGTGCTGCCATATTGCCGGTGCCACGCCTCCGGGTTCTTCCCGTCGGGCAGCGGGCCGGTGTCGAGCGTGATCGCCGCCGGCTGCGCGGGGGTGGCGATCGGGGTCATCCGGTCGTCCTGTGCACGGGCGGGGAGCGCGATCGCCGTGCCCGCCAATGCGAGCGCACCCAAATAGCCGAACAATGCCTTCCTCAGTCCACGCCTTCGTCGATCCATGGCCATTCCCTCCTCCGTTGTCGTCGACATTCTCTTTTTCGGCAGCGACGCCCGTTCGGATAACAAGCGTCGTTGCCGCGACGACGACGACGTTACACCGGCTTCATTCGGAATCGCCAGTGCTATCGGCGCTACAACAGAGGCTGCTATTACAATGAGATAGGCCTCACAGAGCGTCGCCCCGCCGCGCCTGATCTGTGCCGCCATGCCGATCGCCATGCACCGCAAGCAGGGCGCGTGAGGATCAGACCTTCAGGATGATTCCGCGCCGGTCCAGCGCGCGCCCGAACCAGCAGCACAGGAGCGTATAGGCGAGCGCGCACAGCAACGACCCGACCGGTCCCGGCGCGAACGCCTGGAACCACGTCTCTCCGATCCAGCTGTAGAGTCCGACATCGGGGCGGACATGGATCAACTCCATCGTGACGACCAGCAGCTCGGAGAAGAGATAGATCGCCAGGGGGTTGCGCCCCAGCATCTGCAGGAAGTCACGCCCGGCGCGCATCCCCTTCAACTCGACCAGCCCGATCACGCCGCCCAGCAGGATCATGTCGATCCCGACCGTCAACAGCACGAACGAGCCGGTCCACAGCTTCTTGGCAATCGGCAACACCGGCGCGAGCAGCAGCGCCGCGACGACCAGTGCGACACCGATCGTGGTCATCCGCGTGACGGTCGCCATGTGCTTGCCCCACCGCTGGATCGCCACGCCGGCCAGGAACCCTGCGATAACGTTGGCGGTGGCGGGCAGGGTGCCGAGCAAGCCCTCGGGATCGAAGCCGTGATCCCTCCGGTAGAGATGCTGCGGCCCGATCAGCCACAGATCGAACGACGTGCCCGCATTGCGGTAGCGCCCGAACGCCTCGCCGGTCGGGCTCAGTCCGAGCAGGATCACCCATTGCCCTGCCACCAACGCGACGGCCGCCGCAACCAGCCACCGGGGCGACAGATAGCGCGCCAGCAGCCCGGCCAGCAGATAACATAGCGCGATCCGTTGCAGCACGCCGGTGACGCGCGTTTCGGCGAATGGCTTGAGCGCCCAGCTGCCGTCCGGCTCGTGCGTGACGAACGGATACCAGTACATCAGAAAGCCGAGGAGGAAGATCAGCGCCGCGCGCTTGAACAGCCGGCGCAGGAACGCGGCGTCGCTCATCGGGCGGGTCAACGCGAAGCTCATCGCGTTGCCGACAGCGAAAAGGAACGACGGGTAGACGAGATCGGCGAGTGTGAAGCCGATCCACGGCGCGTGGACGAGCTGTGCGAACGGCTCGCCCGCACCGGCAGTGTTGACGACGATCATCAGGAAGATCGTCGCGCCGCGAAACATGTCGAGCGAGGCGAACCGCTCCGGCCGCGTGGCGCGCGTCGTCATGGCCGTGCGATCTCCGTCATCAACGCGCGCGCGTCGCCGATCGCGTCGGCGGGCGGCGCAGAGCGATGGCTGCGGCCGTCGCTTACCCATCTTTCTTCCCAGTCGCGCAGGCGCACGGTGAACGCGGCGTCATCGACCGTGCGCCCCGCCAGCGCTGCGGTGCGGGCCCGGGCGAGGTACATTGTCCAGCGCGGCAGATAATAACCGGCGTACATCCCGGCCCATGCCTTGGAGGCGTAGTCGCCGAGGTGTCCTGCGCCGCCCCAGACGGTGACTTGCGCCTTGGCATCCTCCTCATAACGGCGCTTCTCGGCGGGAGTGTCGCCGTAGGCGCGCGCGTCGGCGATCCAGCTGGCGAGCGTTTCCTGCTGGCCGCCGATCAAGCGGTCGATCGCCTCCGCCAACCGCTTGATCCGTGCGGTTTCGTGATCGCCGGCCGGCACATCGCCACGCTGATAGGCGGCGACCGCCGCCTTGATGTGACCGTCGAGCGACAGGCTCGCTTCGTGGCGGACGAGATCGATGAGATCGTAGCGGAAAAGTGCGCTGTCGCGGTGCTGCGAGGCGAGCTTCAGCAGCGCCTGGATCCCCGCGACCGCCCTCGCCCGGTCGCCCGGCTCGGCGGGAAAGGCCGGCGCATCGGCGGTGGGGCGCTTGAAGAACAAATAGGCGCCTGCGCGTTCGTTCCACCAGCGCGGCGTCCAGTAGCGGACGTCGTACACGCCCGCGACCACGTCGCGCCACGCCGCGACCAGCGCAAGGTCGCTCCGGCCGTAGCGGGCGCGGGTATGGCGCTCCAGCCATGACGACAGCGCCATGTCGGCGCCGGGCCACGCCGCGTCGAAGGCATAATCGTAGACCAGGCTGTTGCTGTGCAGACCCTCCGGGAACATCCCGAACCCGCGCACCTGCCCGCGAGCCGGATCGGCGAGCAACGCCGCGATGTCGGTGCGGTAGAAGTCCGGCGCGCCATAGACGGGGTTGCTGCCGCCGTAATTGTGGACGTAGCCGTAGATCCAGTCCTTGCCGTCGAAGCCGTTGGTCTGTTTCCAGATCCCGGGATAGCGATCGTTGCCGATATCGAGGATCAGCATCCGCTTGTCGGGCACGTCGCGCAGGAAGGCGGCGATCGCGTCGCGGGTCCAGAAGGTCTTGTCGGCACCGAACAGCCAGCCCTGCATCACCCATGTCGCACCCGGCTGCGCATCGGCGATCGCGGTGAACAGGCGCTTGCCGTAGGCGGCCAGCCGCGCATCGCGCACCGCTTTCGGCAGCGCCGCGGCGCGGGTGGCGGCGGTGTTCGCGATACTGTCGCCATAGCTGGCGGCGGCGGTGTCGCTGCCGTCGTCGGCGATCGGCGGCACCATCTCGTTGAACGCGTCGGCGAGGTAATAACGGCCCGCGCCGTATTCCGCGGTGTAGAGCTTCAGGAACCGGGCGGCCAGTTTCGCGAACAGCGGATCGGACGGATCGAGCCAGTAAGTGCCCGGGAAGCCCTCCCATTGCCGCATCCGGTAGATGCGTGCCTCCGGGTGCGCCTTTGCGAATGCTTCGGGGACGTAGCCGGCGAAGGCGGGAAGGATCGGCGTCATGCCAAGCGCACGCATCCGCCCGAGAATGCGCTTTTGCAGATTGCGCTTCTTCTCGATCCAATTGCCCGATAGCGGCGCGCGATAACCGGCCATGTTGCCCATCCGCTCCCATGGCAGGAAGGGCGCGCCCGCGAACAACTGCGATACCTGCGCGTCGCTCAAACCCTGCTCGCGCCACAAGGCGCGCCAGATGTACTCCTGCCCCTCCATCGCCAGCGGCATGTCCACGCCGTGCACCGCCATCAGGTCGATCTCGCGTTCCCAGCGTGACCAGTTCCACCACGGCGTGGTGTAGCCATAGGTGCAGGTGTTGAGGAACGCCCGGTACGCGAACGGCGACGACACCCACCCGCTGTCGGCAGGCGGCAACCCGTTGAGCGCACCCACGCGGCCGCCCTCCCAGGAGGCGTGGAAGAGTCCTTGCCGCTCCAGCAGCGCGGTGACACCGCGCACGGCGGCGACCGGCGAGGAGGCGGTGACGGCGACGCGGTCGCGCGCGACCTGTACGCGGTAGCGTGCGTCGGCGGCTTTGGTGAGCGTGACCGCGACCTTGCCTTCGGGGATGCCCAACCGGGCAAGCGCGGCGCGCGCGTCGGAAGCGGTCTGGGCCTGCGCGGCGCTGACGGAAAGCAGCAGCGTGGCGATCAGGACGGAAGGGCGCATCATCATGGCGCCGATCCTTCCGCCCGGTTGCTGGAAAAGCAAAGCGCAGATCGACAAACGCGTTGGCTGTGGACGGAAAGTGCGCGTGGAGAGGGCATGTATATGACCTCAGCGTTTGTTGGGCGGGCGGGTCCGCTCATCAACGCCAGGTGCGAGCAGCTCGGGACGCTACCCGAGCGCGGCCTGTGACCAACGGAAGCCTGTGTTCGTTGCTGGAGCGGGTGAAGGGAATCGAACCCTCGTCGTAAGCTTGGGAAGCTTCTGCTCTACCATTGAGCTACACCCGCGTATCAACGACCTGGCGCTGATCTAACCACTCCCTAGGCTCCGTTTGTCGGCCCACGTGCGATCTGACGGCCGAGTGCCACATTCCTCGCGTGGTCGTCAACGTAGATCGTGCGGGTCCGGCGCACCGTGATCGGTGACCGACCGTGACGCTGTCGATCAATTCGGTTGCGCGGCGTCGCGATCGCCCGTGGACAGCGTCGTTCTCGCAGCAGACGTGCTCCGAACGCCACGCCACGCCACGCCACGCTGAGGCATAATGTCCAGGTGACATCGGCAGGGGGCGGGGGTAACCAGGCGAGCGTGACGGTCTTTCGGCACCTTCTGACGCAACGTCGTATCGCGCTGCTGCTCTGCGCAGGCGCACTGCTGCTGAAGCTGCTGGTGCCGTCCGGCTATATGATCGTCGACGATCATGGCAGGATCGGCATCGCTGTCTGCTCGGGGCTGGCGCCACAGGCGGGTGCGATGGCGATGCCCGGTATGGACGGCGACATGGCCATGATGCACGGCGCGGTGGCCGATCACGGCGGCGGCAAGGATCACGGCAGGGCCGAGATGCCGTGCGCGTTCGCCGGTCTGGCCGCGCAGGTCATCGGAGCGGTCGACATTGTCTTGCTCACGATCGCGCTTGCGATCGTCGCGGCGATGGCGTTGCGCGGCGGGCCCGGTTTCGTACCGCAGCCTGCTTCGTATCTTCGCCCGCCCTTGCGTGGACCACCGCTGACGAACTGACGGTTGTCCGGGACACCGGCTGATCTCCTGCTGCCAGTTGCGGTCCTCCGGACACGCAAACAGCTCTTCCGTTCTATCGATCGCGTTGAAGGCGGCAGGCTTGCCGCCGCGCCACGGTCTTCCGGTTGAGCCATGCGCAGGAGCGCCTTCGCGTTCGGAAGCATTGCCCACATCGGCCATCGCATGATGGCCCGGAGCAAGTCGTCCGACTGAATGCCGCTTCGGATCACCGCGCCGCAGCGCGCCAGCGCTGACCTACGCTCCCTGTTTCGAGGATATCGCATGACCTATCGTATCGCGCTGGCGCTCATCGCCACGCTTGCTGCTCCCGCGTTCGCAGAAAACGTGCGCAAGGGCAGCGTCACCGTCTCTCAACCGTGGTCGCGGGCGACCGCGCCGCGCGCCGCGGTCGGAGCCGGTTTCCTGACGGTGCGCAACACGGGATCGCAACCCGACCGTCTGCTCTCCGCCGCGTCGCCGCGCGCCGAACGCGTCGAGATCCACACCATGACGCTGGAGGACGGCGTGATGCGGATGCGCCCATTGCCGGACGGCATCGTGCTTCCCGCCGGCGGCGAGGCGACGCTGGCGCCCGGTGGCGATCATATCATGCTTATCGGGCTCAAGGCGCCGCTGAAGGCAGGGGAGCGCGTGCCGGCGACCTTGCGCTTTGCGCGTGCGGGGCTGGTCAGGGTGCAGTTCGCCGTTGGCGGCGCCGGTGACGCCGCGCCGGGGAACCAGCGTGGAGGGCAGCGCTGATGGTCGATCATCGCACACACCGATCGGTGCGCGGCGCCGTCGTGGCGGCGGCGCTGACCATCACGTTGATGAGCGGTGTCGCGGGATGCTCGCGTGAACCCGACGGCACAGGCAACGGCTCGGGCGCTGCACGGCAGGATGCGCCCGGCGGACCGTTCCGGCTGATCGACACCAACGGCCGGACGGTCACGAACGACACGCTGAAGGGCAAGCCCTACGCGATATTTTTCGGGTTCACCCGGTGTCCTGACGTTTGCCCGACCACGATGGCGCGCATGGCATTGCTGCACAAGCGCTTGGGGGCGGATGCCGGCAAGATGAACGTCGTCTTCGTGTCGGTAGATCCGGAACACGACAAGCGCGAGGACATCGCCAGCTTCCTCACGATGTTCGAGGCGCCGGTGATCGGCCTGACCGGTGATCCCGCCGAGCTCAAGCGGATGGAGAAGGCGTTCAGGATCTATGTCGAGCGGGTGCCGCTGCCCAATGGCGACTATACGATCGACCATACCGCCCGCATCCTGCTGTTCGACCGCACCGGGCAGTTCGCCGACACGATGGACGCCAAGGAGCCCGAGGATCAGGCGGTCGACCGGCTCAGGCAATTGATCCATGCATAAGCTGGTGCTGCTGGCGGGCGTTCTTGCGCTCGCCGGCTGCGGCATTCCGAACATCGTGCTGGATGAAGCCCGCATCCGCGAGGGAACCGAGGCTCATTTCGGCAGCCCTCGGTTTCCGATCGACACCGGCCCGATCGTGATCAGCGGCGATCACGGCATCGCCGACTGGACGCAGGGCGATTTCGGCGGACGGGCGCTGTTCGAGCGCGGCGCGCACGGCTGGATGCTGCTGCTGTGCAGCGGCGATTCCATTCGGCGTCCGGAAAACCTGATGCGGGCGGGCGTGCCCGACTTCAACGCGCACCGGATCGCGGAACAGCTTGCCAAAGCGGAAGCCGCGCTTCCGCCTGGCCGGCTTGCCCGGATGAAGCGCTTCATCGGGACCGCGCAGGACCATGAGAACTATCTCGAGACGCTGGAGGCGAAATGATGCATCCCGTTCGCGCCGGACGTCTCCTCGTGGTGCTCGCCATCGCCGCTTCGCCCGTCAGCGCATAGGAGGCGGGTAGCCGACCCTGCTGCTAAACGGCGCGGATCGCGGGCGAGTATCAGGATAACGATCACTGTATCGACCGATCGAGAGCGAGCGGATCTTCGTACAGCCCGATGTGGCGTTCCGGCCGGGAGCACGCAACGACCTGCAAGGCCGGTACAGTCGGCGCGGGCACTCGCCGGTGCAGTCGATCGTCGTCGCACGCCCCTTGGGAAGGAGGCAACGCCAGCCTGTCGGTCCGGTCAGAGCGACAGGCGCGTCGTCAGCTTGACCTGGCGTGGAAGGCCCACTCCCAAGAGGTTGTTGCCTGCCGCGCTCCAGTAACGCTCGTTCGTCAAATTGTCGGCATTCAGCTGAAACGTCACGTTCTTGCCGGCGGCGTCGACGGTGTAGCGGATCGACGCGGAAAACGTCGTGTAGGCTCCGACGAAGCCCTCGTTCAACGCATTAACGGCGCGCCGTCCGACATGGAAGGCGCCACCACCCAGGGCGAAGCCCCGCAACATGGGCGGTCGATATTCAGCGAATACGCTACCGGTCCACTCGGGGGTATTCTCGGGACGCAGCCCAATCAGGGTTTCGGGGGTGGCGTTCAATACCTCGGCGTCCAGATACTGGCCGGATGCGTAGAGCGAGAGGGCGGGCGTTACCTCGCCCGTGAACGATCCTTCGATCCCGCGATAACGCGAGCGTCCTGCCAGCTTGAAGCGGTTGTCGCGGGGATTGAGGAAGGCGAACGGGCGGGTGATCTGGAAGCCGGCAAGCTGGAATGTGACACCGGCGAGCACCTCGCCCTTGATGCCGCCTTCATATTGGCGGGACACGGCGGGGGAAAGCGCCTCCGTCGCGTTCACGGCGGACAATGGTGCGGTGCCGCCTTCTTCAAGTCCCTCCAGATAAGTCGCATACAGGCTCAGCGACCGGACCGGTTTGACGATCAGTCCGACCGATGGGGTCCAGCGCGCGAGCGAGAAGCCGCTGCGGACGCCGGCGGCAGATGTCGCGCGGCTGCGATAGTCGCTATACCGCACACCGCCCAGCAACTGTACCGGGCCGACCTCCACCCGATCGGTGACATAGGCGCCGACGTCACGGACGCGCAGTGGTGCCGTGGTGAAGGTCGTTGCATCCGGCACGGCGATATCGATCGGGTCGAAATAGTCCTGCGCGGCGGTCAGGCCGGTCGCGTTGCGGCCGTTCTGCGAGCGCCACTGGCTGTTCGCGCCGACGATCAGGTGATGCGTGAACGGTCCCGTGGCGAACGCTCCGGCCAGTTCGGCGCGCGCGATCCGGTTGCGGAAATGCTGACCGACGACCCGCCCGATGCGCAGCGTGCCGCGACCGTAGCTGGCGGAGCCAACCCGGAAGTCGACATTCTCGATCTGGCTGAACTCACGATCGCGCACCGTGACGGCTTGCCCGCCCTCGACCGTCAATGCGAATTGCGACGACAGCCGCACGTCGACCCGGCCGAGGATGTCCGTGGCCTGCGCGACGTAGCGCAGGTTCCGCCCCCCTAGATTGAGCGTCGGATCGGGGATCGGCGGCAGCGTGACTCGCCCTGGCACTGCCGGCGGCACCAGCGCGGACCCGGCGGCGGGCACCGCGATCGCGGCGGTTTCGGTGATGTCCTTGGCGACATGTTCCACGTCGAGCCGCGCGGTGATCGCATTGCTGATCGCCCAGTCTGCTGCAACGGCCGCGACGTAGCGGTCGCCGTTCACGCGATCGACGCCGGTGTCGAGGATGCCGGCAGCGCCGTTGAAGCGGATGCCGAACCGGTCCGTAACCCGGCGCGAGACATCCGCCGCCGCATAGACAGCCCCATGATCGGTCACGCTGCCGGTAAAGGTCGTCACGTCGGACGTGGGTCGCTTGGTGACCAGATTGACGATGCCGGACGGCGGCGCGTAACCGTAGTAAAGCGCCCCGACTCCCTTCAGCACTTCCACCCGGTCCTTGTTCTCCAGCGGCAAGTCGACGAGATTGATCGTCGGAAGCGAACCGTTGAGCCTGAAGCTCGTACGCGTTTCCACCAGGATGCCGCGCACCACGACATTGTCGTAGGTCGATCCGTTCAATTGCGCGCGGCTGACGCCGGCGGTGTTGCGCAGCGCATCGAACAGGCCTGATGCCGCCTGCGCGAGCAGCAGCTCCTGCGGCACGACGTTGACCGTCAGCGGCACGTCGATCACGCGCGCGTTTCGGAATGTCCCGACCTGCACGAGATCGGCACCGAAGCTGTCGGAGCGATCGGCGGTCACGACGACATCGTCCAGCGCGACGTCGGTACGATCCTGACGTGCCGCGGCGGCGGGCGCCGCGTCCTGCGGCGGTGCCGCCACGGCCGCGGACGCAACCAGGTAGGTGATGTGTAGCATAGATACTCCCCGCCGGTCGACTATTGCGAACGATGAGCATTAGCAAGTGGTTTTGTTGATCATGCTGTCGGTGTCTTACACGTCCGGTGGCGCGGCGGGCGCAAGATGCCGGCAAGCTTCCGGGCGCTCAGTCCAGCGACCGGCTATGTGAACCAGCGCGCTTCACCGAGGTGCGTATCCGTTCTTTCGGGGAGGGCACGTGCGTGCCGCCGCCGCTGCGCGGCACGACGCTGCGAAGGTCGCGCTTCTCGTCGATACCGTGGCGAACCTGCGTCAAGCGACAACAAGCCCCGCACGCCACCCAGATCAATCATCAATGACTGGCATCATGGTTCGACTTTCGCCACGGTACAGGATCAATCCCGAAAGGTGGCGCATGCCTCATTTATCACTCGCCGCCCTGGCGGCCTTCTCCGCGCTCGCCGGCTGCGGTTCTCAGGACAAGCCGTCGGAGCCGCCGGCCGCACAGGCAGCCGCGCCGATCAACTACGGCTCGTCGCAGCCCGCAGCCACGAAGCCGTTCAAGGTCACGCCGGTCGCCACGTTCGACAATCCGTGGGCGCTCGCCTTCCTGCCCGACCAGACGATGCTGGTCACCGAAAAGCCAGGAAGCTTGTGGCTGGTCAAAGCCGACGGGGCCAAGACGCAGGTCGGCAACGTGCCGCGCGTCCATTTCGAAGGGCAGGGCGGGTTACTGTTCGTCGCCGCCGCGCCGGCGTTCGCGCAGAACCGGCAGGTGTATCTCACCTATTCCGAGCCGGGCGAAGGCGGCGACGGGCTGGCACTCGCGCGTGCCACGCTGGACACCAGCGGCGCGCAGCCGGCGCTGGCGAATGTCGAGGTGCTCTGGCGGCAGTTGCCGCGCGGCAAGGGCGGCCAGTTCGGCGGCTATATCGCTTTCTCGCCGGACGGCCGATATCTGTTCCTTGCGTCGGGCGAGCGGCAACGCTTCACACCCGCGCAGGACCCGGATCAGGCGCTGGGCAAGATCCTGCGGCTGACGCTGGACGGCAAGCCCGCCCCGGGCAACCCGGGCGCCGGGAAGGTAGGAGCGGCAACGATCGGCGTCATCGATCCGCCGGAGAACACCGGGTCGGCGGCGAAGGCGGTGGCCCGCAAGGTTACCCTCGATGCGCCAAACCTGACCCCCGCGGAAACCTGGTCCACCGGGCATCGCAATCCTTACGGGCTGGCATTCGACACGCATGGGCGGTTGTGGGAAACCGAAATGGGTCCGCAAGGCGGCGACGAGCTGAACCTGATCGAGCCGGGGCGCAATTACGGCTGGCCGGTGGTGTCGTACGGCAAGAATTACGACGACACGCCGATCGCATCTCCGAAGGGCAATGCGAAGTTCCAGGAGCCCGCGCTCTACTGGAACCCTATCATCGCCCCGGCCGGACTCACCTTCTACGCCGGGCAGATGTTCCCCGAATGGCGCGATTCCGCGTTCGTCGGCGGACTGGCTTCCACTGCGCTGATCAGGATCGCCTTCGACGGCATCGTGCCGCGTGAAGCGGAGCGCTGGGACATGGGGAACCGCATCAGGGCGGTGATGGCGGGGCCCGACGGCGCCTTGTGGGTATTGGAGGATGGCTCGGACGGGCGGCTGCTTCGGCTCACGTCCAAACGGGCGGGTTGAGCAAAGGTCGATCGATGCGCCGCGGGGGCGATGACCCTCGATGTCGCCCGTGCACGCCTTTCGGGCGATGGCCGCGTCGTGCGTGATGGGGAGGGACCTCTCGCGCCACGCCGCCTGCAGCCCGGCCGACGCCATGTCGCGGTGGCGGGCGACGAGGCGGCGGCGTTCCCTGCCCACGGAGCCGGCCAGTGGCGGCGCACGTAACCGAGCCGCCGACCACGCCCGATGGTCGCTATATCGTCGTGCGCGGGCGATTGTGGCGCAAGAGCGATCCCGCGCTCGCGCCGGAGGAGCGGCAGGCGCTCGTCGATGACCTGATGGCGGCGCGGCGGGCGGTACGGGCGGCTTTGAATGCCGGCGACGAAGCGGAGCTGCGCCGCGCACGGGATCGCGTCCAGCAGGCCAAGGTCGGGCTGGGGGAACGTGGGCCGGTGTGGTGGGACGACAATGCTCCGGACCTCGACCGTCACATGGCGCGGAACACCTGTTATGCGGACTGGCATTCGGTGGTGGAGCGCGGCGGGTAGACGCCTTGATCGTCCGCTTGGTCACGGGCCGGCAGGGGTGGGTCCGGTCGCGGTCGCCGCCGGCCAGCGATCCACCGGCCCGGCACCATCTTCACGTTCGTGCTTAACCCGCGTCGGTTGACGACGTCGACGCTATCGGCTTCGTATGTAGACAGGCGGCTTGGCGAGGAAACGATGGCCCTTACGATCGATCGACGTGCGATGCTCGCGGGGGCGACCGCCGGTAGTGCGGCACTTGCGGCTGGCGCCGGCGCGCAGGCCCGATCAGGTGCCGCGGCCGCACCCGAGGTGTACGAGCTTCGCACCTACCGTCTCGTCAACGGCCCGATGAAGGAGCGGCTCGACGGGTATCTCCGCGACGCCTTCATCCCCGCTGCGCGCCGCGCCGGCTGTGGACCCGTCGGCGTTTTCACGGTGAGCATCGGTCCCGACAGCCCGAGCATCCTCGTTCTCGTCCCCCATCCATCGCTCGCGGCATTCGCCGCGCTGGCTGGCCGGCTCGCTGCGGACAGCGGCTACACGAGCGCAGCCGCGCCGTTCTTCGACGCCACGCCGGCGGCCCCGCCCTATGCGTCGCTCGAAGTGAAGCTGATGCAGGCGTTCCCGCATTTCGCCCGCGTCGAGGTGCCGAGCGGCAAGCAGGCGCGCATCTTCGAATTGCGGACCTACCGCAGTCATAGCGAGAAGGCCGGCGCGACGAAGATCGACATGTTCGATACGGGCGGCGAGATCGAGATCTTCCGCCGTACCGGGCTGACGCCGGTGTTCTTCGCGCAAGACCTGACCGGGCCTCGGCTGCCGAGCCTGACCTAC
The DNA here is from genome assembly GCF_000419605.1 of Sphingomonas phyllosphaerae 5.2. NCBI lineage: Bacteria > Pseudomonadati > Pseudomonadota > Alphaproteobacteria > Sphingomonadales > Sphingomonadaceae > Sphingomonas > Sphingomonas phyllosphaerae. The sequence continues at coordinate 3,515,794 of NZ_ATTI01000001.1, read as the reverse complement.
ATGCTGACCTTTCCGGATCTGGCGACGCGCAACCGTAACTGGGGCACGTTCGGCGCGGATCCGGCCTGGCGGCGGCTGATCGCAACGCCGGGACTTACCGACCCGGAGATCACCACGGGTATCGATAACCAGATCCTCGCCCCGACCCCTTATTCGCAGATTTGAGTGACGGGGCCCCGGATCGCCTCGCAGACACCCTGGCTGGCACCTGTGGCGGCGACGGTCGACGCGCGGCTTGATCTTGGCTCCCCTGCGCGCCCATCGTCGCGATCGATGGCGGAACGACGGCCGCGATGATCGGGACGATCGGCGTCGGCCTGATCGGCTACGGCCTTGGCGGGCGCGCCTTCCATGCACCCTTTGTCGGGGTTACCCCGGGGCTGTCGTTGCGGGGCATCGTCTCGCGCGATCCAGCCAAGGTCCACGCCGATCTTCCCTGCGTGCGAGTCGTTCCCACCGTGGAGGCGCTGCTCGACGATCGCGCGATCGAGCTGGTGATCGTCTCCAGCCCCGACGCGCTCCACGCCGAACACGCGCTCGCGGCGCTCGCGGCGGGCAAGCACGTGCTCGTCGACAAGCCGTTCGCGACCTCGCTGGCGGATGCGCGCGCGATGATCGACGCAAGCGAACGCGCCGGACGCCTGCTTACCGTGTTCCACAACCGCCGCTGGGATGCGGACTTCCGGACACTTCGAGCGCTGCTTGCCGACGGTCGCCTGGGGGAGGTGGTGACATACGAAAGCCGTTTCGATCGCTGGCGGCCCGTTCCCGCGGCGACATGGAAGGAGGCGCGTCCGGGCGGCTCGTGGTTCGATCTTGGCCCGCATCTGGTCGATCAGGCATTGCTGCTCTTTGGTCGTCCGCTGGCGGTCAGCGCCGACATCGCCACGCTGCGTGCCGGAGCGCCGGCGCCCGATTACTTCCACGCCACCCTGCGTTACGCGGACAAGCGGGTGACGCTGCACTCCAGCAAGCTCGCCGCCGACCACGGGCTGCGCTTCACCGTTCACGGCACGCGCGGCACCTGGACCAAGCACGGCATCGACCCGCAGGAGGCGGCGACGATCGCCGGGCAGGTACCCGGCGGGGCCGGCTGGGGCGAGGACCCGCAGCCGGGACGGCTCACGACGGATCAGGATCCCGGCGGAGCGCCGCTGCCGAATCGCGCGGGTGACTATCGCTTGTTCTGGTCGGCGCTGGTCGCCGCGATTCACGGGACGGGGCCTAACCCGGTGACGCCGCAGCAGGCGTTCGCCGTGATGGAGGTGTTGGACGCGGGATCGCGTAGCGCGGCGGCCCGTTGCGAAATCTCTCTCGCCGATGGCGCGCCATAAGGCGCGAGGCGGAGAATATTCGATTCGCCAGCGGAGCAGGAGATCAGCCACCGGCGATGCCGCCGCAAATACAGCGGTAACGAGCCGAATGTCGGCGGCAAGCACGGGTGCATGGTGCCGCAGGTAGCCGCGTTGCGTGTGATCGGTGTAAGACGACCCTTCCAATTTAAAATCTATCTGCTATACCGAAATCGCTGACGTCGCATGCGACGGATATCTGAGCTGACTTAGTCGCCTCCTTGTCCTTTTCTAGCCTCACCGAAGCCGGGATGTGCCGCACTTGGCGCATGCCCGTCACTGCTTGGGACAGGAAACCCATATGACTACCGGAACCGTAAAATTCTTCAATCTCGACAAGGGCTATGGCTTCATCGCGCCGGAGACCGGCGGCGGTGACGCATTCGTCCACATCTCCGCTGTCGAGCGCGCGGGCATGCAGACGCTCAACAAGGACCAGCGCGTGTCCTATGAGCTCGAGACGGACCGCCGTGGCAAGACCTCCGCGGTCAATCTGCAGGCTGCCTGATTGATGGCCGGCCGGGCGACAGGATCGCCCGGCCGGCTTTCGATATCTATCCCGCGGCGCTTCCACCATGCTGGGACCCCCGGAACATCGGAGCGACACGTCATGTCGAGGATCATCCCGCGCCCCTTCCTGATCGCCAAGGACGAGGAAGGCGATTTCCGCCTCACCGTTCGCGAGGTGCGCTACAACTCGCAGAGCTATCCGATCGTGACCTCCACGCTGCAGCCCGAGACCTTCAAGAGCGCGAATGCGGCCCGCACGCACGCCAAGGAGCATCATGGCGCGGTTGCTGGAGAGTTCGCCTCCAAGTGATCTATTCCGGACGACGGCCCTGAGCGGCCTGTCGTCCTGATACTGACGGACGAATTCTCACGGAATTCCGTCAGGTTAACGTGATTGCGGCACGTCATCTGCCGTGGTGCGTTGTCGGTGCATGAGTACCTTGAACCTGTTGCTGTCCGCAGTGCTGATGGCGGTTCCGCCGTCCAGCATGGCCGTGATGCGATGGGAAAAGCGCATCTTGCTGGTTAGCGCACCCGACGCGCGCGACTCGCGCCTTAACGAACAGCGCCGGATCATGAAGCGGTGGAAGGCCGAAGCGGAGGATCGCGACCTTGTGGTGGTCGAGATAGTAAGCGGCTCTGTTACGGGCGCTTCGGACGACGCTGCAGCGCTCCGTAAGCGCTACAGGATGCCGGCCGGCGACTTCTCGATCGCACTGATCGGCAAGGACGGCGGCATCAAGCTGCACAAACGGCAACCCATTACGGCCGAAACCCTCGAAGGCACAATCGACGCGATGCCGATGCGGCGCGGCGGGGCGCGGTAACGCACCGGAAGGACGCCGCCGGAAGATGGACGGTGCTCCCGTCCCTCACAACCGTCATGTACATCCTTCGCATACATGCTGAGCGGAAGGCTGCCGAGCGTGCACGGCGGGTCGGCGTCGGTCGAGACCACGAACATCGTCCCCGCCACGCACCGCCGCCTGCGACGATCGCGAGCGTGCCGCGTTAACCCGGCACTCTCGCGGTGACCCGCCGGCCGCGGCCCTTTGTCTGGGGCAGCGTGGCCGGCAGTGGCTGTCAGTCGAGATCGCCATTGCCGTGGCCGTGGCCGATGGTCAGCTTGGCGCCCGTATCCGCGCCGCCGCCGGCGCCATTTTCCCACCAGTACGGCAATCGCTTGCGGGTGCCGGTCGCGACTTCGTTGAGCGTGGCGGCGTCGTAGAGCCGCCCGCCGAGCATCACCTGGGCGACCTTGTCGCTGTTGCGGATGTCCGCGGTCGGATCGGCGTTCAGCACGACGAGGTCGGCGAGCTTGCCGACTTCGAGCGAGCCGACGTCCTTGGCATAGCCGAGCGACGTCGCCGCGGCGATCGTGCCGGCGCGCAACGCCTCAAGCGGCGTCATCCCACCGCGCACGAAGCTCCATAACTCCCAATGCGCGCCAAGCCCGGATTGTTGGCCATGCGCGCCGATCGCGACGTTCACGCCCTTGGCGGCGAGCTTCCTGGCCTCTCGCGCGGTGGCGCCGTCGACATAGTCCTCCTCGGGCGCGATCGTGCGGCGGGCGTTCTGTGCGGCGAGCAGTGCGGGCGGCGCGTGGCGTCCGAGCAGCGGGTGGCGCCACACGTCGGTATGCGCGCGCCAGTACGGGTCGCCCGCCGGGCCGCCGTATGCCACGACGAGCGTCGGCGTGTAGCCGACGGTGGTCTGCGACCAGAGGCTGACCACGTCGTTATAGAAATGCTCAAGCGGCACGTTGTGCTCGACGGTGGAATTGCCGTCCTGCACCAGCGACATGTCGAGCGTGAAGAGCGAGCCGCCCTCCGGCACGACCTCCATCCCCTCCGCCTGCGCAGCGGCGACGACCATCTGGCGCTGCTCGCGGCGTGGCTGGTTGTAGTTCTTGACGCTGTGCGCGCCCTGCGCCTTCAGGCGTCGGACGATCGACAGTGCGTCGTCATAGCTGTCGATCTGCGCATAAACGTCGGGGCTTTTCGCGCCATAGATGATCTCGCCGACCGAGAAGGTGCGCGGCGCGAGCACCATGCCGGCCTGCTGCATCTCCGCGGCCGGGAAAATCTCCGCCGACCGCGACGACGGATCATGGATGGTGGTGGTGCCAAGCGCGAGGTTGGCCATCGCGGACCAGTTCTGCTGCGGCACCAGTTCGTCGTCGCCCTGCGGGCCGTGCGCGTGCGCGTCGACCAGGCCGGGGATGATCGTCTTGCCCGTGACATCGACGCTGGTGGCGCCAGCAGGCACTGGCACAGACGCACGCGGGCCGACCGCAACGATCCGGTCGCCGCGGATCAGTACGGTGGCGTCGTCGATCACGCCGCCGTCCGCGCCGGCCATGGTGACGACGCGCGCCCCGGTGAGCGCGACGGTGCGCGTCGGCTTGGCGGCGGCAACGTCCATCGACAGCGACACGCCGGTGCGCGGGGCAACGAACTTGGGCGCGTCTTCACCGGCGGGTGCCTGACGGAAGAGCGCAACGGTATCGGCGCTATAGAGCGTCGGGCCGGCGCTCCAGTGGATGCGCTTGCCCCCGTCGGACCAGTTGATGAAGTCCGCGCCATCGGCACTGACGCGCGTCACCGGCAGCGCGCCGGACTTGGTGTCGACCTCCACGGCCTGCTTGCCGGGCATCAGCGGCATGACGAACGCCTCGTAATTCTGGCGGAAGGCGACGTAATCGCCGGCGGGCGACACCTGATAGTCGTTGACCAGCTCGCCTGCGGCATGAACGCGGCGGTTCTCTCCCGACAGGTCGATGCTGACCAGCTGGCGCTTATCGCCTTCGTTGGCGATCAGGAACACGCGGTCGCTGCCGGCACCGAACTGCGGCTCGGCACCGTCCTTGGTGATGCGTACCGGCGCGCCGCCGGTCGTCGGGACGCGATAGATGCCGGTATCGGCATTGCCGCGCGGGGCGGTGAGCTCCCCGCCTTCACCCTGTTCGAAGACGATCGTCTTGCCGTCCGGCGAGAAGCGCGCGCGGCGGTAATGGCCGGCGATCGTCGTGATCGACTTCGCTGCGCCGCCGGTCGCGGCGACGGTGCGGATCTGCCCGAGCCCGGCGTCGGTCCACCCGGTGAAGACGATCGTGCGCCCGTCGCGCGACCAGCTCGGCCATAGTTCCAGTTCGTCGGCCCCGCGTGTCAGCCGCTTCGGCGCGCCGCCGGCGAGCGGCTTGACCCACAATTTGCCGAGCGTCTCGAATACCACCTGCTTGCCGTCGGGGGAGACGGTTGCCCAGCGCGTCGCCCTGGTCATGAAGCGGTCGGGGGCGATCTCGACTTGCGGGTGCACGGCCTCGGCGATCACGCGCGTGTCGTCGACGCGGAACGGGATCACTGCCGCACCCGAGCCGTCCGCGCCGATGCGGCGCAGCTTGCCGCCCGACCAGAAGACGATCGCCTTGTCGTCGGCTGTCCAGCTCATGTTCGGGTAGACGCCGGTCACTGCCCAGGTTTCCTGGACGTCGCGGTCGAGCGGCCCGTAGACGATGCGCTCGACACCGCTCGCGAGCTCCTTCACCCACAATTTGCTGATGTTGTTGTCGCGGCGCACGAAGGCGATCCGCTTGCCATCGCGCGACGGCGTCGGGCGGACCGAGCCGCCGACGCCGCTGACGGCGGTCGTCACCTCGCCGGTGTCGATATCGTAGCGTTCGATGTCGAACAGGTCGGTGCGCGAGTTCTGCGCATATTCGAAGGTCGGCCCCGAGGAGACGTTGCGCGTGTAGTAGATGCCCTTGCCATCGGGCGCGTAAGTGGGCTCGCCGAGTTCCTTCTGGAGCACTTCGCTGGCGCGCTTGACCAGTTGCACGCCGCCACCACCGGAGACGTGATAGAGCCACACTTCACCGGTGCCGAGCGAGCGCCCGGTGGTGAAATGCTTCTTGGCGGCGATGAAACGGCCGTCCGGGCTCCACGTCGGCTGGTTGAGCAGACGGAAGTCTTCCTTCGTCACCTGGCGCTTGTCGCTGCCGTCGATGTTCATCACCCAGATATTGTCGCCCCCGCCGCGATCGGAGGTGAAGGCGATACGGCGACCGTCGGGCGAGAAGCGCGGTTGATGCTCGAATGCCAGCCCTTCGGCGATGCGGGTCGGCGTGCCGCCCGCAACCGGCATGGTGTAGATGTCGCCGAGCAGGTCGAACGCGATCGTGCGCCCGTCCGGCGCGACGTCGACGTTCATCCAACTGCCCTCTTCGGTGGAGATGCGTACCTGCTTCGTGCGCAGCCCGCGCGGGGCATTGACGTCCCACTTGGCGGGCTTGTCGGCCTTCGTACCAGTGGAGGCGTCACCCGCGGCGGGGGCTGGCGGGGGTAGCGCGCCGGCCGGCGTGGGCAGCGGTGCGGTCGCCTCGTTCTCGGGCGCCTGTGTCTGTTCTACGGGCTTGTCGGCGGGCGGGGTCACCTGCGCCGCCAGCGGCGCGGCGAGCAGGCAGAGTGCGACGGCGGTCATGGCGCGATAGGTCACGATGTGATGATGTCCCCTGTTTCTCGCGCCTATCGTTAACCGATCCGGGCGGCGCGTCACGTGTGAAAAGTGCCGTGTGTGCAACGACCTGTGGGAAAGTCGCCATCACCTTAAAACGGATCAGCGTTTTGGGTGGCAAGGTCGCGTTAGGGGCAAGGCAGTGCTTTCCGGGAACCCTCCTGTGCCAGATTGCTTGCCGCTCCACCGTTTCGAGGAATTTCTGCCGCTGCTGGATGTCGACCGCCAGGCGATCCTGGCCATGGGCGAAGCGCCCGTCGAACTGCCGCGCCACGCGATGCTGCGTCGCGAGGGGGAGGTGCCGCGTCACGTCTACCTGCTGCTCGCCGGCTGGGTGGCCTCGTCGGTGCTGCTGCCCGGCGGCGAGCGGCAGATTGTCAAGTTCCACCTGCCCGGCGACCTGCTGGGCGGCCCGAGCATGTGCCTGGCGCAGGCCGCCGATACGCTGACCGCGCTGACGCCGGTGACGGTCAGCCGCGTGCCGCTGCCGGTGTTCGGCGCGCTGTTCGCGTCGTCACCACGTTTCGCCGCCGCGATGTTCCTCAGTGCACAACGCGAGCGGGTGGCGTTGATGGACCGGCTGGCGGCGGTCGGGCGCACCGCGGCGATCGCGCGGGTCGCCGCATTGCTGCTCGATCTCGATGAGCGGTTGGGCGCGGCGGGGCTTGCGAAGGGCAAAGGCTTCGACCTGCCGGTGACGCAGGAGCATATCGGCGACCACGTCGGGCTGACGGCGGTGCACGTGAACCGGGTGTTCCGGCAGATGGTGGACTCGGGATTGATCGCGCGCGACCGCCAGCGGATCGTGCTTCTCGACCCCGTGCGATTGAAGGGCATGTCGGCGCGACAACAACGGGTGATGGCGCGCGATAATAGCTGGCTGTTGCGCGAGGCAACGGCTTAACGCGGTGTAGTTAACCGCTTCTTCGTCCTCGACCCGTATCGGCACGCTATCGATCGGGATGGGACGGACAGGCGTGGCGATTTTCTACGATGCCAGCGGGCGGCGCGCGCGCTGGGTACGCCTCGCGCTGGGGGCGGCGGTGGCGGTGCCACTGCTGTTGGCCGCGCTGCTCGCCGCCGCGATCCTGCGCCCGATGCACGGGACGGCGCCGCACTTCGCCGCGGCGGCTGACGCGCCGCACGGCCGCGTGGCGACGATCCCCGTGGCGATCGAGACGGGCGCGTGGTTGCCGGCGCGCAGCGGCGCGCGGTTGAGCGGCGGGACGATGGGCTTCTACATGCCGTGGGATGCGCCGTCGCGCCGCTCGCTGGAGGCGCATGTCGGCGAACTGGCGTGGCTGGTGCCCGGGCTGGCAACCGTCACCGGTGCCGATCATCGTTTCGTCGCGGAGGAAGACCCGTTCATGCGGCAGGTCCTGGCGCGCGCTGCGAAGCGCCCGCGCGTGCTGCCGATGGTGCAGAACGCCACGGCGGACGGCGGCTGGGACGGTGCGGGCACTGCCGCGTTGCTCGCCGATCGCGCCGCCCGTGCGAAGCTGGCCGGGCAGATCGTGGCGTTGGTGACGCGCGAGCAGGGTGCCGGGGTGATGCTCGACCTCGAGAGCCTGCCCGCGAGCGCGCACCTGGATTACCGCGCGTTCCTGTCCGAGTTGCGGAAGCGTTTCGCGCCGCATGGCTGGCTGGTGACACTCGCCGCTCCGGTCGCCGATCCGGATTGGAACCTTCGCGCCTATGCAGCAGTCGCCGACCGCGTCGTGTTGATGGCGTATGACGAGCATTGGATGGGCGGCGCGGCGGGGCCCATCGCGTCGCAACCGTGGTTCGCGCGCGTCGTCGCGGGCGCCGTGGCGCAGGCCGGTGCGGACAAGGCGATCGTTGCGATCGGCAGCTACGCCTATGACTGGGACGGCCGCACCACTCTTCCGCTCGGCATCGCCGATGGCTGGGCACTGGCGGCGCGCGCGGGCGTCGTGCCGGAATTCGATGCAGCCAGCGGCAACAGCCACTTCGCCTACGATGCGGCTGGTCGACATCACGAGGTGTGGCTGCTGGATGCGATGAGCGCGGCCAACGAGATGGCGGTGGTGCACCGCACCGGCGCAGCCGGGGTCGCGCTGTGGCGGCTGGGCAGCGAGGATCCGCATGTGTGGCGCGCGCTGTCCGGCGCCTCGCACCCCGATTTGCGAGCATTGCCGGCGCCCGTGGGTATCGCGGTGCGCGGCAGTGGCGAGATCATGCGCATCGCCGCCGAGGCGGGCGCGGGCGAGCGGCAGGTGCGCTGGGACGGGCCGCTGGTGCGCGCGGCGCGTTATGTGCAGTTACCTCAACCCGACACCGTCGAGCGTACCGGCGCGCAGCGGCGACAAGTGGCGTTGACCTTCGACGACGGACCGGATCCGGCGTGGACTCCGCAAATCCTCGACGTGCTGGCGCGCGAGAAGGCGCCGGCGACATTCTTCGTGACCGGCGCGAATGCGCTGGGGCAGGGCGCTTTGTTGCGGCGGATTGTCGCGCAAGGCAGCGAGCTCGGCAACCACTCGACCTCGCATGCCGATCTGTCGCGGCGTTCGGAGCGGGCGATCGCGTTGGAGCTGAAGGCGACCGAACGCGTGGTGGAGGCGTATACCGGGCGCAGCATGACGCTGTTCCGTCCGCCGTTTCTGGGCGATGCCGATCCGGATCGCCGCGATGAATTGCATGCAACGCGCGTTGCGGCGCGGCTGGGATATCTGACGGTCGGGCTCAACGTCGATCCGCTCGACTGGCAGGGACCGCCCGCGGCGACGATCGCGCGGCGGGTGATCGCGCAAGTGACGGCGGGAACCATCGAGCGGCCTGCGCAGATCGTGCTGCTCCACGATTCGGGCGGCGATCGGACGCAGACGATCGCCGCGCTGCCGTTGATCATTCGCGGCTTGCGCGCACGCGGCTATGATTTCGTGGCGGTCTCGACGTTGGCGCGGCTGGCGCCCGCGGCGGTGTTGCCGAAACTCACGGGCACCGCGGCCGCGGATGCCGCGGGAACGCGCGGGCTGTTCGATGGCCTTGCGTGGTTGCGCGACGCGGGCGCGACGCTGTTCGCGGTCGTGATCGCGATCGGCATGGCGCGCGCGGTGGCGCTGACGGCGCTGGCGCTGTGGCGAAAGAAGCGCGAGGGGGTGGTCGATGGCGCGCCGCATCTGGTGCCGAGCTTCGTTTCGGTGCTGATCCCCGCCTTCAACGAGGCGCGGGTGATCGAAGCGTCGGTGCGGCGCATCCTGGCCAGTGTCGGCCCGCGCGTCGAGGTGATCGTGATCGACGACGGCTCGACCGACGCCACCAGCGCGGTGGTGGCGCGCGCATTCGGGATCGATCCGCGCGTGCGGCTGCTGACGCTGGAGAATGGCGGCAAGGCGCGCGCGCTCAACACGGCGTTACGCCACGCGCGCGGCGACGTGGTGATCGCGCTGGATGCCGACACGCAGTTCGAGGACGACACGATCGCCAAGCTGGCGCGGTGGTTCGCGGACCCGCGGATCGGCGCCGTGGCGGGCAACGCCAAGGTCGGCAACCGCACGAACGTCGTCACGCGCTGGCAGGCGCTGGAATATGTGACCGCACAGAACCTGGAGCGGCGCGCGCTGGCGGCGATGGGCGCGGTGACGGTGGTGCCGGGTGCGGTGGGGGCGTGGCGGCGCGTCGCGCTCGACGCGGTCGGCGGCTATCCCGAGGATACGCTGGCCGAAGACCAGGATCTGACGATTGCGGTCCAGCGCGCCGGCTGGCGGGTGGCGTGCGACAATGACGCGGTCGCATGGACCGAGGCACCCGAGACGGTGCGCGCCTTGTTCAAGCAGCGCTTCCGCTGGGCGTTCGGGACGCTGCAATGCCTGTGGAAGCATCGTGGCGTGCTGGGACGCGCCGGCGGGCTGGGCCGTATCGGCTTGCCGCAGGCGCTGGTCTTCCAGTTCCTCTTCACGCTGGCTGCGCCGTTGATCGACGTCGCATTGCTGCTGGGCGTCGGGGGCACGGCGTGGCGGGTGCATGACCGTGGCTGGGATGCGGCGGGCGGCGACGCCGTGACGGTGGCGACGTTCTGGGCGGCGTTCGCGGCGGTTGACCTGGCGTGCGGGTGGATCGCGTATCGGCTCGACGGGCGCGAGACGCGCTTCCCGGCGCTGCGACTGTTGATGCAGCGGTTCGGATATCGTCAGTTGCTCTACGCGGTGGTGCTGCGGGCACTCTATGTCGCCGCGACCGGCCCCAAGGTCGGCTGGGGCAAGCTGGAGCGCTCCGGCAGCGTGGCGCTGGTCGAGGCGGACGCACCGACGCCGGAACCGCTGCGGGCGGCCGCCTGACCGCGTTTTGTAAACGAACATTGCCGAATGTTGCGAATGTTGAGACGCCGGCGCGGTTTTCGCATGGGACGGCCGGTGGCATCATCCCGTGATAATGCCGCAGGTGCTGCGGTGTAGGACAGACCATCGTGGGGACTGGCGCGACGCCGTAATGTCGGTAGCGTAGCGCTTTATCTGCCGGAGCGTTGCCGATGTCGTTGTTATCCGCCCTGTTCGTGCTCGCCGCCGCCGCCCAGGGCGAGCATGTCGCGATCCAGGCGAGCGACCTGGACCGCAGCGCCACCTTCTATCGTGAGGCGTTCGGGTTGCGTGCGATCACCACGCCGCTGACCAACCGGCGCTGGTTCGACCTCGGGCATGGTTTCGCGCTGCACATCCTCGACGGACGCACGTCGCCCAAGCCGTCGAATATCAACGAGCATCTGGCGATCCATGTCGACGATCTGGCGGCGGTGACCGCGTGGCTCGATGCGCACAAGCGGGCGTGGACCGACCTGGCCGGGAAGCCGCGGACGATGCAGACGCGGTTCGACGGGGTGCGGCAGATCTACACGCAGGACCCGGACGGTTATTGGCTGGAAGTCAGCGACACACGCGGGGTTGCTGCGAAAGGCTGAGAGCGCGCGATCGGCTAAGGGTCAGACGATCGCGTGCGGTACGAAGCGGGCGAGGTCGCGCGTGATCGGGCCGTCGTCCTCGCGGATCGACATCGCGACCGGCTCGTCGCCGACGATCCACGAGCCGATCACCGCATGCTGGCCATCGAACACCGGGAGCGGGCTGAGCGCCTGGACGATATGGCCTTCCTCGCCATAGCCGCCGGCCGGGCCGCGCGCGTCGGCGGTGCCGTCGTGAAGCTCGATATCCCAGCCTTCCCGGGAAAACAGCGGCTTGCGGACCCAGCGCGCACCGACCGCGGCGACGCCGGCGGTGTCGTCGGCGAAGGCGGCGGGGAGGAGATTGGGGTGCCCGCGATGGCGATCCCATAGCAGCGGCAGCATGCCCTTGTTCGAAAGCAGCGCCTTCCACGCCGGCTCCAGGAACATCGTAGTGGTCGCGGGCAGGTGCGCGGCATACGGTTCACGCAGCATGTCTTCCCAAGGATAAAGCTTGAAAAGCGCTGCGATCAGAATGCTTTCCTCGTCCACGAACTGGCCGTCGGCGTCGACGCCGATCCGGTCGATCGCGACGAACGCGGGATCCAGCCCGGCCTGTCGCGCGGCATCCTCGAGGTAGCGGACGGTCTGGCGGTCCTCTTCATGGTCCGCGACGCTGGCAAAATGCAGCGTACTTCCGGGAGTTAGCAGCGCGCCGAAGCGGCTGACGAGGGCGTCGTGGAGGCGGTTGTACTGGTCGGCGTCGGGCGGCAGGGTGCCGTCGGCGATGCGATCTTCCAGCCATTGCCACTGAAACAGCGCGGTCTCGTAGATGCTGGTCGGCGTATCGGCATTGTATTCCAGCAGCTTGGCCGGGGCCGTGCCATCATAGGCGAAGTCGAAGCGGCCGTAGAGCGAGGGGGCGTTCGCCCGCCACGACGCCGCGACCATGTCGCGCATCCCGGCCGGAATCGCCAGCCGGTGCATCAGGGTGTCGCTTTCGACCACCTCCGCGACCAGTTGGTGACACATCTGATGCAGTTCGGCGCTCGGCGTTTCGATCCGCGCCTCCACCTCGTCGAGCGAGAAGCGATAATAAGCGCGCTCGTCCCAATAACGCTGGCCGTCCATGTGGTGGAAGGTGAAGCCCATCGCGCGGGCGGTATCCTCCCACCCGGCGCGCTCGCCGGTGACGATGCGCTCCATCGCGGGTCAGCCGCCGGACTTGTCGTCGAGGCGCCCGGTTTCGCGTCGGGCCTCGCCGCCGTCGCGCGGGGCGGACAGACGGGCGAGGATGTCGTCGGCGCTCGACGATCCCGGCAGCAGCCCGGCCTTCTCCAGCTTGGCATCGAGGTCGGCGCCGGTGCGCATGTCCTCCAGCTCGGCCGAGGCGCGGAACTTCTCCTCGCGTACCGCCTGCCGCTCCTTGAGGCGTGCGAGGCTGTCGGCGGCCGAGCCCAGTTGCGACTGCGCGCCGTGCGTGTTGCTGGCGATCTGCGCCTGCGCCTGCTGGACACTTTCGTTGGCGCGCACGACGTCGACCTCGCGGCGCAGCGCCTCGATCTTGCCGTCGCCGGCCTTGATGATCCCGCGCATCCGGTCCTCGGCCGAGCGCATGTCGGCGACCTGCGGATTCTTCGCGTTCAGTTCGCGCTCGATCGTCGCGAGCCGCTCGGCGACCTCGCGCGCGAGGTCCATGTCGCCGCGCCCCATCGCCGCGCGCGCCGACGCCTCGTACTTGTCGCGCTGCGCGCCGAGCTGCTCGATATCCTTTTCGATCAGCCGGCGCTTGGCGGTGACGGTGGCGAGATCGTCGCGCGCCTTGGCCTGCGCCGACCCGGCATCGCGGATCTGCTGGTCGAGGATCGTCAGCGCGCGCGCGTCCACCACCGACTGCCCGGCCTCATGCGCGGTGCCGCGGATCAGCGTGACCAATTGCTTCCACATCGACATGACCTTCCAATATCCTCAGGCAGCAGCGAACGCGTGGCGCAGGTCCGCGGCGGCATCCAGCGCGTTATGGGCGAGCGCGCGCAATTCGATCAGCACCGTGCGCAACGACGATTCGACCGAAAGCTCGCCAATCAGCTCGTAATATTCGCGCCCGTCGACCTCGGTGATCGCGAAGTTCGACAGTGGCACCATCTTCTGCGCCTTGAGCAGGAAATGGTTGAAGGCGGCGGCATCCGGCATCTCGTCGACCGGCCACAACAGGCTGGAAACGACGATCTGTTCGCCCGCGCAACTCACGAAGATCGCGAGGTCGCCATGTTCGCGCATCGTGACGCGCAACACGTCGCCGACCTGCTCGACCTGCAATTCGTCGCTCCGCTCCGAGGCGCCCAGCGCCTCCACCAGCCGCTCGATCGTCCACCGTTGCATCGTATCGGTCACGCTGACAGGCCCTCCGTGTGCTTGACACTCCAAGCATAAGCCCGCAGCCTTTGGCAAGGCGGCAGACGGCCCGATCGGGCGAATGGAGATACAAGCGGCATGATCTTCGGCGGCCTGTTCGGCGGCGGACGCGAGACGGCGCGGGCGCAGGTGGCGGTGGTGCGCGACGTCACCATCGGGCGGATGGTGCGGCTGGACGCGCTGGCGTGGCGACGGCTGGCCGGCGGCACGTTCACGCTGGACCGCGACACGCTGGAGATCACCGCGCAGGGGATCATCAAGCTCGACGACGGCGGCGGCTACGTCCACCGTTTCTACACCGACGACGAACTGATGTTGCAGGCCGTCAGCCAGCAACCCGACGGATCGGACGCCGACGACTTCACGCTGTTCCGGCCGTGGTCGTCGACCTACGCCACCGGCGGGTGGGACGATGCGGCGTTCCGCGAGCGGCTGAGCCAGCCGGTGTGGACCGAGGCCGGGCTGCCGCCGTTCCGTCGCTTCTGGTACGACGGCGACGAGCGCGTGCAGGCGCCGGTGCAGCTGTGGGAAGCGCTGTATTACGAGCGCGACGGCGAGCCGGTGAAACATATCCGTCAGCAATGCATGCTCTATGTGCGCGATCTGGCGCCGGAAGGGCAGGAGTTGCTGCTGGCGCTGTCGGCCCGTCCGGAGGGCGGCGATACGACGCACGACATCATGATCGGCCTGCCGCTGTCGCCGGCCGAATTCAGCGCCTAGGACGTGACGGTCTGCGTCGGCAGGGCGGCGCGCACCGGATTCCGGATTGCGTCGCCATGCTCGCAATGACGGTTCTAACCGACGCCGTGCTGCCCTAGATACCGGGCATCGTAGAATCAAAGGGGACGCGCACCATGCTGGATACCAACGCCTTCCTGTTCGGTGCCGGGCATTTCCTGCTCGCGTTCGGGATCGCCTGCCTGTTCCTCGCGGCCTTCAAGTGGCTGTATCAGGTGTCGACGCCGTACGACGAGCGACGGCTGGTCGCCGAGGGCAATCTGGCGGCGGCGATCGTGTTCGGCGGGGCGATCGTCGGCTTCGCGCTGCCGCTGGCGTCCGCGCTGGAGGTGACCGCCAATCCGATCGAGTTCGTGGCGTGGGGCGTGCTGGCGGGCGTGATCCAGGTGATGGCGTCGTTGGTGGTGCGGCGTATCGTGATCCGCGATCTGGTGGCGCGGATCGAAACCGGCAACGTGGCGAGCGCGGTCTATATGGCGGCGACGTCGATCGCGGTCGGGCTGCTCAACGCCGCGTGCATGACCTATTGAGGCTTTGGCGATGACCGACTTTCCCCTGCCGTCGCGGCGCAAGCGCTCCGCCGCCGCCGGCCTGACCGCGGCCGGCGCGCTGGCGATGCTGTCGGGATGCGACGGCACGCCCGACCAGCAGCAGTTCGGCCCGCCGACCGAGGTTTCGGCGTTCAAGACCGTCGACGAGTGCGTCGCCAGCGGCGCGTTCGCGAAGGTGACGTGCGAGAATGCGCAAAAGGAAGCGGCGACCACGGACGGCAAGGCCGCGCCGCGTTTCGAGAACAAGAACCTGTGCGAGGACCAGTTCGGATCCGGGCAGTGCCTGGCGCGCAACGACGGCGGGCAGAGCTTCTTCGTGCCGTTGCTGACCGGGTTCATGATCGGGCGGCTGCTGGACGGCTCCGGCTATCGCTACAACGGCCTGTATCGCAACAATCGCGACAGCCGCTGGTACACGCCGTCGGGCGCATGGCTGTACGGCGGCGGCTATGGCGGGCGCGGGTACAATTACCAGGTCGGATCGCGCGCGGTCACGGCGCCGATCACGACGCAGCGCATCCAGACGCGCAGCTCGGTGATCTCGCGCGGCGGCTTCGGCGGGCGCGTGTCGGCGCGATCGAGCGGCGGCTGGGGCGGCGGACGCTCGTTCGGGGGGTGACGCAGCCGAAGGCGGGGTTGGTGCGTTCGCTGCCGGGATGGCCGAAAACACGGCAGGCGAAAAAGGACACGGATGACCCGGCTTTTCCACGTCAGCGACGTTCATTTCGGCGCCGAGGACCCGGCGGCGGTGCGGTGGTTCCAGGAGGTGGTCGCCGCAGAAAAGCCCGACGCGGTCATCATGACCGGCGACCTGACGATGCGCGCGACCAAGCGCGAGTTCGATGCCGGCGGCGCATGGCTGGCGAGCCTGGGCGTGCCGGTGACGGTGGAGGTGGGAAACCACGATATCCCGTATTACTGGGATCCGCTGCGGCGGCTGTTCGCACCCTATTCGCGCTACGCCGCGGTCGAGAAGATGATCGAGCGCCCGCTGGAGATCGACGGCATCACGATCGTGCCGCTGAAGACGACGGCCCGCGCGCAATGGCGCTGGAACTGGTCGAAGGGGCGGGTGAGCACGGGATCGCTGCGGCGGGCAATGGCGCTGGTCGAGGCGGCGCCGCGCGGAAACCTGATCTTCGTGGCCGGGCATCATCCGTTGATCGACGGCGGGAGCCAGGGTACCGCGAAGACGAAGCGCGGCGACGTCGCACTGGCGGCGCTGGCCGATGCCGGGGTACATGCCGTGCTGTCCGGGCACGTCCACGATCCGTTCGACATGACCTATGAGCGCAACGGCTGGCGGGTGCGGATGATCGGGGCGGGAACGCTGTCGAAGCGGACGCGCAATTCGCCGCCGGCGTTCAACGAGATCCGCGTGGCGGGGGATCGCTTCGAAACGCTGGTCCGCACAATGTCGGCGGAACCGGCGCATCCGATCAGCGGGATGACGTCGGCGGGGCGGTAGGCGGGGGAAAGGGCGCTTTTCCCACGAAGGCGTCCGACGTCAGGCGCGGTTTACGCTTCGTCGGCGTCGAGCGAGGCCTCGACGGACCCGGGCTGCCTTCAAGTCGGACGGCAGCGAAGCGGCGTCGGCATTGGCTTTCCCGCGCCGCAACCCCTATCTCGCATCCGTGCCAAAGAAACCCAGCCCCGGCCTGCCGACGCGCGAGCAGATCCTCGACTTCATCACCGGATCCGCGACGCCGGCCGGCAAGCGCGAGATCGCGCGTGCGTTCGGCCTGACCGCGCAGCAGAAGATCGCGCTCAAGGCGCTGTTGAAGGACATGGGCGACGAAGGATTGATCGACGCCGCGCCCGGCCGCGCCTTCCACAAGATGGGCGGGTTGCCCAAAGTGACGGTGCTGCGCATCGTCGACGTCGACAGCGGCGGGAACGTGTGGGGTGCGCCGGAGCGCTGGGAGGCGGACGTGCCGGCGCCGCGGATCCGCGTGCGCGATCGCAAGGGTGGCGCGCTGGGCGTCGGCGAGCGCATCCTGGCGCGAACCGAGGAGACCGGCGGCGGCTGGACCGCGCACCCGATGAAGGTGCTGGCGCCGACGTCCGAGCAGGTCATCGGGGTGCTGCGGCGCGAGGGGGACCGCCTGTGGTTGCAGGGTGTCGAGAAGAAGGAGCGTCGCGAATATGCGGTCTCCGACGCCGGCGAGGCGGCCGCGGGCGATCTGGTGATGGCCGAACTGGCCGGGCGGCCGCCGCGCGTCACCGCCAAGGTGGTGCAGCGGCTGGGCGATCCGTTCGCGCCGCGCAGCTTCTCGCTGATCGCGATCCACAAGCACGGCATCCCCGATACGTTCGCGCAGGAGGCGCTGGACGAGGCGCAGCGCGTCGCGCGGCAACCGTTGGGGACGGACCGCGAAGACCTGACCGCGATCCCGATCGTCGCGATCGATCCGGCCGATGCGCGCGACCATGACGATGCGGTGTGGGCGGCGCCCGACGACGATCCCGCCAATGCGGGCGGGTGGAAGGCGATCGTCGCGATCGCCGACGTCAGTTTCTATGTCCGGCCCGGCAGCGCCATCGACCGCGAGGCGCGCGCGCGCGGCAATTCGGTCTATTTCCCCGACCGCGTGGTGCCGATGCTGCCCGAGGTGCTGTCGGCGGACGTCTGTTCGTTGAAGGCCGGCGAGGATCGCGCGGCGCTGGCGTGTCACTTGCAGGTGTCGAAGCATGGCGCGCTGAAGGCGTGGCGCTTCACGCGCGCGGTGGTGCGGCTGGCGGCGAACATCGCCTATGAGGAAGCGCAGGCGGCGATCGATGCGCGCGCATCCGCCGGCGGCGACGGGCCGGCGGCGGCCGGTGGCGGCTTCGACTGGGATGCCGCGTTGACGGAAACCGCGCTGGTGCCGCTCTGGGAATGCTGGCGCGCGCTGGCGGAAGCGCGCGACAAGCGCGAGCCGCTCGACCTCGATCTGCCCGAGCGGCGTGTCGTGCTGGACGAGAAGGGGCGGATCATGTCGGTCGCGCCGCGCGACCGGCTGGATGCGCACCGGCTGATCGAGGATTACATGATCGCCGCCAACGTTGCCGCCGCCAAGGCGCTGGAGGCGAAGAAGGCACCGGTGATGTACCGCGTGCACGAGCCGCCGGCGCGCGAGAAGCTGGTGGCGCTGAAGGATTATCTCGAAACGTTCGACGTGCCGTTCGCGCTGGGGCAGGTCGTGAAGCCGGCGATGTTCAACCGCATCCTGGAACGGGTCGGCGATGTGGCGTTCCGCCCCGAGATCATGGAGCAGGTGCTGCGCACGCAGACGCAGGCCTATTACGCCCCCGCCAACCACGGGCACTTCGGTTTGTCGCTGGGCAGCTACGCGCATTTCACGTCGCCGATCCGCCGCTATGCCGACCTGATGGTGCACCGGGCGCTGGTGTCCGCTTATGCGCTGGGTCCGGGCGGGCTGAACGGCGACGAGGATTTCGAGCTGGCCGGCACGACGATCAGCAAGCTGGAGCGCCGCGCGATGGAGGCGGAGCGCGAGACGATCGACCGCTATGTCGCCGCGTTCCTGAGCGAGCGGGTGGGCGAGCTGGTCGAGGTGCGGATCACGGGCGTGACCAACTTCGGGTTCTTTGCGACCGTGGACGGGATCGGCGGCGACGGGTTGATGCCGGTGCGCGACCTGGGCGGCGAGTATTTCCGCTTCGACGAAGCCGCGCGGCGCCTGATCGGCGAGCATAGCGGCGAGGAATATGCGCAGGGGCAACGGCTGGAGCTGCGGCTGGCGGAGGCGAACCCGGTTTCGGGGGCGCTGCGCTTCGAGCTGCCGGAGGGCCGGTACGGCGGCGCGATGCGCGACCGGCCGGAACGCGGCGCGAAGCCGCCGCGCGTGCTGAAGCGGCGTGGGCGCCCCGGCAACCTTCGCCACCAGAATCGCAGGAAGTAGAGGAACGCGCATGTCCGGCACCATCATGGCCGCATTGATCGCCAAGGCCCGCAACCGCGTGGCATGGCACTTCACCTCCGCCGGCGCGACATCGAAGGAGACGGCGACGCGCTTCGAAACGCCCGCGGCGCGGCTCGACCGGCGCGTGTTCGAGCGGATGGTGGCGTTCGGCGCGATCGAGAAGACGCCGGCCGGTCTCTACTGGCTAAACGAGGAGCGGACGTCCGATTATCGCAAGGAATCGCTGGCGCGGGTGCTGGGGATCCTGGCGATCGCCGGGTTCGCCGCCGCCGGCGCGATGGCGATCGGCGGATAGGCGCGGCTACACCGCGACCAGCCAGGCATAGGGCACCGGGCCATCGTGCGCGGGCGTGCTGCGCCAGCGGCGGTGCTCGGTATGACGGCCGGGCGGGAGCGCGGCGCCGGTTTGCGGCACGATCCCGCGCGCAGCGAGCAGCGCGACCAGCTCCGCGACCACGGCGTCGCGTTCGCGCACGAAGCGGGACGCGAAGCAGCGCCAGATCGTCCAGCCGGCACGCTCCAGCATCCGCTGCCGCGCCATGTCGTCGGGCCATTGTTCGGGACCATGGAAGCGGTCGCCGTCGCATTCGATCGCGAGGCGGCGGTCGTCCGCCCCCTCGACCACGATGTCGATCCGCTTCGTGCCGACCGCGACCTGCGTGTCGACGCGATAACCGCGTTCGACCAGCAGATCGTACATCGCCTCCTCGAAGCCGGATTCGCACCGCGCGCGCCGTTCGGCCGCCTGCGTGGTGTCGCCCGCGAACGGCGCGTGGAAATGCTCGATCAGCGAACGGCGCAGGCGGTCGGCGGGGCGCAGCTCCTCCAGCTCGACCGAACGGACCAGCACCATCCGGTCGCGCGCGCGTGACGCCGCGACGTTGAAACGCTGTTCATAGCCCAGCCCGGACAGCGGCGAACTGCCGCGATCGGCCACCAGCGACACGAACATGATGTCCCGCTCGTCACCCTGGAACGCGGCCGGCTCCCCGACGCGGATGTCGTGGCGCAGCATCGCCTCCGCGCCGATCACCTGCTCGATCGCCTGCATGATCGCGCCGGCCTGTTCGTGGCCGAGCAGCGTGGTGACGCCGATCGAGCGGTGCGCGAGCGCGGGGTCGTCGACGATGCGGCCGATCTGCTCGACGATGCAATCGACCTCCGGCGGGTTGATCTTGCCAAGGCGGTGACCGTCCTCGACCAGGATGTCGACCAGTGGCGGATCGAGCCGTTCGCTGGCGCGCGGCAGGCGCAGCGGGACCAGCTGGTGGCTGTAGAATTGCGCCTTCGCATATTCGATGATCGGCGCAACGCAGCGGAAATGCTCCTTGAGCATGATCGCGCCGCCCGCGAACACGACGGTGCCGAGGTCGAACAGCGACTTCTCCTCACGCAACGCGCTGCGATAATCGGCGACCTGCCCGGACAGATGGCGCTCGGCGAGCAGGTTCATCCGCGCCTCCTCGCGGAAGCCGGCGTCGGGGCTGACCTGCCGGTCGTCGCCGACGATCAGCACCTGCCGCGCGCGCAGCAGGGCGGGGAGTGCGGCGATCGTCGATTGCGACGCCTCGTCGATGACGACGAGGTCGAACAGCCCGAGTTCGGCGGGCAGCGATTCCGACACGCGGTAATGCGGCATGATCCAGCACGGCAGCGCGTTCTTGGCGCGGTCCGCGGCGGCGCGGGCGTCGAGCCGGTAACGCGCGGCGCGCACCCCGGTGCCGCGACCGATCCGGCGCATCGCCTGCGCATAGGCGGCAAGCGCGGCACGGACCTGATCGCTCGCCTTTTCCGCCAGCCCGAGCCATGTGCGCGCCTCGATCGCTTCCTCATAGGCGCGGGCGAGCTGTTGTTCGTGATCGCTGCGCATGGTGCCAAGCGCGCGCAACCGATCGTGGCGATCGACCCGCGCGAGCCAGGTTGCGAGCCGCCGCAGCGTCCAGCGCGCGCGCCAGTCCGCCGGGGTGGCGGGATCTTCGATGCCGGTGACCGGCTCGGTCCGGCAGCGCGTCGCCCACGCGGGCGCGCCGTTTTCCGCGATGCCGGCGGTGACGTCGCGGATCGTCGCGAAGGCAGGGGCGAGCGCGCGGAGCGCGGCGGCCTCGTCGAGCGCGGCCTGCCAGCGGCGGGCGAGGTGCGCAGCGTCGATGCCGGGTGCCCCGACCATCTCCGACAAGATCGCGCGCCATTCGCTGCCGGGAAGGCCTGCGACCGCTTCGACCCGGCGACGCCATGCGGCGAGCGTCGTCCGCCCCGCCTCCAGCTTCGCCAGCCGCACGTGACGATCGATGACGTCGAGCAGCGCGCCGGCGGCGGCGTCCTCGCCGGCCAGCGTGCCGGCCCAACACGGCAGGAGGCGACGGACGGCAACCGTAGCGGCGTCTTCCTGCGCGACGACGGCACGCCAGCCGGCGGCGCGGGCGAGTTCGCGCTTCATCGCCTCGGCGACCGCGGGGTCGTGGCCGGCGACGGGGGCGAGACCGGCCAGCGCGGCGGCGTGGTTCCAGGCCGCCGACAGTCGCTCTGCCGCGGCGATGGCGGCGAGATAGCGCGCGACCTCACCCCAGTCCGCGGCGGTGCCGGGTGCGCGGCCGCTGAGCCGCACGGCCGCGAGCTGCGCCACGACCGGGCGCGCGAACAGGCTGTGGAGCAATCCCGGTTCCGCGCCGGCGGCGCGGCGCGTGATCCAGTCGCGGAGCGCCGGATCGGGGTCCGCGGGAAGCGCGACCGGTCGGGTGATGAAGTGTCGCGCCTCCGCCGCCAGTGCCATCGCCTCCGCCTCCAGACCGGCAATCGCGGTGAGTGCGGGATCGTCGCGATCGGTCCGCCAGCGCGCGAGCAATGCAGCGTCGCCGGGATCGGTGGCGCGCCGCCATGCCGCGCGCAGATCGGCGAGCAGCGCGCGAACGGCGTCGAGCGCGGCGGCATCCGTATCGCCGGCCAGCCGGTCGTCGGGGCCGATCGCGCGGGCGACCGTGCTGGCGTCGCACAGATCGTGGTGGAGTGCGGCGACCGCGGCGGCATCGGGCAGGTCGGCAGGCGGCGGTGCATCGCCGAGCGCGGTGACGCGGCCGCCGACCTGCTTGCGGGCGCGGCGCAGGCGCGCGACGGCTTCCTCGTCGAAGGCGGGTTCGTGCGCGGCGACGATGTCGAGCGGGTCGGACAGCCATGCAGCGTCGTCGCTGGCCGCGACCACGCGCCGTGCCGCGTCCGCGGGCGTGATCGTCGCGCCGTCGATCGTCGCGGCGGTCATCGCGCCGCGGCCGATGTCGTCGACTTCGCGGTCGATCGCCGCCAGCCCGCGGTGGAGCGCGTCGATTCGCGTGTCGAGCGCGGCGATCTGCCGCCGGGCATCGGCGGGGCGGGTGCGGTGGATGCGATCGGCGATGACGTCGACCGATTCCTGGAACTGCTTCAATCCGTCGCGGTCGCTGTCCAGCAGGCTGACCGCGAGCGGCCGGACCGCGGCCGGCAACTTGTCGCGCAGCACCTTGAGCGCAGGCGCCTTCTGCGACGTCACCAGCACGCGCTTCCCGGTGGCGAGATAATGGCTGATGATGTTGGCGATCGTGTGCGTCTTGCCGGTGCCGGGCGGCCCCTGCACCACGACGCCGGGACGCACGCCGAGCCGGCGAACGACCTCCACCTGCTCGCGATTGAACGGCAGCGGGAAGAACAGGTCGTCGCCGGTGCCATCGGCGCTGGTCACGCCGGGAATCGTCGAGACGCCACGGCACGGCGCATAGTCCTCGGAGGCGGGAACATCGGCGGGCGGCTGGACCAGCACGCGCACTGCCGCGGGCAGATCGACGGCATCGTCGATGGCATGGCGGAAGCGGTGCAGGTCCTCCATCAACTGCGTCGCGCGGCGCGGACGCTCCAGCAGCACCCACGTATCGTCGACCTGCAACGTGCCGGGCGGCGGGGCCGGGCGCTCTCCGAGATCGGGGAGGTAATGGCCGTCGGGATCGAGCAGCGCGACCGCGCGGCGCAGGATCGGGGCGACATCGTCGGGCGCGAACGGGGAGATGCTGCCGGCGAGAGCGTCGAGCTGAGCCTGCGCGACGCCGCGCCATTCATCGACCCCCGTCACGTCGAGCGCGTCGAGCGCGGCGGTTTCCAGCAACGGCGGAGTCTCGCTGCGCGGGCGCAGCACGATGGCGTGGTCCGCGTCGTCCAGCGCGAGTTCGACCGCGACGGTCAGCAGCGGATGGTGCAGCCGACCCGGAGGGCGCGCCCAGCGCGCGATGCCGATGCCGACGACCAGCTCGACCGGCTGCGTGGCGGCGCCGTCGAGCGCCTGGCGCAGCGCGAACAGCGCATTGTAGAGCGCGATCGTCTGGCGGCGGAGGTGTTCGTCCAGCGACCACGGCGTCCACATCGTGCGGCGGTACACCGCGAGCGCGGCGTCGATCGCGTCGCGCGCCGGCAGATCGGCGAGGCGCAGCGGCGTGCCGGTGCCGGGCAGGGCGCGTTCGACATGGAGCGTCGGCGGCGTCGCGGGATCATCGCGCAGGTCGATCCAGTCGCGGAGCGCGGTGTCGACGGGGATCGGCGGGGCACGGCGCGCGAGCCGCTCGACACGCAGCCACACCGGCTCCCCGGCATCGGCCACGTTGACGAGCACGGCGGGCAAGCGCAGCAGCTCGTCGCCGGCACGGCGGAAGCCGCGATAATCCGCCATGTCGATGACGCGCGGCAAGCGATCGCGCTCGCTCGCCTCCACGTAATCGATCAGCGCCTGCAACCGTTCGCGCTCCGTCATCGTCCGCCCATGCCCCCCGCCGCCGTCGCCATTCGTCGCCGACCCGGCTAGCCGCCGATCCCCGCGCGTGTCGGGAAGATTGCGCGAAAACGGATGTATCTGTGCGGCGCGGTGATTGCGGCGCCGGGAACATCGCGGCAACCCAGGCGCGACCGGCGGCATCCATTCGGGTGGCGGCGAAGGGGGATCGAGACGATGAATTTGCGGCTGCGACAGGCCGTCTGTCCGGTGCGGGCAGGCGGGGGGAGACGTACGCACGACGCCTGCGTGAGCGGACGCCGCGACGGATGCGGGCACCGCACGTGGTGACGGTGCTGTCGCGCGGCGGGAACGCGCCGGTGCCGGCCGGGCCGCTGACGACCGCGTTCGACTGGACGATCGCGCCGGATCGCCCGGATCGCCCGGATCGCCCAGATCGCGATGTCCAGGCGGATGCATCGGCGTATCTGCTGACGGCCGGCGGCACGGTGCGCGGCGATGCCGACATGATCTTCTACAACCAGCCCGAAGGGGCGGCGGGCGCGATCCGCTACGCCGCGGAGCTGGGGCGGCGCGGCGGCTTCTCGGTCGACCCGGCGCGCTTGCCGGCGGCGATCGAGCGGGTGGTGTTCTGCGTCACGGTTCATGAGGCGCAGGCGAAGGGACAGACGCTCGCGCTGCTGGGCGACGCGTCGATCGACGTCGCGGATGGCGCGCTGCGCTTTGCGCCCGCGCTGGCGGCGGCACCCGAGGCGGCGATGATCTTCGGCGAATTGTATCGCCGCGGCGGGGAGTGGAAGTTCCGTGCGGTCGGGCAGGGGTTCGCGGGCGGGCTGGCGCCGCTGGCGCAGTCGTTCGGGATCGACGTGGGCGAGGCGGCGGTCGCGGCCGTGCCGCCCCCACCTCCGCCCCCACCTCCGCCCCCACCTCCACCCCCACCTCCACCTCCACCCGTGGACCTGACGAAGGTGACGCTCGACAAGCCCGGTCAGGCGGTCAGCCTGGAGAAGCGCGGCGGCGGGTTCGGCGAGATCATCGTCAACCTGAACTGGTCGCGCGGGCGCAAGGGCTTTTTCGGCGGCGGCAGCGCGATCGACCTCGATCTGGGTTGCCTGTGGGAACTGGCGGACGGCCGCGCGGGCGTGGTGCAGGCGCTGGGCCGCGGGTTCGGCGACTATGACGACGCGCCGTACATCGCGCTGTCGGGCGACGACCGCACCGGCGACGACGCGCAGGGCGAGACGCTGCGCATCAACGGTGCACGCTGGAGCGAGATCGCGCGGATTCTGGTGTTCGCCAACATCTACGACGGGGTGCCCAACTGGCGGCAGACCGACGGCGTGGTGCTGGTGACGATGCCCGACCAGCCGCCGGTGGAGGTGCGGATGAGCGAGGGGCGCGACGACCGCCGGCTGTGCGGGGTGATGCTGATCGAGAACGACGGCGGGCGCCTGAAGGCGACGCGCGTCCTCGACTATGTCCGTGACCAGCAGGTGCTCGACGAGCGCTTCGACTGGGGATTGCGCTGGGTCGCGGGCAGCAAGGACTGAGGGGAGCATCGTGCTGCAATATTTCAAGGGATCGCTGGCGTTCACCGCCTTGTGCCTGGCGATCGGGGCCTGGCTGGGCTGGACGATCACGCACGATGTCGCCGGAACGCTGGGCATCGTGTGGATCGTCGTCGTGCTGGGCGTGCTGGAGGTGTCGCTGTCGTTCGACAATGCGGTGGTGAACGCCACCGTGCTGCGCGACATGTCGCCGACCTGGCAGCGGCGCTTCCTGACGTGGGGCATCGTGATCGCGGTGTTCGGGATGCGGATCGTGTTCCCGCTGGTGATCGTCGCGGTCGCCGCGCGGCTGGGGCCGGTCGATGCGGTGCGGCTCGCCGCGACCGATCCGGTCACCTACGAGCGGATCATCACCGGCGCGCATGTCGGCATCTCCGGATTCGGCGGCGCGTTCCTGGCGATGGTCGGGCTGACGTTCTTCCTGGACGAGGACAAGGACACGCATTGGATCGCGCCGGTCGAGCGGCGCTTCGCGGGGCTTTCGCGCATCTCGGGGCTGGCGATCGCGATCGTGTTGCTTGCGCTGTTCGGTATCTCGCGGCTGCTGGGGGCGGACGCGGCGCTGACGTTCCTGACGGCGGGACTGTTCGGGCTGGTCGCCTATGTCGCGGTGCAGGCGATCGGCGCGGTGATGGAGAGCGACGGGGCGGCGGCGGGTGCGGGCGGCGCGAAATCCGGGCTGGCGGCGTTCCTGTACCTCGAGGTGCTTGATGCCAGCTTCTCCTTCGACGGCGTGATCGGGGCGTTCGCACTGTCGAACAACCTGTTCGTGATCGCGTTGGGGCTGGGGATCGGCGCGATGTTCGTCCGGTCGATGACGGTGATGCTCGTCGATCGCGGGACGCTGACCGAATACCGCTACCTCGAGCATGGCGCCTTCTACGCGATCATCGCGCTGGCGGCGATCATGCTGATCTCGGTGCGGGTCGAGGTGCCGGAGACGGTCACCGGGCTGATCGGCGCGGCGTTCATCGGGCTGGCGTTCGTCGCATCGGTTCGCGCCAATCGCCACGCCGTGGCGCTGGAAGATGCGGTGCCGGTCGGACCCGGCGGCGAGCGCTTGCGCGCCTGACCTATCCACAGCCTGTCCACGCGCCGCCAACAGCTTGTGCCGCGGTTGTCCACGACCTCTCCACATACTTATCCACAGTTTCTCAACAGGAGTACGATCATGTCAGTCAGTCTGTCGAAAGGCGGCAATGTCAGCCTGAGCAAGGAAGAGCCGGGGCTGACCCGCATCCTGATCGGCCTCGGCTGGGACACGCGCAGCACCGATGGCGCCGGCTTCGACCTCGATGCCAGCGCGTTCCTGCTCGTCGCAGGTGACCGGGTGCGGAGCGACGCCGACTTCATCTTCTACAACAACCTGCGCAGCAGCGACGGTGCGGTCGAGCACACCGGCGACAACCGCACCGGCGAAGGCGACGGCGACGACGAGGCGCTGACGGTCGACCTGCCGCGTGTCCCCGGTGAGGTGCAGAAGATCGCGGTGGCGGTGACGATCCACGACGGCGAACCGCGCCGGCAAAACTTCGGGATGGTCTCGAACGCCTTCATCCGCATCGTCAATGACGCGACCGGCCGCGAGATCGCGCGCTACGACCTGACCGAGGACGCCTCGACCGAGACGGCGATGATCTTCGGTGAAGTGTATCGCCATGGTGCCGAGTGGAAGTTCCGCGCGGTGGGGCAGGGCTATCAAGGCGGGCTGGCCCCGCTGGCGCGCAATTACGGGGTCAATATCGGGTGAGACGCCGGGGTGGCGAGCGCGCGTGCGTACCGTTTTTGCCGGCGGGCGCGTGAGGACGCTGCGCGGTCGGTGGAGGGGGCAGCATTCGGCGACCGTCGCGGCATCGCGGAGGCCGGGTGCCGCTGTGCTGGATGTCGACGATCAACGTCGCGACCCGCACCTTGCCTGGCTCCATGTAGAGGTTGCTGGTCGACACGCCCGGTGCTCCGGCGATCCCGCGCACGGCATGGCCGGTCGGCTCCGGCCATCATTGCCGCGCCGACGCGCTGTCCTTGCGTGCTGGCGGCCAACGCCGCGTCGCGTCGCCGCCCCCAGCCTAGCCGCCCCCGCCTTGCCGCTCCCGCCTTGCCGCCCCCGCCTTGCCGCCCCCGCCTTGCCGCCCCCGCCTTGCCGCCCCTCGCCTCGCCGCCCCTTGCCCTGCCGTGAAGATGCGGCGACGGCTTCGGTCACTGGCCTTCGTCATTCGGTGGACGCAGGCCCGGGCGCGATCGTGAGTGCCGATGCGCGCGGTATCGCGACGCTGGGCCGTGCGCGGCGGGGAACGACGCGGCGATGCACCACGCGCGCGACGGCGCGATGCACCGCGTGCGACATCGGAGAGTGGCGCGCGGGCGGCGCAGACGCTAACCGGCTGCGGATGTCGCATCGTCCCAACCGCCTGTACCTTTCCTCCGACGCGCTGGTCGCCAACTGGCGCGCGCTGGCGCGGTTGAGCGGCGTGGCGGCGTGCGGGGCGGCGGTGAAGGCGGACGGCTACGGGCTGGGTGCGCGCGCGGTGGTCGAGCGGTTGATCGGCGCAGGCTGCCGCGACCTGTTCGTGGCGACATGGGCGGAGGCGGACGGGCTGGCCGATCTGGCGGACGCTGCGGGCGTGTCGCTGGTGGTGCTGCACGGGCTGCGCGAGGCCGACCTGCCGATGCTGGGGTCGCTGCCGAAGGTGCGGCCGGTGCTGAGCACCGCGGCACAGGTCGCGCGGTGGCGGGACGCCGCGCCGGGGCGGCCGTGCGACGTGATGGTCGACACGGGCATGAACCGGCTGGGCATCGCGCCGGGTGAGATCGTGGCGGGGTTGCTCGACGGCGTGGACGTGGACACGTTGATGAGCCACCTGGCGTGCGCCGACGAGCCCGCGCATGCGATGAACGAAGCGCAGCGCGCGCGGTTCGCGGCGCTGGCGGGGCGGACGGCGGCGCGGCGGATGAGCCTCGCCAATTCGGCGGGGATCGCGCTGGGTGCGGACTATCATTTCGACCTGACGCGCCCGGGGCTCGCCTTGTACGGCGGCGTGCCCGCGGCGGGACTGACCGGCGCGATCTGCCCGGTGGCGACGATCGCGGCCGAGGTATTGCAATGCCGGGTGGTGCGCGCCGGCGAGACGGTCGGCTACAATGCGACGTGGCGTGCGGCGGTGGACACGCCGGTGGCGATCGTGAATCTCGGTTACGCCGACGGTTATCGCCGTGCGCTGTCGGATCGGGGGTGCGCGTTTGCTGGCGACGCGCCGTTGCCGGTGATCGGGCGCGTGTCGATGGACCTGCTCGCGCTCGACGCGCGCGCCGCTGCGGTGCGCGAGGGGGATTGGGTGCGCTTCGACGACGATCTGGTGCATGTCGCGGCGGCCAGCGGGGTAAGCCAGTACGAATTGCTGACCGGCCTGGGGCAGCGCTACGAGCGGCATTGGTCGTAGGCCGTTACGGGCAGCGGCGCTGTTCCGCGCGAGCGTGCTATCGTCCGATCGCGCGGCGTCTTCCTGTCGGACGGGCAGGCTTTGCTGCACGCGTCACGCGTGAATCGTGCGAAGCCAGGCGATCAGTGGATCCCATAGTAACGTCTCCGCCCGGCTGCCGACCATCATGCCCACGTGGCCGGCGTCGACGTCGTGGCGGTCGGGCAGGCCGATCGCCGTGGCGGCGGGGACGATGCGGTCGGTAAGCGAGACGAACTCGATCGTGGGGCAGCGCAGCGACAGCGGAGCGACGGTTGCCGCGCCGGCCTGCCAGTCGCCGCGTCCGGTGCGGTCGGCGGCGAACAGCGTCTCGAACAGGTCCGCGCCCGCGGCGTAGGTGAGCGGCGCACCGCCGTTCGCCCAATCCTCGAGCTGCACGAACCGCGCCGCGGCGTCGGCGGGCATCGTGGCGAAAGCGGCGTATTTGGCGATCGTTCTTGCGGGATCGAGTTGCCAGAACGCGGTCTGGAGCACCTCCATCGGCACGACGCCCAGCGCACGACAGCCGGGGGCGACCCGCGCCCAGAAATCTGCGAGTGCGGCGCGCGTCGCTTCGCCATAGCCGGCGAAATGCCAGGGGGTCGCGATCGTCGCGACGCCGGCGACCCTGCCGGCAGGCAGCGCGGCCGCAGCAGCCAGCGCCAGCGTACCGCCGAGGCAATAGCCGACCAGCAATGGCGGGCGATCGAGTCGCGCGAGCAGCGGCAACAGGCGGCGCGTGACGTGGCCGGCGAGGTCCAGCCCCGCATCCTGCGCGCGGGGCGTGCCCCAGTCGAGCAGCCACGGGTGGAAGCCGGCGGCGGCGAGATGCGCGACCAGCGAATGGCCGGGGGCGAGATCGAGCACGAACGGCGGATTGATGAGCGAGGGGACCAGCACGACCGGGGGCGCGTCGCTGCCGCGCACTCCGTCACGCAGCCGCGCGGCGCCGCTGCGATAGCGGACCGGACGCGCGCGGCGAGCGCGGCGCGGCGCTTCCTGATACCGGCGCAACCCGGCAAGCGCCGCAGCGGCGCGTTCGGGGGATGCTGCGGTTTCGCGGCGCAGCATCTCCAGGAACAGCGGCAAAGGACGCGGGCCGTATTGCCCGTGTTGCAGCGCCACATTTTGTGCAATACGGCGAACAGGCTCGGTCATGGGATCTCGCGCGATGAAGAAGCAGCACGCCACCGACGGGGTGGTGATCATCAAGAAATACGCCAACCGCCGGC
Organism: Sphingomonas phyllosphaerae 5.2; assembly: GCF_000419605.1. Classification (NCBI taxonomy): domain Bacteria; kingdom Pseudomonadati; phylum Pseudomonadota; class Alphaproteobacteria; order Sphingomonadales; family Sphingomonadaceae; genus Sphingomonas; species Sphingomonas phyllosphaerae. The sequence goes on along the minus strand of NZ_ATTI01000001.1, from coordinate 3,485,894 downwards.
TCTATAATACCGAAAGCTCCTCCTACATCACGCTGGAACATCTTGCCGCGATGACGCGCGAGGGTCGCGAGTTCAAGGTGGTCGACGCCAAGAGCGACGAGGACATCACGCACAACGTCCTGACGCAGATCATCATGGAGGAGGAAAGCCGCGGGCAGACGATGCTGCCGGTCAATTTCCTGCGCCAGCTGATCGCGCTGTACGGCGATTCGATGCAGGCGATGGTGCCGGATTACCTGGAGGCGTCGATGGACAGCTTCCGCCGCAACCAGACGCAATTCAAGACCGCGGTCGAGGGCGCGTTCGCGGGCTCGCCCTTCGCGGACATCGCCAAGCGCAACCTGGAGATGTTCGAAGCGGCGGCACAGGCGTTCAAGCCCTCGGTGCCGGCCACGACGGCGGCGGCGGCGTCGGCCGTGAACGAGACCAAGGACGGCGAGATCGCCGCGCTGAAGGCGGAACTGGCGCGGTTGCGCGACAAGGTCGACAAGCTGGGCAATTGAGCGCCGGGCGCGGAAGCGGACATCGGGAGGACCGGCCGGCCCTCCCGAGGCATCCCGATCGCGCTCAGCGCGGCTTGACGAACTTCAGCGTCATGCGGTCGCTCTCGCCGATCGCGGCGTATTTGGCGCGATCGACATCCTTCTGCGCGTAGCTGGGCGGAAGCGTCCAGACGCCGCCAGCCCAATCGGCGGTATCCTTCGGATTGGCGTTCACCTCCGACCGGCCGGCAAGCCGGAAGCCGGCGGCGGTGGCATAGCCGATGACGGTGCTGGGCTTCATATATCCGCTCTTCTCCTCGGCGCCGGCGTCGCGCTTCTCGGGCAGGCGGTGCTCGACGACGCCGAGCGTGCCGCCGGGCTTGAGCATGCGGAACATCGCCGCGAACATCTGCCGCGCCTGATCCTCGCCGCCGAAGCGCCAATTGTGGACGTTGCGGAAGGTGAGCACGACGTCGGCGCTGCCATCGGGAACGGATGGTTGCCCGGCGGTGGCGGGAAGGGCGGCGAGCTGGACCTTGCCATAGGCCGCCGCGTCCTTGCCCTGCATGGCGCGCACGGCGTTCAGCCCGCGCTCCCATGGACCGGCGGCGTAATAGCGGCCGCGCGCGGCGGTGAGCGGCGCGAGGATCTCGGTATACCAGCCGGCGCCAGGCCAGACCTCGACCACCGTATCGGTCGGCTTGACCCCGAAGAATGCCAGCGTCTCCGCGGGATGGCGGTATTTGTCGCGCGCGATATTGGCGGCGGTGCGCGTCGGCGCCTTGACGGCCGCGGCGATCGGCGCGGGGACGGCGGGCGCGGCGTGGACCGCCGCGGCGGGCAGCGCGAGCAACAGGACGGGAGCGAGACGATGCATGGACGAAAACCTCTCCGCGAAACGATGCTGCGGAGGCTGACGCGGCGGTGAGCGATGCGCAAGTCCTGCTTTGCGGTCTGGCGGGTGCGGCGCTGGCGCTGGCGGTGTTCGCGGGGTGGCGCGATCATCGCCGACGGCACCGCGCCGATCCCGACGCGGTCGGCTGGATCGACTGGACATGGGTGCAGGCGATCGCGCTGATCGCAGCGGGGATCGCGGGGTGGCTGGCGCTAAAGGCTTGATCGAAAGGGAACCAGCCGCCGATCCAGGCAGTTGTTGCCCGGATCGCTGGAAGACGCATCGCGAGGCGCTAACGGGACGTCACGATGCGGATGTCGGCGACGCTGTCGCCACGGGATAGCGGCGGGTTCCGATCGTCACGGCAGGTGCAAGCATGAAGGCAGATCTGTGTACGATGGCGCCGTTCGTAAGCGCGGACGAGGGCGTGGTCACGGTCCTCTCGCGCTGCGGCGCAAGCTATAATCTCACGGCGGAGGCCGCGATGCGGCTGAGCGAGGAGCTCGTGCGGAGCGCTGCGCGTGCGCGCGGGCAGCAACGGATGAGCGAGCCGCGCACGGAAGGCGAAACGCGCTTCCGCTAGCGCGTCACGGTGTGGCGAGACGCGGGGAGACGGTGGCGATGATCACCGTCGCGACCGTGCGGCCGACGTCATCCTCGACGATCACGCGCCAGTGGCCGGCGTCCGCAAAGCCGGGGTGCTGGGCAAGATAGGCGCCGAGCCGCTGCACCGCCTGATTGCGGGCCGCAGCCACGTCGACGCATTCTATGATGGTACGATCCTGCTCGCGCCCGGCGAAAACGATGTTGAATTGCGGCATGGTGGTCCGGTGCTTCGTTGATCGGGAATCCTAGCGCAGCCGCACGACAGCCGTAACCAGGAGCAGTTTGATGTGCATCAGTAAAAACGGCGCAGCCTAAGCCGGCGCAGGGTGCCGTCGCAGCCGCCGAGCGTCACGATGCGCCCCGGCGCGGCCGTCGCCCAGCCGGCCAGCGTCCCGCCGGCATAATCGGGGCCGACGCGCTGACCGTCGATTGTGCAGATCGTATCGCCGTCGCGCCAGCCATCCGCCGCCGCCGGGCTGCCGCGCATGACGTGCAGCACCTTCAGCTTGTCGCCGGCCATCCCGAGCAGCAGCCCGCTGGTCGAGCGGACCGGCGGCACGGCGGTGCTGGGCGTGCTGCCGAGCAGCATGTAGCCGGCAGTGGGGTCGAGCAGCACGCGGTAACGTTGCAGGAAGCCCGAGCCGATCCGTCCGGCGACGCCGATCGTGTCGGAGAAGCCGCCCGTCGGCTCGACCCGCACCTCGACCTCGCGCGCCACGGCGGCGCCGACCCGTAGCTCGGGAACGATCGCCATGTCGTTGACGACCGCCCCGGCCAGTCCGAACGAAACCGTGGTGGTCACCGGCCCCGCGGTGCCGCGCGCCTCGGCCCACGCGGCGGGACCGAGCGTGATCGCCGAGCCATCGCCGGTATCGACGACCATCGGCGCCAGCGTGCGGTCGCCGGCGGTGATCGCGCTGACGTAGATCATCCGGTCGGCGGCGATCGCCAGCGGCGCCGCGACGCCGGTGAACGGGCGGCTACCGCTTTTCAGCAGGCGGAAGCGGCGCGCCTGATAGTCGATCTCCAGCGCATAGGGTGCGGTCAGGTCGCGCCCGACCAGCAGGTCGACGGCCAGTGCGCTGCCGGTCGCGGCGGCGGGCAGGTCGGCGACCGCAAGGCTGCCGCCGCGCCGCGTGACCGCGCCGATCGCGATCCGCTGCGTCTCGACGCGCCCGATATCGACGCTGCCGCCGATCACGGTGGCGCGACCGTCGGCGCGGACGACCAGCTTGTGGGCGGTGGCGTAGCGGCGCGCGAGCACCGAATAGCTGACCCCCGTATCGAGGATCGCGGTCACCGGACGACCATCGACCGCCATGGTGAAGCGGATCTGGTTGCCGGGCGTCAGGTCGAAGGGGATCCAGCGCGCCTCGGCATCCGGGGCGAGCGTCGAACGGCCGACCCACGCCGCGCGCGGCTCCGGCGGCGGCGCGGCGAGAAGGGCGGCGAAGAGCAGCGACGGGATCGGCACGTCAGCGGTGTAGCGGATCGCGCGGGCGTGTCACGATGCCGGCGCCGACGCGCACGGGGCTAGAGGCACGCCTCCAGATACGCCTGATCGAAGCCGAACTGCTTGGCCTTTTCGAGCGTGTAGGGACGCAGCCCCATCGAGCGGTACTCGCCGATGATCTTGCCGTCGGCGCTTTCGTCGAGATACTCGAACTTGAACAGCTCCTGCGTGACGATCACCGGACCTTCCATCCCGATCACCTCGGTCACGTTGGTGACGCGGCGGCTGCCGTCGCGCAGGCGCTTCACCTGGATGATCATGTCGACCGAATCGGCGATCTGGCGGCTGATCGCTTCCTTGGGCACCTTGATGTCCGACATCATCACCATGTTCTCCATACGCGCCAGCGCCTCGCGCGGGGAGTTGGAGTGGAGCGTGCACATCGATCCGTCGTGGCCGGTGTTCATGGCCGCGAGCATGTCGAAACACTCGCTGCCACGGATTTCGCCGAGGATGATGCGATCCGGGCGCATACGCAGCGCGTTCTTCACGAGATCGCGGATCGAGATCTCACCCTGGCCCTCGAGGTTGGCGGGGCGCGTTTCCAGCGGCAGCCAGTGCGGCTGTTGCAGGCGAAGCTCGGCGGCGTCCTCGATCGTCAGGACGCGCTCGCCCGGGTCGATCATCTTCGACAGCGCGTTGAGCATCGTCGTCTTGCCCGAGCCGGTGCCACCCGAGATGACGAGGTTGAAGCGGCACGCGCCCGCGACCTTGAGCGCGGTCGCCATCTTCGGCGACATGCTGCCGAAACCGGCCATCATGTCGAGCGTGATCGGCTTGGCGGAGAACTTACGGATCGAGATCGCGGTGCCGCGCAAGCTGAGCGGCGGCACGATGACGTTGACGCGGCTGCCGTCCTTGAGGCGGGCGTCGGCGAGCGGCGTGGTCTGGTCGACGCGCCGGCCGACCGAGTTGCAGATGCGCTGCGCGATCTGGAACAGATGCTCCTCGTCGCGGAACTGGATCTGCGCCAGCTCCAGCTTGCCCTTGCGCTCGACGAAGGTCTGGTCGGGGCCGTTGACCATGATGTCGCTGATGTCGGCGTCCGACAACAATTCCTCGAGCGGCCCAAGGCCGAGCAATTCGTCGACCAGCACCTTTTCGAGTGCGAATTGTTCGCGGCGATTGAGCGTCAGCTTCAGTTCGGCGAGCACCTCGCCGATGATCGGGCGAAATTCCTCCGCCAACTCGTCCTTGCCGAGCGTGGCGGCGGCCTCGGGATCGACGCGTTCCAGCAGGCGCGGCAGCACCTGCTCCTTGATCTTGTGGATCGAGGCCTCGAACCCTTCCATGCGGCTGGAGCCGGCCTCGCCGGTCGCGTTCTGGCGATCCGACAGCCGCTGCATCGCGTCGACCTGCACCTGCGGGGTGAGCGGGTCGATCGCGGCGAGCACGTCGAGCGGCGGCGCGGTTTCCAGCGCTCCGTCGTCGCGCGCGCCGCTGCCGGGCTGTACGTGCATCGGCCGGGCGACGCCGAAGCCGCCGCGCGCACCCGTCGCACCGGTGCCGTTACCCATGCCGCCGTTGCGGCGTCCGAACGCGTTCATCGACCCTGATCGTCCTCGAAGTGGCTCGACGACGATCGCTAACGGGCAAGCCTTTAGATTTGGCTAACCAAGCGCGGCGTCGTGGAGGAGGGTGCGCACGGCGAGCCGGCGGAGCGACGCGGGGAGGCTGGCGTCTGTGGCCGTCGCGGTCGCCGTCGCCGCGGCGAGCAGAGCGGCGCCCTCCGCATGGAACGCTTCGTCGCCGCGGCGTAGCTCGGCAGCGGGGAAGGCGGCGCGTAGCGCGGCGTCGTCGTCCTCGAACGCGAAGCGGCACCAGCCGCGCAGCGTCGCGGCGAGCAGCAGCGAGCCGAGCGGCGTGGCGAGGATCGCCCAGCGGATCGCCTCCCCCGTTCCGCCGCTCGCCGCGGCGTGCGGCGCCATCCCCCAGCGCGCGGCATCGACGTAGAACCGGCTCGGCGCGGCATAGCCGGCGTCGTAGATCGCCGCGGTGACGCTGTCGGTCGTGCGCAGCGCGTCGAGCGCGCGGTCGGCGCGATGCGTCCGCGCGAGCGCAGCGGGGGTGACGCCGGTCAGTCGCCGGAACAGCCGGTGGAAATGATGCGGGGCATAGCCGACCGCCGCGGAGAGGCTGGCGAGCGAGGAGGGCGTCTCGGCTGCGGCGAGCAGCGCCGCCGCGCGGATCACCGCGGCGCGGTCACGCGCGACCGAATCGGGGAGGCAGCGGCGGCAGGCGCGATAGCCGGCCGCCTGCGCGGCCGCCGCGTCGGCGAGGAAGCGGACGTTGTCGCGGCACGGACGGCGCGCCGCACAGCTCGGCTTGCAGTAGATATGGGTCGTCCGCACGGCGACGACGAAGCGCCCGTCATACGCGCGGTCGCGCGCGGCAAACGCAGCCCATGCGGTGTCGGAGTCGATCGTTGCGTCCATGCGCGGAGCGTAGCGCGTGCGACGCCCGGCGGCATCCCGTGGCTTGCGTTCGAACCGCGTCCCGGCCGGGCCGGTTCGTTTCACTCCGGTTGCATCGCGGTTCCCCCTTTGCTACGCGCGCCGTACCCAAGCGAGGTGCTCCCCGAGCGCCATCCGTTCGCATGGGTAAGGCACCCTTGGGTAATGACGAGGAAAGTGGATCGCGTGGAGAGTTCCGGCGGTAATCAGGGCAGCAGCATTCAGGCCGGTCTCGGTGGCCGGTATGCGAGCGCGCTGTTCGATCTGGCGGTGGAGGCCCGCGCGGTCGATCGCGTCGAACAGAGTCTGACGGCGGTGCGCGATGCGCTGTCCGCCTCGGACGATTTCAGGACGTTGACGTCGTCGCCGGCGATCGCGCGCGGCGCGGCGGTGAAGGCGGTGCTGGCCACCGCCGACGTGCTGGGGCTGGACGCGACGACGCGCAGTTTCCTGGGGGTGCTTGCCGAGAACCGCCGGCTGGGCGCGTTGCCGCAGATCATCCGCGCGTATCGCGCGCTGGCTGCGCGCCACCGCGGCGAGACGACCGCGGAAGTGACCAGCGCGCATCCGCTGTCCGCCGAGCAGGTCGACGAGCTGAAGCAGCAGTTGCGCCGCCGCGTCGGCCGCGAGGTGTCGGTGGACCTGTCGGTCGATCCGCAGATCCTGGGCGGCCTGGTCGTCCGCATCGGTTCCCAGATGATCGATTCGTCGATCCGCACCCGTTTGAATGCGCTTGCCAGCGCGATGAAAGGCTGAGTTGATGGACATTCGCGCCGCAGAAATCTCCCGCGTCATCAAGGACCAGATCGCCAATTTCGGCACCGAGGCACAGGTTTCCGAAACCGGTCGGGTGTTGAGCGTCGGTGACGGCATCGCGCGCATCCACGGCCTCGACAACGTCCAGGCGGGCGAGATGGTCGAGTTCTCGAACGGCGTGCAGGGCATGGCGCTGAACCTCGAGGCCGATAACGTCGGCGTCGTGATCTTCGGCTCGGACGCCGAGATCCGCGAAGGCGACATCGTCAAGCGGACCGGCACGATCGTGGACGTGCCGGTCGGCAAGGGGCTGCTCGGCCGCGTGGTCGACGGTCTTGGCAATCCGATCGACGGCAAGGGTCCGATCGTGTCGGATCAGCGCAGCCGCGTCGAGGTGAAGGCGCCGGGCATCATCCCGCGCAAGTCGGTGCACGAGCCGGTGCAGACCGGCCTGAAGGCGATCGATGCGCTCGTGCCGGTGGGCCGCGGACAGCGCGAACTGATCATCGGCGACCGCCAGACCGGCAAGTCGGCAGTGGCGATCGACACCTTCATCAACCAGAAGGCGGCGAACGCCGGCACTGACGAATCGAAGAAGCTGTACTGCATCTACGTCGCGGTCGGGCAGAAGCGTTCGACGGTGGCGCAGCTGGTCCGCACGCTGGAAGAGAATGGCGCGATGGAATATTCCATCGTCGTCGCCGCCACCGCTTCGGATCCCGCGCCGCTGCAGTTCCTCGCGCCCTACACCGGCTGCGCGATGGGCGAGTATTTCCGCGACAATGCGATGCACGCCGTCATCGTCTATGACGATCTATCGAAGCAGGCAGTGGCGTATCGCCAGATGTCGCTGTTGCTGCGCCGCCCGCCGGGCCGCGAAGCCTATCCGGGCGACGTCTTCTACCTCCACTCGCGCCTGCTGGAGCGTGCGGCGAAGATGAACGAGGACAATGGCGCGGGTTCGCTGACCGCGCTGCCGATCATCGAGACGCAGGCCGGCGACGTGTCGGCGTACATCCCGACCAACGTGATCTCGATCACCGACGGGCAGATATTCCTCGAGACCGACCTGTTCTTCGCGGGCATCCGCCCGGCGATCAACGTCGGCCTGTCGGTCAGCCGCGTCGGGGGCGCCGCGCAGACCAAGGCGATGAAGAAGGTGTCGGGCTCGATCAAGCTGGAGCTGGCGCAGTATCGCGAGATGGCGGCGTTCGCGCAGTTCGGCTCGGATCTCGACGCTTCGACGCAGCGCCTGCTGAACCGCGGTGCGCGGCTGACCGAGCTGCTCAAGCAGCCGCAGTTCGCGCCGATGCCGTTCGAGGAGCAGACGGTGTCGATCTACGCCGGCACCAACGGCTTCATCGACAAGGTGCCGGTTGCCGACGTCAATCGCTACGAAGCGGCGATGCTCAGCTACCTGCGTTCGGACCATGCCGACGTGCTGACCGCGATCCGCGACAGCCGCGAGCTGGGCAAGGATACCGAGAGCAAGCTGAAGGACGCGCTCGGCCAGTTCGCGAAGACGTTCGCGTAAAGTTCGCCTGACCCCGGCGCAGGCCGGGGTTTTCGGCCGCGAGCGCGCGGCCGGTGGCACGAGATTCCAGCGTCTGCTGGGATGACGAAGTTGGGAAGAAATGGCGTCACTCAAGGCCCTCAAGATCCGCATCGGCTCGGTGAAGTCGACGCAGAAGATCACCAAGGCGATGAAGATGGTCGCCGCGGCCAAGCTGCGCCGGGCGCAGGAGGCCGCGGTCGCCGGGCGTCCCTATGCCGAGCGGCTGGAAGGCGTGGTCGCCAGCCTGGCGCGCACGGTGGGCGTCGGTGCGTCGCCGCTGCTGGCGGGCACCGGCAAGGATCAGGTGCACCTGCTGGTGATCGCCACCTCCGAACGCGGGCTGGCGGGCGCGTTCAACACCAACATCGTCCGCGCCGCGCGCCGCAAGGCCGAGGAGCTGGAGGCCGCCGGCAAGACCGTGCGCTTCTACATCGCGGGCAAGAAGGGGCGTGTGATGCGCCGTTTCTACCCGACCGGGATCGTCGCCGACCATGACCTGTCGGAGATGAAGACCGCCAGCTTCGACGCCGCCAAGGACATCGCCGACGATCTGATCGCGCGCTACCAGGCGGGCGAGTTCGATGTCGCGCACCTGTTCTACGCGCGTTTCCAGTCGGCGCTGGTCCAGGAGCCGATCGGCGCGCAGATCATCCCCGTCGCGATCCCCGAGACGAAGCGCGCCGCGGCGAGCGCGGGTGGCGATGCGACGGTGGAATACGAGCCGAGCGAGGAAGCGATCCTCGCCGAGCTGCTGCCGCGCAACGTCGCGATCCAGATATTCCGTGCGCTGCTGGAGAACGCCGCGTCGGAGCAGGGTAGCCGCATGACCGCGATGGACAATGCGACCCGCAACGCCGGCGACATGATCAAGCGGCTGAGCATCCAGTACAACCGCGCGCGTCAGGCCGCGATCACCACCGAGCTGGTGGAAATTATCTCGGGCGCCGAAGCGCTGTAACCACTCCCACCCGCCCGGCACGCGCCGCGGCGGGACGACGATCTAGAAGGCAAGGAAGCACGACGATGGCAACCGCCGCTGAAGATATCCGCCCGACCCATCCCACGGGTCAGACCAACAACGTCGGCCGCATCAGCCAGGTCATCGGCGCGGTGGTCGACGTGCATTTCGAGACGCAGGTGCCGGCGATCCTCGCCGCACTGGAAACCAGCAATAACGGCCAGCGGCTGGTGCTGGAAGTCGCGCAGCACCTGGGCGAGAACACCGTCCGCACCATCGCGATGGACTCGACCGAGGGCCTGACCCGCGGTCAGCCGGTGACCGACACCGGCAGCCAGATCCGCGTGCCCGTCGGCCCCAAGACGCTGGGCCGCATCATGAACGTGATCGGCGAGCCGATCGACGAGCGTGGCCCGGTCGGTGCGGAAATGACCGCACCGATCCACGCCAGCGCGCCGCCGTTCGTCGACCAGTCGACCGAGAGTGCGATCCTGGTCACCGGGATCAAGGTGATCGACCTGCTCGCGCCATATGCGAAGGGCGGCAAGATCGGCCTGTTCGGCGGCGCCGGCGTCGGCAAGACCGTGCTGATCCAGGAGTTGATCAACAACATCGCCAAGGGCCACGGCGGCGTGTCGGTGTTCGCGGGCGTCGGTGAGCGGACCCGCGAGGGCAACGATCTGTACCACGAGTTCCTCGACGCCGGCGTCATCGCCAAGGACGCCGACGGCAACGCGATCAGCGAGGGTTCGAAGGTCGCGCTGGTATTCGGCCAGATGAACGAGCCGCCGGGCGCGCGTGCGCGTGTCGCCTTGTCGGGTCTGGCGATGGCGGAATATTTCCGCGACCAGGAAGGACAGGACGTGCTGTTCTTCGTCGACAACATCTTCCGCTTCACGCAGGCGGGCGCGGAAGTGTCGGCGCTGCTCGGCCGTATCCCGTCGGCCGTGGGCTATCAGCCGACGCTGTCGACCGACATGGGTGCGTTGCAGGAGCGCATCACCTCCACCAACAAGGGGTCGATCACCTCGGTGCAGGCAGTGTACGTGCCCGCCGACGATCTCACCGATCCGGCGCCGGCGACGTCGTTCGCGCACCTTGATGCGACGACCAACCTGAACCGTGCGATCTCCGAACTGGGCATCTACCCGGCGGTCGATCCGCTCGATTCGGTCAGCCGCGTGCTGGAGCCGCGCATCGTCGGGCAGGATCACTACGACACGGCGCGGGCCGTCCAGCAGACGCTGCAGAAGTACAAGTCGTTGCAGGATATCATCGCGATCCTCGGCATGGACGAGCTTTCCGAAGAGGATAAGCTGACCGTCAGCCGCGCGCGCAAGATCCAGCGCTTCCTGTCGCAGCCGTTCCACGTCGCCGAGGTGTTCACCAACATCCCGGGCAAGTTCGTCCAGCTGGAAGACACGGTACGCAGCTTCAAGGCGGTGGTGAACGGTGAGTACGATCACCTGCCGGAGGCGGCCTTCTACATGGTCGGCGGCATCGACGAAGCGGTCGCCAAGGCCGAGAAGATGGCCAAGGAAGCGTAAGGGTCGGTCGGCGCCCCCCTCCCAAGGCAGCTCTCCCGCGCGGAGAGGGTCGGGCGGGGGGCAGCCACCGGCGGCATGTCCGGGGTGATCGCCCCTGCCGCCATTTCCCCTCACCCCGACCCTTTCCGTGGACAGGGCGGGAGAAGGATCAACGTCATGCTGCATTTCGAACTCGTCACGCCCGAACGCCTCGTCCGCTCCGAGGAAGTCCATATGGTCACCGTGCCGGGGACCGATGGCGACTTCGCGGTGCTGGAAGGCCACGCGCCGTTCATGTCGACGATCCGCGACGGCGACGTGCTGGTGCAGAAGACCCCGGGCGGACAGCCCGAGACCGTCGCGATCCGCGGCGGGTTCGCCGAGGTGAACGCGCGCGGACTGACCGTACTGGCGGAACACGCCGGCTGAGCCGAAGGGGGCCGCGCGTGACGCGGTGACACGGGACCTGGTGGCGCTGGAAAGCTTGGCGCATCGCTTATGTAACGGTGCGCAGGCCGCCGAGCGGATCGGGCGCGATTATCGCGCCCTAACGAATTTGTGGAATGAGGCGCGCGGTGCGGACCTCGCCCGTCGAACTCGCCGGCTGGTTGGTGCGGCACGAAACCGGGTTGATGCGCCATCGCGCGCGCAGCAAAGCAATCCAGCGCCGGACCATTAAGCTTTGGGTCGCTTCGCTGCGCTCGCGACGACCAACGTCCGGATCAACCCGATGTCATCCGACACCAGAGGCGTGCCGCTCGTCGTTCCGAGATCTGCGACCTGGCGTTCTTGGGGGCCTTCGCCCGACGGCGGCGTACTGGGACAGAAGTTGCGGGGGCGGGCGACCCGAGACCGTCGCGCCGCTGCGCGTGCGCCGACTTCAACGCCGCCCGGCTTAGCATGAGGGCCGAACCCGCCGACCGAGCTAAAGCGGCATGACAGCGGTTTAATGCGTAACTGCAAGCGCCGGACCGGCACGCCTTGGATCGCTTCGCTGCGCTCGCGACAACGAACGTCCGGATCAACCCGATGTCATCCGGCACCAGAGGCGTGCCGCTCGCCGTGCCGAGATCTGCGACTTCATGGTCGCGTAGGCCTTCGCACCAAGACGGGGTGCTGGTATGGAAGCGGCTGGACGAACCGCTCTAAACTATCGATGTGTCGTGACGCCGGCGCGCAGTGGGCGCGGGTTGTGGGCTTCGCCGGACGCGCAGGCCGAACAAGAGTCCGCGTCTCTTTCGCAGCGGCGTGTCACCTTGCCGAAGAGTCTCGTCGACCTCGCGGTGCTGAGGGCCGCGCGACGGTCACGGCGACGATCTGCGACGCTGGCGGGCAGGAGCGGGTGGCGGGGGCGAGTAGCCCGACACCGTTGCAGCGGACTCGACATCGTCGGCGCACGCTGGCCCACCGGGGTCGCTTTTCCTTGCAGGATCAGGCCGTGATCGGGGTTGGGCTGAGGCCCCCCGACGCGCCGCGCTGCGTGCGTCGTCACAGACGTGCTCGCGCTGCCTCCTCTCGTTCAATCGCCGTCGTTCGCCTCCGGATCCTTGCCGTCGAGGATGTCCGTCGCCTGCTCCAATATTGTGGTCTGACGGGCGTCGATGGCGGTGAGCAGCGTCGCGGCGACCCCCGCGATCTTGCCGCCGTGTGGATCATAGGCCACGCGGCGGAGCGCCGGGACGGCCTCGGCCCATCGCTTCTGGCGCAGATGCATCGCCGCGACCTGTAGCGCCAGGCCGCGGTCGAACGGCGCGAGCGTATAGGCATAGGAAAGGCCCTTCTCCGCGTTCGGCGTCATCGGCTCGCCCGCGGCGACCAGCGCCTGATAGAAGGCGACCAGCGGCCACGGGTCCTCGGGATCGGCGCGGTTGGCCTTCACGAACCACTGCCGCACATCCTTCCAGCGTGCCCCATCGGCGTGATCGCGGTGCGCGATCGCAGCCTGCGCGAGCCCGCGATAGATCAGCGCCTGCCGGGAACCAGGCGCCGTGGCGAGCGCACGCGCCGCCGCCGCCTCGGCAGCGTCGAATTGCTTCGCGTCGAATTCCGCCTCTGCGAGTGCGCCTTGTACGAAGGGATCGTTGGGCCATGCGGCAGCCGCCGTGCGCGCGGCGAGCGCGACGTCGGGCGCGGTCCTGGCGTTCACGCCGCGCGCGGAGCGCAGCACCGCCGGCATGATCGCCTCCGCGCCGGGCCCGAGCGCGCGAACGACGACCGGTTCGATCGGCAGGTCGGCGACCTTCAGGCCCAGCAGCGGTAATCGCGTCCGCGAATAGGCGTTGAGCGCATTGTCGAGCTTGTTCGGGTCGCCGAGCAGCCGGGCGGCGTCCTTGAGCGAGGTGCCGCTTTGCAACGCGTCGAGATAGCCGCTGAGCAGCGGTCGCCGCGAGGAATCCAGCGTGAGGTAATGGGTGAGCAGCCATGCACGTCCGTAGAATACCTGCGTGCGTGCGCCAGGCATTCCGTCATCCTGCGGCGTACCGGTCAACAGGGTGCGCATCGGCACCATTTCCTTGTCGATCAATCCCTGCGCCCGATACAGCGGCGGGGGGCCGACGATCAGCCGGTCGTCATCGAAGACGACCGTCGCGTTGAACTCGGCGAACCCCTCGACATACCAGGCCGGGAACGCGCGCTCTCCCCACGAGGCGAACATGAAATGATGCGCATATTCGTGGAGCAGCACGGCCTGCGCCGACAATGCGAACCGCCCCGCCTCGCGCGTATTGCGTGGCACGAACGCGACCGCGCCCGATACGCGCGGCATGTAGACGCCGGCGACATCGCGCTTGCCGAGCAGCTTCTGGACCGCGCCGACGTCGCGCAGCACATAGACGGTCACGCGCTGCGTCGGGCTGAACGGGGGGTCTTCCATGCCGCGCAGCACGCGCATCGCCTTGTCGAACCGCTCCAGCCTGGTCGCGAATGCCGACACCGCCTCGGGCGTGTCGTCGGAATAGACGCGGAAATGTCGTGACGATGCCTCTTGCCAGGCAGCCGGCGCGATCGCCGACCATCCCGCCAGCATCAACGCCGCCGCTACCCGCCACACCCTTAGCATCGTCCGCCTCCCCGTGCCGCAGCGTACCCGGGCGATGGGGGAGCGCAATGACCGGATCGCGGCGGGCGACCCGTTTTGGCGACTTCAGGCGTCGTGGAATTGCAGGCTGGCGAGCCGAGCGTAGAGGCCGCCGCGTTCGATCAACGCCGGGTGGGTGCCCTGCTCGACGATGCGACCGCCGTCCATGACGACGATCCGCGACGCGGCGCGGACGGTGGCGAGCCGGTGCGCGATGACGATCGTGGTGCGCGTCGCCATCAGCCGTTCAAGCGCGTCCTGCACCAGCCGCTCGCTTTCGGCATCCAGCGCGCTGGTCGCCTCGTCGAGCAACAGGATCGGCGCGTCGCGCAGCAGCGCGCGGGCGATCGCGACCCGTTGGCGTTGACCGCCGGAGAGCCGTGCGCCGCCTTCGCCGAGGAAGGTGTCGAGCCCCTCCGGAAGCGCGCGCAGGAAATCGGCGGCGTTCGCCGCCTCTGCCGCCGCCCAGATCTGCGCGTCGTCGGCGTCCCAGCGGCCGTAGCGCAGGTTGTCGCGTGCGGAGGTGCCGAAGATCACCGTTTCCTGCGGAACCATCGCGATGCGGGCGCGCACCTCGGACGGGTCGGCGGTGGCGAGGTCGACGCCGTCGACCAGGACTTGCCCGGTCGCAGGGCGATAGAAGTGCTGGAGCAGCTGGAACAGCGTCGACTTGCCGGCACCCGACGGGCCGACCACCGCCAGCGTCTCGCCCGGTGCCACGTCGAGCGAGAATTCGTGAAGCGCGGCGACATCCTGTCGCGACGGGTAGCGGAATTCGACGCGCCGAAACGCCACGGTGCCGAGCGGCGGCTGCGGCAGCGCGACCGGATGCGCCGGCGCCGCGATTTCGGGTCGAGCGGCGAGCAGCTCGGTCAGTCGCCCGGCGGCACCGGCGCCCCGGAGCAGGTCGCCATAGACTTCGGTCAACGCGCCGAACGCGCCGGCGACGATCCCGCCCGTCAGCACGAAGGCGGCGATCGCGCCCCCCGACAACCGTCCGGCGGCGACGTCCTCCGCGCCTTCCCACAGCACCAGCGTGATCGCGCCGAAGACCAGCCCGATCACGATCGCGGTCATGATCGCGCGCAGTGCCACGCGCTTGCGTGCAGTCGCCATCGTCGCCTCGACCGCGTCGGTGAAGCGGGCGCTCTCGCGCGCTTCCTGCCCGAACGCCTGGACGATCTTCATCGCACCCAGCGTCTCGACCACGATCGAGCCGACATCGGCGATCCGGTCCTGCGAGGTGCGCGACAGATTGCGCACGCGCCGCCCGAGCAGCGCGATCGGCGCGATGATGAGCGGGATGCCCGCCAGCAGCATCGCCGCCAGCTTGGGCGAGATCGCGAAGAGATAGATCAGCCCGCCGATCGCGGTGAAGGAGTTGCGGAGCGCGATCGAGACGGTGCTGCCGACCACCGTCTCGATCTGACCCGTATCGGCGGTCAGCCGCGAGGCGATCTCGGACGGGCGGTTGCTTTCGTAGAAGGACGGGCTGAGCGTCATCAGGTGACGCTGAACCTCGGTGCGGATGTCGGCGACGACGCGTTCGCCGAGCCATGCGACGAAGTAGAAACGCACCGCGGTGCCGAGCGCCAGCACCACGACGATCAGCAGCATGTAGTGGAACGACTGCGCCACCGCCTCCGGCGTGGCATCGCCACCCGCGAAGCCGCGGTCGATCACGCGCTTGAAGCTGTACGGGATTGCGATCGTCGCCGCCGAGGTGACCGCCAGCGCGCTAAACGCGGCGGTAATCTGCAGCGGGTATTTACCGGCATGGCGAAACACCATCGCCAGGTTGCCGAGACGGCGGGGAGGAGCGACGTCGGATGCGCTGGCCATGATGCCGCCTAGCAGCGCATACGGGCGGGCTCAACGGATGCCGTGGCCTGACGGACCGGAAACGTTCTGCAATCGTTACAGGTGTGCTGCGATGCACAATGTCGCTATAGGCTACCGTGCCTGCGGGCCGGGGAAGGAACACGCGAATGTTGTACGACGCCTATGAATTCCAGCGGTCGTGGCTGGCATCGGCCAGCGCGATGGCGACGGTTGGGGCCAACTGGCTGAACAACCCGTCGAATCCGTTCGCCTATCTGGGCGGCGGGCCGATGATGGCGTCGGCGCTGGAGGTATTCGCGCATGCCTCCGCTTCGCGCGGCAAGCCCGCGTTCGGGCTGGACACCACGATCGTCGACGGACGCGAGGTGCGCGTGACCGAGGAGATCGTGCTGCAGCGTCCGTTCGGGCAGCTGAAGCGCTTCCGCCGCGAGGGCGTGGAGGGCGGTCCGCGGCTGTTGATCGCGGCGCCGATGTCGGGGCATTTCGCGACGCTGCTGCGTGGCACGGTCGAGCGGATGCTGCCGGTCGCCGATGTCTACATCACCGACTGGCGCGACGCGAAGCTGGTGCCGACGCGCGAGGGCCGCTTCGACCTGGACGACTATATCGATTATCTGGTCGCGTTCCAGGAGGCGATCGGCGCCGACAGCGATGGCCCGGCGGACGGCGCGCATGGCGCACATATGCTGGCGGTGTGCCAGCCGTCGGTGCCGTGCCTGGCCGCCACCGCGCTGATGAGCGCCGACGGCAACCCGTGCCGCCCGCGCACGCTGACGATGATGGGCGGGCCGATCGACACGCGGCAGGCGCCGACCGCGGTGAACACGATGGCGACGGAGCGGCCGTTCGCGTGGTTCGAGCAGAACGTCATCGCGACGGTGCCTTTGCTGTATCCGGGTTCGGGGCGGAAGGTGTATCCCGGCTTCCTGCAGCTGTCCGGTTTCATGACCATGAACCTCGGCAACCACATGATGAGCCATTACGAGCTGTTCAAGCATCTGGTGACCGGCGACGACGACAGCGCCGAGGCGACCAAGCGCTTCTATGAGGAATACCGCTCGGTCAGCGACATGACCGCGGAGTTCTACCTGCAGACGATCGACACCGTCTTCCAGTCGCACAGCCTGCCCAAGGGCGAGATGATGCACCGCGGGCGCCCGGTCGATTGCGGCGCGATCACCGACGTCGGCTTGCTGGCGATCGAGGGCGAGCGCGACGACATCAGCGGGCTTGGCCAGACGAAGGCGGCGCTGACGATCGCCACCGCCCTGCCGGAAGAAAAGAAGCGGTATTACATGGCCGAAGCGGTCGGCCATTACGGGATCTTCAACGGATCGAAGTGGCGCAACCGGATCGCGCCGGTCGTCGAGGAATGGATGGCCGCCAACTGATACGAAAAGGGGCCGGTCGCACCCGACGACCGGCCCCTTGTCTACATCGAATGCAAAGGATCAGGCGGGGCTGTTTTCCGCAGTGGTCTCGACCTTGGCATGGCTGCCCGATTCGTCGGCGCGGATCGTGCCGCCGAACAGCATCTTTACCCGGCCCGACAGCGAAATGTCGGTTTCCCACAGCTCGGCCGACTCGATATCGACGCGCAGCAGTGCGAGATTGGGATCGTTGCGCCCTCCCGGGAACCACGCCTCGACCTGATTATTCCAGAGCTTGTCGATCTGCGCCGGATCGTTGTCGATCCGCGCCTGGCCATCGAGGCAGGCGAAGAAGTCGTGCCCCTTCGACACGAACTGCGCCATGACGCGTCCGCCGCCGGCAAGGCGATTGGTCTTCCCAATGAAGAAGAAGAGCGTGTCGACCTGATCCTCGTCGAGTTGCGCGGTCAGCGGCTCGTGATGCGCATGTCCGTCAGCCGGCCCGACCATGACGTACGGGCTGTCCGCCATCTTCTTCCACAGATCCTGCTTCAGCTTCTTCGGGTCGGTATTGGCATCGGCCATGTCGCATCTCCTGTTCTGGTTCGACGGGAGAACGAGGGGGTGAAGCGTTGGTTGCGCGAACGTTTCGGCACCGTCATGGTTTGTCATGGCGGCACTCGTGCCGCCAAATCAGGAGCACGGAAATGACGTATGCCGGCTTGTGCCTGTTTCTTGGCACCATGTTCGCCTTTACCACCTTGGTGTTGAAGGTGATTGAGGTGGCCCGGAAGCAGTAACACAGGGGCGGAGCCCGGTCTGGCAGCCGGGCTCCAAACCAATTGAGCCCCGGTCGCTGGCACGATCGGGGCTCATCAGGAGTCGGAATGACGTTACCGACAAGATCCAGATAGCATGTCAGGTGCGATTTTCAACGTCACAGCACCTCGAACAATCCTGCCGCGCCCATGCCGCCGCCGACGCACATCGTCACGACGACGTAGTGGACGCCGCGGCGCTTGCCCTCGATCAGCGCGTGGCCGACCATGCGGGCGCCGGACATGCCATAGGGGTGACCGATCGCGATCGCGCCGCCATCGACGTTGAGCAGTTCGTCGGGAATGCCGAGCTTGTCGCGGCAATAGAGCACCTGGACCGCAAACGCCTCGTTCAACTCCCACAAGCCGATGTCGCCGACCGACAAGCCGTTGCGCTCCAGCAGCTTGGGGATCGCGAAGACCGGGCCGATGCCCATTTCGTCGGGAGCGGTCCCGGCGACCGCCATGCCGACGTAGCGGCCGAGCGGGGTCAGCCCGCGCTGCTCGGCCAGTTTCTCCTCCATCAGCACGCTGGCCGAGGCGCCGTCGGAAAGCTGGGAGGCGTTGCCGGCGGTGATGTTCAGGTCGGGTCCGAGCACCGGCTTCAACGCGCGCAGGCCCTCCAGTGTCGTCTCGGCGCGATTGCCCTCGTCCTTCGACAGCGTGACCTCTTCATAGGAAACCTCCCCGGTCTCCTTGTTCACGTTCGCCCTGGTCGCGGTAACGGCAACGATCTCGGCATCGAAGCGGCCGGCAGCCTGCGCCGCAGCGGTGCGCATCTGCGAGCGATAGCCATATTCGTCCTGCGCCTCGCGGCTGATGCCGTAGCGCCTGGCGACGACCTCCGCCGTCTGGAGCATCGGCATGTAGATGTCCGGGTGCATCGCCAGCAATTCCTTGTCGGGCGACACGCGCATCTCGGGCGTCTGCACCATGCTGATGCTCTCCACCCCGGCGCCGATCGCAACCTGCATCCCGTCGACGACGATCTGCTTGGCGGCGGTGGCGATCGCCATCAGCCCCGAGGCGCACTGCCGGTCGATCGACATGCCCGGCACGGTGGTCGGCAATCCGGCGCGCAACAGGCTGGTACGCGCAATGTTCGGGGATTGGTGACCCTGCTGGAGCGCGGCGCCCATCACGACATCGTCGACCTCCGCGCCGTCGATCCCGGCGCGCTCTACCGCCGCCCTGATCGCGTGGCTGGCGAGCGTAGGGGACGGCAGGTTGTTGAACGCGCCGCGATAGGCGCGGCCGATCGGCGTGCGGGCGGTGGAAACGATGACGGCGGAGCGCATGAACGAGCCTTTCCCTGAAAGATCCTAGACGAAGACCTGCGTGATCCATTCGGCGATCATCGCGGGCTTTTCCTGCCCCTCGATCTCGACCGTGATCTCGGACGTGGACTGATATTGCCCGGCACGCTTCTCCTCGAAGGCGACGAGCCGCGAATGGCTGCGAATTCGTGCGCCGGACGGTACGGGAGCGAGGAAGCGGACGCGGTTGCCGCCGTAATTCACCTGCATCGTCGCGCCTGCGGGCTGCGGCATGTCCGGCGTGGCGGCGGCGAGTTGCGGGAGCAGCGACAGCGTCAGGAAGCCATGCGCGATCGTGGTGCCGAACGGCGTGGCGCGCGCCCGCTCCGGATCGATATGGATGAACTGACGATCGCCGGTGGCCGCGGCGAACGCATCGATCATCGCCTGCGTCACGACGATCCAGTCCGAGACGCTGACCCGGCCGACGGCGGCCTTCACTTCCTCAAGCGTCACGCGCGCACTCTCCCGATCTGTCGTGGCATGGTCTAGGCGCTGTATGGTGATGGTCGCAAGAGGTGGCGAACCGTAAGCGCGAAATCATCGGGGTTGCTTCTGTGCGGCCGAGCAAACCCGATCTTCCAAACACGGGATTGCGCCGACGCGTCGCACAAAGAAAGGCCCGCTGGTGCGATCGATCGTCGCGCCAGCGGGCCGTCCTCATGCCAGGGCGAAGCCCGGCATCAGCCTAGCGGCACTTCACCTTGCCGCGGTCGATCTCCCGACCCAGCAGCGCCCCTGCGCCGCCGCCCGCGAGCGTGCCGAGCAGCCCGCCACCGACGAGGTTGCCGAGCAGCGCACCGCCGGCACCGCCGACGACCAGGCCGGTCGTGCCGTCGTTGCGCTTGCAATAGGAACGCCCGTCGCGGCCGCGATAGACCTGGTCCTCACGGCTCAGGCGACGCTCGCGATACTTGCCGCGGCGATAGTCGCGCGAGGCATCCCAGTCGTTGCGATCGCCATGCCATTGATAATCGCGGTCACGATCGCGACGCTGGGCGTCCGCCGCCGGTGCGGCGACCATCGGGGCGGAGACGGTGGCCATCGCCAGCGCCGTCAGCAGAGCCTTCTTCATCTCGATCAATCTCCTTCTACTGCCTGCACGAACGTTGCAGGCGTGGAAGGGTTCACGCGGGTTGCGCGGCGATCGCATCCGGCTGCCCGGCAAGGAGGTTTTCGCGTTGCGCGACGATCAGCGGCACGACGACCTGGCCGGCGACGTTTACGGCGGTGCGGCCCATGTCGAGGATCGGGTCGATCGCCAGCAGCAGCCCGGCCCCTTCCAGCGGCAGGCCAAGCGTGGTGAGCGTCAGCGTGAGCATCACCAGCGCGCCGGTCAGCCCCGCGGTCGCCGCCGAGCCGATGACGGAGACCAGTGCGATCAGCACGTACTCGGGCGCATGAAGCGCGATGCCATAATATTGCGCCACGAACAGCGCCGATATCGCCGGGTAGACCGCTGCGCAGCCGTCCATCTTGGTGGTGGCGGCGAACGGGACGGCGAACGCGGCATAGTCGCGCGGCACGCCGGCCTTCTCGGCCACATCCTCGGTGACGGGCAACGTCGCGATCGAGGAACGCGAGACGAAGCCGAGCTGGATCGCCGGCCAGGCGACCGCAAAGAACCGACGTGGCGACAGGCGGTTGGCGGCAAGCAGCGCCGGGTAGACGCCGAACAGCACCAGCGCGAGCCCGAGGTAGACCGCACCCGCGAAGCTGCCGAGCGCCGCCAGCGACGACCAGCCGTAGCGAACGATCGCCGTGCCGATCAGCCCGGCGGTGCCGAGCGGGGTCAGGCGCACGACCCAGCGCAGCAATTGGCGGAAGATCGTGAGCAGCGAAGCGTTGACGGCGAGGAACGCCTCGCCCGCCGCGCCGACCTTCACCGCCGCCGCACCGACCGCGATCGCGACGACGATCAATTGCAGGACGTTGAACGAAATGCCGGTGGTGGCCGCGCCGTCCTTCAGCTTGGTGGACGCCTCCAGCCCCATGAAGTTGCCGGGGATCAGCCCGCGCAGGAAATCCAGCCACGAGCCGGTGGTGCCCGGCGCCGCGGCGCTGGCGACATCGACGCCGGCGCGCACGCCGGGCTGCAGCACCGTACCGAGCGTCAGCCCGATCGCGACCGCAATCAATGCGGTAATCGCGAACCACAACAAGGTCTGCCCGACGAGCCGTGCAGCGTTGCCGAGGTCGCGCAACGCCGCGACCGAAGCGACGAGCGCAGTGAAGACGAGCGGGATGACCAGCGCCTTGAGCAGTTTCACGAAGCTCTCGCCGGTCAGGCGCAGCGCCTCGGCCAGCACGCCATCGGGCGCACCGCGCGCGACGAAGCCGAGTGCGACGCCGATCGCCATGCCGGCGAACACCTGCACGGTGAAGGAGGGTTTCTTCATACATCACAGTTGTGATGGCCGAGGCGTTCGTGCCAGCAACTTTGCGTTTGTGGCCGGGGAGCGCGGCTTGTTCATGCGGGCGTAGGGGGCGGAATCGGGTAAAACTCCGCGCCATTCTCGCGTCGGGAACGGGCGAAACGACGCGCGGCCGATCCGTCATCGCTTCGCTGCGCTCGCGATGACGCGCAAGTGCGGACGTCGCCGCGTCGGCTGTTCTGCCGCGGAGACAACAGGATAGCTGTTCCCCTTGCCTGTGAGTCCGGGCGTCGCATCCGACGTATTGATGCAGTTGCGGGATCCGGGCGGTCGATGCTGATCAGGCGCGCTGCTGTCGGGCCGACCGGCGAGAGCGCGACACGATGCCGCCAACGCGCCCCCCCGGTTACGGAGCGGCTCTGGTCAGTTCTTCGCCGTTTGCTCCGCCGCCGCGACATGCGCCGGATCGGCGTAGGGCATCACCAGCGTGCCGTCCGGCGCTGCGGTGTAGGTCGTCTGCGTCGGATACGGGATGGCGATGCCCTCGGCGGCGAAGCGGCGGATGATCGCGACCATCAGGCGGTTACGCGTGGCGTGCGCGGTCGCCCAGTCGTCGCCGGGCGTATCGACCTGGAGCACGTAGTCGAGGCTGGATGCGCCAAACGATTCGAAGCCGGCGCGGGCCACCTTCGCGCCCTCCGCCTCCACCAGTTCGGTAAGGATGTCCGGTATGCGCGCGAGCGTGTCGGGCGGTGTCTCGTACGCGACGCCGATCGTGTACGAGACACGGACGTGGTCGCGCCACGAGGTGTTCTGGATTTCCTTGTCGAGCAGGTTGCGGTTGGAGATGATCCGCAGTTCGCCGGTGAAAGCGCGGATGCGGGTCGACTTCAGCCCGATCGCCTCGATCACGCCGCTGGTATTGTCGTAGCTGACCTTGTCGCCGCGTCGGAACGGACGGTCGAAGATGATCGCCAGCGCGGCGAACAGGTCTGCGAAGATGCCCTGTGCGGCCAGGCCGATCGCGATGCCGCCGACGCCGAGCCCCGCGACGAGGCCGGTGACGTTCACGCCGAGGTTGCTGAGCACGACGACGAATGCGATCGCGAACACCGCGAAGCTGACCAGCAGGCGGATCAGCCCCATCGCGCTCATCAGCGCCTCACCCGAATAATGTTCGTCGCGGGTGCGATGCTCGATCGCACCGAGGATGAGTTCGCGTGCCCAGATCGCGGCCTGGAACACCGCGGCGACGGTGAACAGGAAGGTGATCGTCTTGTCGACCTCGGGCGGGGTCGCCGCGTAGCCGTCGACCAGCTTCGCCGACAGCATGACGATGAAGAAGGCGTTGGTCCGCTCGATCGCACGACCCAGCACGGCGGCCCAGCCCTTCCCGGACGCGCTGCGCTGCGCCAGCCGCGGCCCGAATGCACGCAGCCAGAACAGCAGCAGCGCGATCGCGACGCCTATCCCGACTGCGATCAGGATCTGCAGCCAGTTGCGTTCCAGCCAGACGACGCTGGACCGGAACAAGATGTCGAGCTGCGCTCCGACGCGTTCGGTATCGAACGCCGCCTTGTGGGCGGCGGCGGCACTGGTATTGCTCATGTCAGGCGGCCTTCAACTCGCACGCACCGCAATTCTCGAGGAAGGCGATCAGCCCGCGTTCGGTACGCGTCAGATATTGGGTGGCGCGCGGCAGGCGCAGCGACTGGCGGAACGATGCCTGGGCCGCCTTGTCCTTGCCGAGTTCGATCAGCGCCGGGTGAACGTAGGACTTGCGCGCAATGGCCGGGGTATTGCCGAGATGCGCGACGACCGGCTCCAGCATCGTCTTGAGCCCGATCGGCGTAGCGGCAGTGGCGAGCGCCTCGAAGGCGACCACGCTGGCGCCCCAAGTGCGGAAATGCTTGGCGGTGAAGGCGGCGCCCGTGGCTTCGCGGATATAGGCGTTGACGTCCGACGAGGTGACCGCGTGCGGCGCGCCGTCGTCACCGACGTACTGGAACAGCTTCTGGCCGGGCAGGTCCTGGCATTTCTTGACGAAGCGCGCGAGGCTGCCGTCGGTGATCTTCAGGCGACGCAGCTTGCCCGACTTCGCCTTGTACTCCAGCCGCAGTGTGCTGCCGTTGATCTGCGCGTGGCGATCGCGCAGCGTGGTGAGGCCGAAGCTCTTGTTCGTCTTGGCGTAGGTCTCGTTCCCGATGCGCAGCGCGGCGATATCCAGCAGCTTGACCACCGCGGCGATGGTGCGTTCCCTGGTATGTCGGCGGCTTTCGAGATCCGCCTCGACACGCGCGCGAAGCTTGGTCAGCGCGTGGCCGAACGGTGCGCACAGATCGTATTTGGCCGCCTCCTGCTGCGCGCGGAAGCCGAGGTGGTAGCGATATTGCTTGCGGCCCTTTTCGTCCCAGCCGACTGCCTGGATGTGGCCGTCCGGATCGGGGCAGAACCATGCGTCGGTATAGGCGGGGGGCAGGCCGACAGCGTTCAGCCGGTCGATCACGTCACGGTCGGTGATCCGCTTGCCATCCGCGCCATAATAGGCCCACGCACCGTGGCGCGTGCGCTTGCGCGTGATGCCGGGCGAATCATCCTCGAAGAAAACGATGTTGGCCGTCACCTCTGCCCTTCCGCCGGTGTTGTCCCTGCACGGCTCTGGAAATGCGCGGGCCATCGCATCGTTCCGGAACGGGCGCCGTGCGCGGCGGGTTGGGCGAGATGGAAACCCCCTTTCCATCAGGAGATAGACATGGCCGATTTGTCGCAGGCGCGCGTGCTGATGATCGCCGCCGACGGGTTCGAGACGGTGGAATTGTTCGAGCCGCGCAAGGCGCTGGAAGCGGCGGGCGCGACCGTAACGCTCGCGTCCATCAAGCGCGATCCGATCCAGGGCATGAAGGGCGACATCAACAAGGCGGAGACCGCCACGCCCGACATCACGCTGGATGAAGTGGAGGTCGAGGATTACGACGCGCTGGTGTTGCCGGGCGGGGTCGCCAACCCGGACAAGTTGCGCGTCGAGGACCGCGCGGTCGAGATCGTCCAGCAATTCATGGACGAGGACAAGATCGTCGCCGCCATCTGCCATGCGCCGTGGCTGCTCGCGGAGGCCGACGTGATCGACGGCCGGCGCGTGACCGGCTTCGTATCGATCCGCACCGACCTGGAGAATGCCGGCGCCGAGGTGGAGGACGAGGAAGTGGTGATCGACGACAACCTCATCACCAGCCGCAAGCCCGACGACATCCCGGCGTTCAACAAGGCGATCATCGACGCCCTGGCCGAGGAACTGGCCGACGCCGACTGATCGTACCGCCGCCGCGCCGGGCGATCCCCGGCGCGGCGGTATTTTTTCCGTTTACCGCAATGGATAGCGCCGCGTTTACCATCGGCTTACCAATTGGCCGTTAAGCCAGTCTCATGTTCGACGACGCTCTTCCGATCGCTGCCCGCAGTCCGGGTGTCCTCACCGCCATGTACGACGCCGTCGCGCGCCTGCCGCGACTGGCGAAGGGCCGTGACCGACATCGAGCGGTCGACGGTCACTCGGCACTGCCGCGCGCCGGGATGCCGGCGGCGTGGATGTCGCCACCGTCGGAGCAGCCGCTGCCGCGCGACCTGAACCTGCCGCTGAGCGCGTTCGATCCCGGCGCGTTGCGCCGCACGGTCGTCCAGCCGGTCGTCGCCTCTGCTGCGGCGTTCGTCGATCCGATCATCCTCGAGCGCACGCTGCACCGCATCCACGCGCGCTGCTGACCTCGCACGCCACGGTTACGCCGACGATCCGCAGCGTTACGCGGCCGCCGCTGCTTTGGCGGGCCGCGACGCGCAGATCGGCGAGCAGATGCCCGGGGAGGGGAAGGTCGAGCGCGGCGAGGTCCGCGGTCCACGCCTCCAGTGCGGCGCCGGGTGTGGCGTTGACCACCAGCTCATGACGATCGCCCGAGAACGTCGCGCTGTGCCATGCGGTCGCATGATGGCTTTCGATCGCGAGCGATGCGCCGGCATCGGCCGCCGAGCGGGCGACCGCGCGCTCGAAGCGGACTGTGCTCATGACGCGCGCGCCGAAAGGATCGCCTCGATCCGGGCGCAGAGCGCCGGGCCGGGCACGCGTCCGCGGCGCAGATCGCGGACCAGCCGCGGGTCGTTCACCGCCCGCCGCCCGAACGTGGTTTCTGCCACCCCGGTCCGCTGCAGATACACGTCGATGTCGCCAAGCAGGTTCATGGAAGCGCCTCCGATTCTTGATGTTCCTTATATGTTCTGCTTTGTTCTACTTGTCGAGGAAAATTCCTCAGTCTAGTAGCAGTCGATGGACGACACGCCGCAGCAGGCCCTCGCGCAAGCGGCGCGCACGCGCGGCGTGGCGCTGTCCGCGCTGTCGCGGATGCTGGGGCGTAACCAGGCGTACCTCGGGCAATTCGTGAACAGGGGCACGCCGCGCCTGCTGCCGGAACGCGAGCGGCGGATGCTCGCCGACTTCCTCGCGATCGACGAGGCGGTGCTCGGCGCACCTGCACCCGTGAGCGAGGAGGTGGCGGTGCCGTGGCTGGCGGTGACCGCGGCGGCCGGGCGGGGGCGCATCGCCGACGAACGCGTGATCCGCACGGAGCCATTGCCGCGCGCGGCGCTGCGCGCAGCCGGGATCGCGGCGAACGACGCGTCGCTGATCGGGGTAGCCGGCGATTCGATGGCGCCGACGTTGCGGGATGGCGACCGCCTGCTGGTCGACCGCGCGGCGCGGCGCCCCGGCGCGCGCGGTGCAATCTACGTGCTGCGGCGTGGCGAGACGGTGGCGGTGAAAAGACTGGTCGCGCACGGCGCCGAAGTCGAGATTCGCAGCGACAATCCCCTGTGGCCGGTCGAGCGCGTCGATGCCGCCGGGATCGAGGTGATCGGGCGGGCGCGGCTGCTGCTGCGGCGGCTGTAGCGGGACAGGCGCGATATCGATACACCAGCGGCAGACAAGGAGAGGTAGCCCATGAAACTGGCCAGTCTGAAGCAGGGGCGCGACGGTCGCCTCGTCGTGGTGTCCGACGATCTGGCCTGGTACGCCGACGCCGGACATATCTGCGCGACGCTGCAGGCGGCACTCGACGATTGGGAGCGGATCGCGCCCGCACTGGAGCTGCTCGCCACCGACCTCCGCAACGAAGCGATCCCGCGCGAACGCTTCCACGAACATGACGCCGCGGCGCCATTGCCGCGCGCGTACCAGTGGCTGGATGGATCGGCGTATGTGAACCATGTCGCGCTGGTGCGGCAGGCACGCGGGGCGGAGTTGCCGGACAGCTTCTGGCACGATCCGCTGATGTACCAGGGCGGGTCGGACGGCTTCCTGGGTCCGCGCGACGCCATCCCGCTGTCCGACGAACGCTGGGGTTGCGACCTGGAGGGCGAGGTGGTGGTCGTCACCGGCGACGTACCGCTGGGTGCGACGCGCGAGGAGGCGCTCGACGCGATCCGGCTGGTCGGGCTGACCAACGACGTGTCGCTGCGGCACTTGATCCCCGACGAATTGGCGAAGGGGTTCGGGTTCGTGCAGTCGAAGCCCGCCTCGGCCTTCTCGCCGGTGTTCGTGACGCCGGCAGCGCTGGGCGAGTGGTGGAAGGACGGCAAGCTGCACCGGCGGCTGATGATCGAGCTGAACGGCGCGCCGTTCGGACGCGCCGAGGCGGGCGAGGACATGACGTTCGACTTCGGTACGCTGATCGCGCACGCCGCGAAGACGCGTGCGCTGGGCGCGGGAACGATCGTCGGGTCGGGTACGGTGTCGAACCGCGATGCCGATGGCGGCGCGGGCCGGCCGATCGCCGACGGGGGCATCGGCTATTCATGCCTTGCGGAGTTGCGCACCGTCGAGGCGATCCGCGACGGCGCCGCGACGACACCGTTTCTCGCGAAGGGCGATACCGTGCGGATCTGGATGGAGGATGATCGCCACCACCCGATCTTCGGCACGATCGAGCAGAGTGTCGGCGAACCGACGGTCGGCGAATAAGGGGCCGGCGAATAAGCGGCCGGCAAATAAGCGGTCGGTGAACGGGCGCCAGGCGAGCAGGCGATCGCCTGGCGTTCAGGCGTAGCCGGCCACGCCGGGCGGCGTGCCGCGTGCGCGCAGCCCGGGGTGGCCGAGCATCGCGAAGCCGATGAAGGCGGCAACCAGCCGATGGTTGTCGACCGGGCGCAACGTACGCTTGAGGTCGGCCAGGAAGGCGCGCGTGCCCTGCGCGTCGTTGACGCGGCGTACGTCCATCGCCCAGTCCCCGAACTGGCGTACCGGTACGAAGGCGCGCTCGACATAGGCGATCGAGGCGTGTCGCGCGTCACGTGCGATCCGCGCCATCGTCGCGTCGACCGCGTTGGCATCACCTTCCAATGCCTGGATGAAGCGGCTGCCGTCGTGGAGCAGCAGCCCGGTGATCGCGTTGTCGGCATTGGCCATCGCGGCGCCCTGCGCCAGCTCCTCCAGCGCGGCATCGTCCAGCGGAGCGGATGCGCGGCTGATATACACCAGTTGAAGGATCGCTTCGGCCATCGGCGGGAAATGTGGTGGCGACGGCATTTTGTCAGGTGCATTTTGTTACATTTCAAGATTTTCCGTGCTGCCCCCGCGGTCAGTGGAAATCGTGGCTCTGCACCGGGATGTCGTTTTCGCCACGATCGCGGAAATGATAATCGGAGCGCGGTCGCACTTTCCAGCCGGGATCGCCGCGGTCGGGCGCGCCGGGATGGGTGGCGCCGTCGCCGCGCGCGACCAGCCGCGGCAGGTCGACGTCGCCGACCTCGCGCAGCATCGCGGTGAGATCGGTCACGCGGTCGACGATGATATGGGTCACCTCGCCTTCCACCTGCACGCGGCCCTTCAGCCCGACCATCGCCGCCGACATGACGGTGCGGCGCTGCGCCTCGAAGCGATCCGGCCACAGGATACCGTTGGCGACGCCGGTCTCGTCCTCGATCGTGATGAACAGCACGCCCTTCGCCGAGCCGGGGCGCTGGCGGACCAGGATGATCCCGGCGACCTCGATCGGCTTGCCGTCGAAGCCCTTCAGGTCGGCGCAGCGCGCGATGCGCCGTTCGTCGAGGCGCGGACGCAGGAAGTGCAGCGGGTGCGCCCGCAGCGACATTTGCGTGGCGCGATAATCCTCGACCACCTCGCGTCCTTCCGTCAGCCGGGTGAGCGTCACCGGTTCCTCGCGCCGCTCCAGTCCCGCCAGCAGCGGCAGCGGCGCCTCGCCGAGCCCGCGGATCGCCCATAGTGCCTGTCGACGGTCGAGGCCGAGCGCGTGGAAGGCATCGGCACGCGCGAGCTTCTCCAGCGTGGCAAGCGGGACGCCCGAGCGGCGCCACAGATCCTCGACCGACGTGAAGCGTGCCCGCGCGCGTGCGGTGAGCAGGCGGCCGGCGTCCGCACCCGACAGTCCGGCGACGATGCGCAGCCCGAGCCGCAGAGGATGGCGTCCGATGCGTGTCGCCGGCAGCAGCGCGGTATCCCATTCGCTGTCCAGCACGCAGACCGGGCGCACCACCACGCCGTGTTCGCGCGCATCGCGAACGATCTGCGCGGGCGCATAGAAGCCCATCGGCTGCGCGTTGAGCAACGCCGCGCAGAACACGTCGGGATGGTGGCATTTCATCCATGACGAAGCGTAGGCGATCTTGGCGAAGCTGGCGGCATGGCTTTCGGGAAAGCCGTAGCTGCCGAAGCCCTCGATCTGCTTGACCAGCCGCTCCGCGAACGCTTCCGTGATGCCGTTGCGCAGCATGCCCGTGATCAGCCGCTCGCGGAACGGGCCGACACCGCCGGTCGACTTGAACGTCGCCATCGCACGACGCAACTGGTCGGCCTGCCCCGGCGTGAAGCCCGCGCCGATCACCGCGACCTGCATTGCCTGTTCCTGGAACAGCGGCACGCCGAGCGTCTTGGCCAGTACGCGTTTCAAGTCCGGGCTGGGGTATTCGACCGCTTCCTTCTGTTCGCGGCGCTTCAGATAGGGGTGGACCATGTTGCCCTGGATCGGGCCGGGGCGGACGATCGCGACCTGGATTGCGATGTCGTAGAAGGTCGTCGGCTTCATGCGCGGCAACATGCTCATCTGCGCACGGCTTTCGATCTGGAACACGCCCAGCGTGTCGGCCTTCTGGATCATCGCATAGGTGGCCGGGTCGTCGTCCTGGAGCGCCGGGCTGGCGAGCGTCATGTCGACGTGCTTGTGCTCGCGCAGCAGATCGAAGGCGCGGCGCATGCAGCCGAGCATCCCCAGCCCGAGGATGTCGACCTTCATGAACCCGAGTTCCTCGATATCCTCCTTCTCCCATTCGATGACGCGACGATCCGCCATCGCGGCGGGCTCGATCGGCACGAGATCGTGGAGCGGCGCACGGGTCAGCACGAAACCGCCGGGATGCTGCGACAGATGACGCGGCGTGCCGATCAACTCGCGCGCCAGTTCCAGCGCGAGCGCGAGCCGCGGCTCCCCGGCGTCGAGGTTCAGCGCCTCCACATGCGCGGTCGGCACGCCTTCGTTCGACCAGCCCCACACCTGGCTGGCGAGCGCACCGGTCATGTCCTCGGGCAGTCCCAGCACTTTGCCGACCTCGCGGATCGCGCCGCGGGTGCGGAAGCGGCTGACCACCGCGGTCAACGCAGCATGATCGTGGCCATAGGTCTCGTAGATCCACTGGATCACTTCCTCGCGGCGCTCGTGCTCGAAATCGATGTCGATGTCGGGCGGTTCGCGGCGTTCCTCGGAGATGAAGCGTTCGAACAGAAGCTGGTGCTTGACCGGGTCGATCGAGGTGATGCCGAGCACGTAGCAGATGATCGAATTGGCGGCGCTGCCGCGCCCCTGGCACAGGATGCCCTGGCCACGCGCGAAGCTGACGATCGACATGACCGTCAGGAAGTAGGGCGCATAGTCCATTTTCCCCACCAGCTTCAGTTCGTGGTCGAGCATCCTGGTGTAGTCGTCGGGCGGGGCGCCGTCGAAATGCCGTGCCAGCGCGTTGCGGGCGAGCTGTTCCAGCGCCTGCTGCGACGTGCGCCCGCTCATTACCCGTTCCTCGGGATATTGATAGTCGAGTTCGCGCAGCGAGAAGGTGCAGCGCTCGACGATCGCGGCACTTGCGGCCAGCGCCAGCGGGTGATCGCGATACAGCCGCTCCATCTCCGCCGGCGGCTTGAGATGACGATCGGCGCTGCGTTCGCGGCGCAGGCCAAGTTCGTCGATCGTGCATTTCTCGCGGATCGCGGTGACGACGTCGTGGAGCATGCGCTTGTCGGGGGCATGGTAGAGCACGTCGCCGGTGGCGAGCGGGGTGAGGCCGTGCGCGCCGGCCGCCGCGGCGATGCGGTGGAGCCGCAACGCCTCGCCCGGGCGGCGATAGTGGGTGAGGCAGACATGGCCGGCGGTGCCGAACAGGTCGGCCATCCAGCGCATGTGATCGGCGTCGACGTCGTGACCGGGGACGAGTGCGGCGACCAGGCCCTGCGCGTATGCGGCGACGTCCTCCCAATGGAGGAAGCAGCGGCCCTTCTCGCCGCGTTGCGCATCGGCGCGTGCCTTGCCGCGGCTGAGCAACGTGGTGAGCCGCGACCAGGCGGCGCGGTCCTCCGGCCACACCAGCAACGACGCGCCGTCGACGAGGTCGAGCCGGCAGCCGGGAATGGCGCGGATCGCAAGGCCCTGCTCGCTGGCGAGCTGTTCGGCGGCGTAGAGCGCGCGCACCACGCCGGCGACCGAGTTCCGGTCGACGATGCCGAGCGCCGGCATCCCCATCAGCGCGGCAGTGCTGAACAGCTCCTCGCACGACGACGCGCCACGCAGGAACGAGAAGTGCGTCGTGACCTGCAGCTCGCTGTACGTCATGGTGCGAGATGACTATATGAGTTGGTCAATCCGGAGGTGGTGATGGGCAAGGTCGTGAGCGTCAGCGAGTTCAAGGCCCATTGCCTTCGGCTAATCGACGAGATGCAGGAGGACGGTGAACCGCTGACCATTACCAAGCGTGGCAAGGTGGTGGCGGAAGTCGTGCCGAAGCGTGATGTGCCGCTGAAGCCCGTATTCGGGCTGCTCAAGAATGATGCGTACCGCTTCGACGATCCGTTTACGCCCGTGTCGGACATGGAGGAGTGGCACGACAATAATCCTGCCGGCGTGTATCGCGCGCCATGATCGTCATCGACACGCTTGTCCTTGTCTGGCTGGTTCAGGGAGATCGGCGACTCGGTGCGGTAGCGCAGGACGTGATCGCAACGGCGCGCAGGACCAACGGTGCCTCGATCCCGACCATCATGAGTTGGGAAATGGCGATGCTGGCCGACAGGGAGCGTCTGGCGCTGCGCATGGAAACCGGCCTTTGGTTTACGCATGTCGTGGCGACGGGCGGCTTCCGCTGGATCGCGCTGACGCCGGAAATCGGCATCGATGCTGGAACGTTGCCTGGCGCTATCCACGGCGATCCGGCGGATCGACTGATGATCGCTACCGCCAGGCATCTGGCCTGCCCGATCCTGACCGCCGACGAGAAGATCCTCGCCTACGCCACCGCGGGGCACGTCGCGGCGATCGACGCGCGCGTCTGAGCTAGCCGAACGTGCCATGCACGTACCATGACAGGTCACCGGTGACCGCGCGTTGCGCGTCGCCGCGCCGGAAAAGCCAGAAGCGGCGGCCCTCGGCGTCCTCGACCTGGAAGTAGTCGCGCACCGAATCGCGTTCGGCGACGCGCCGCCACCATTCGCCGGTGATCCGCTCCGGCCCGTCGCCGCGCACGATCGCATGGGTGACGCCGCGCCACGTGAAGCGGCGCGGCCAGTGATCGGGCAGCTCGGCCATGACATTGTCGACCGGCTCGGGACGGCGCAGCAACCGTGCGGGACGCGGCCAGCGCGGGTGCCAGGGATGATCGACGCCGCGCGCATCGAGCCGTCGTACGTCGTCGCGCGCCAGTACCGGCGCGGCATGCGCGGGCGGATCGAGCGCCGCCGCGCCGCCCACCGAGCGTTCGGGGACATCGCTTTCGACTGCGCAGGCGCGCCACAATCGCCGCGTCCCGATGCGATTGACGATCGCGTCGATCAGCGGCGCGAGATCGGGACGTTCGCCGTCGGCGAGGTCGTCATCGAACGCCTCCGGCCCGAGCGGGTCGGCGCGGCGGACGTGAAGCGCAAGCGCCTCGATCCCGAACCCAGGATCGAGCCGCTCGATGCGGCGCAGCAACAACCGCAGCATATGGGCGGGCGCGCGGGTCGGGCGCGCGAAGCCGACCCGTTCGACCTGCACGGCGGCGTCGATGCGCGTGGCGGCGAGCAGCACGACGCGCGCTCCGCGGCCGTCGCGCGCGAGATCCTCCACAAGTCGCGTGACGAGCTGTGCGATCCAGTGCGCGATCGGTTCGGCCGTCAGCAACGGTTCGGCGAAACGCTGCTCGACGATGATCGCGACCGGCGGAACGATCGGGGCGAGCGGCTCGGCGGCGCGCCCGCTCGCCTGGTCGAGCCGCAACGGCACCGCGCGTCCGAACCGCCGCGCTAGCGGCGCGCGCGGGAGCGCGGCGAGCTGCCCGACATGGTCGATGCCGAGCCGGCGCAGCAATTCCAGCGCGTGATCGTCAATCCGCAACGCCGCGACCGGCAGCTTGGCAATGGCAGTCAACGTCTCGCCGGGCGGGAGGATCGTGACGCCGTCTGCAGCGTGGTGCGCGCAGGCCCAGGCGGCTCCCGCGGTGTCGGCGATCGCGACCCGCGCGGTGATGCCGATCCGCGCGAGCAGGCGCACGATCCGCCGTGCCATCCCCGCCTCGCCGCCGTGGAGGTGTGCGACTCCGGTGAGGTCGAGGAACAGCGTCTGCGGATCGGCGATGGCGACGGTTGGCGACCAGCGGCGCGCGAGTGCGACCGCCAGCCGGTGCAGGTCGCGCGCGTCACCGTCCGGATCGGCGTCGCGCACGACCACGTCGGGCGTGGCGGCGCGGACCTGGGTCAGCGCCATGCCGGGAACGATGCCCAGCGCATGTGCGGCGGAGGAGACGGCGGCGACCTCGACGCGGCTGCCGGCCTTGCGGACGGTGACGAGCGGCGGCGCGGTTTCGGGGATTACCGGCCGGGTGGGGGCGGGCATGGGCGTACAGACGCGCGAGACGGTGCCCGCGGTACTGCGCCCGGTGTCGAAGAAGGCGGCGACTTGCCCGACGGTCGCGCCGGCATCGTTGGAGCCGCGGCGTTCCTTCGCCGCGTGCTTGTCGGGATGCGGGCCATCGCCGGGATAGCGGATCGCCGGCATCGCGTTCCAGGCGGCGAAGGGCGGGGCCGCAGCCGTCATCCCTGCCGAAGCCGGGGTGTCCGTATGGCGGGTGGTGTCCGTCTGCTGCGGACGATGGAGGTGAGGTGCCGGATCTTTGTCGCGCACGCCCTCGCCATGCGAGCGCACCGCCACCATCGCCGGTTCGGGCCAGCCGCTCGCCTTGCCGCCGTCGTCGCCGGGCAGGCGCTTGTACGGGTGTTCGGCGGCTTCGCTGCGGCGACCCATTTCGCGCATCGGCGGGCGCTGGTGCGCGGGCAGCGCGGCGACGTGGCGCGCGACGTCCTCGCGTGCCCAGCGCGCACCGGGGCGCCAGCCGCTGTTGCGCGGCGCGTCGCATTGCTTGCCGCCCTGTTCGGCGTCGCCTGCCGCCTTGATCGCGGCAAGATCGAGCGCGACGCGCCGCTCAGGCGGCGGCGCGAGGGCGGGCTCGGCCCGCCGCAGCCGGTCGATCGACCAGTCGGGCAGGTAGAGCGAGGCGACCCGTTTCATCGCATGCCTCCACGATCGTTTGAAATGCTTCGCCGCCACGCTGGCGGACCAGCGCCACGTCCCAGCGCGCGCGCCCGATACCGGCGACCGGCAACGGCGCGGACGGGGCGGAAGCGATGCGCCAGCGCGTCACCGCCGCGGATGGCACAGCGAGCGGGTCGGCACCCTCCCGCGCGTGCCGCTTCATCAGCAGCGCGATCGTCCGCCCGCCCTCCGCCGCCAGTTGCAACCGGCGCGTCGAGGCCATCGCGGCACGGCACGTCTCGCCGATTACCGCCCCCAGTGCGCGGTGGCGCAACCCCTCCTCCATCAGCGCCAGCACCTCGGCATCGTCGGTCGCCTCGGCATAGAGCACGCGTTCGGGGTCGAGACCCGACTGGTAGAGGCCGGGCGCGAACAGGTCGCGCCGCCGCACCACCCAGAGGACCGGCCCCCAGGCACGCGCGGCGATCCCGGCGAGGAACAGGGTCGCCGACGCATCGTCACTTGGCGAGGGCGTCGCGGCGGCGATCTCGTGCAGTGCATCGAGCCGCAGACCGGTGTTCGCCAGCCGCGCATCGAGTTCGCCAATCCCGAACGGCAACACCGGACGGCGACGATGGCCGTCGCCTTCGATGGCGCGGAGCGTATCGCGCAGGGATTGAAGGACGCTCGACTCGGGCACGGCTGGTACGACTCCGCAAAGGGATGTTCGTTCCTAGTTTGTTCCGCAATGGCGAGTCGAGTCAATTCGTTGAATAGCCCGAGAATGCTGGGTTCGTCACCTTGCTACATGGGGGCTTTCGTCGCGTTTGAAACAATATTACAAGGACGGGAAACCGCGCCGTCACCCGAAACGGCGCGTGATGGAGAGTGAGACTTGGCCGACGATCCCGGCATCCAGCATCCCGCCGGCAACCCGCCGCCGCAGAATCTGCCACGCCTGTCGCTGCACGTGCCCGAGCCCAAGTTCCGGCCCGGCGATACGGTCGACTTCGCGGATGTCGAGGTGCCGGCGGCGGGCGCGGCGCGCCGCCCCGACACTGCGGAGCCGGCGAGCGGCTTTACCGAACTGGCCTATACGATGGTGCGCGTCCTGGACGAGCAGAACCAGGCGGTCGGCGCGTGGAACCCGCGGCTATCCCCCGATAAACTGCGCCGGATGCTGCGCCACATGGCGACGGTGCGCGCGTTCGACGAACGCATGTTCCGCGCGCAGCGACAGGGCAAGACCAGCTTCTACATGAAATCCCTGGGCGAGGAGGCAGTGGCGGTCGCCGCCGCGCACGCGCTGGATGCCGAGGACATGTGCTTCCCGTCCTATCGTCAGCAGGGCCTTCTCATCGCGCGTGGTTGCCCGATGGTCGACATGATGAACCAGATCTATTCGAATACCGGCGACAAGTTGCAGGGCAAGCAGCTGCCGATCATGTATTCGGAAAAGAGGTTCGGCTTCTTTTCGATCTCGGGGAACCTGACGACGCAATATCCGCAGGCGGTCGGCTGGGCGATGGCGAGCGCGTCGAAGGGCGACACCCGGATTGCGGCGACATGGTGCGGCGAAGGCTCCACCGCGGAGGGCGACTTCCATTCCGCGCTGACCTTCGCGACCGTCTATCGTGCACCGGTGATCTTCAACGTCGTCAACAACCAATGGGCGATCAGCAGTTTCTCGGGCTTCGCCGGTGCGGAGGCGACGACGTTCGCGGCCCGCGCGGTGGGTTACGGGATCGCCGGGCTGCGCGTCGACGGCAACGATGCGCTGGCGGTCTATGCCGCCACCGCATGGGCCGCGGAGCGCGCGCGCACCAACGCCGGCCCGACGCTGATCGAGCATTTCACGTACCGGACCGAGGGGCATTCGACCTCCGACGATCCCACGCAATATCGCTCGGCCGGCGAGCCGACCGCATGGCCATTGGGCGATCCGATCCGGCGGCTGAAGGACCATCTGGTCGCGATCGGCGAATGGGACGACGCGCGGCAGGAAGCGATGGACCGCGAGGTCGCCGAAGAGGTGAAGCGCGCGCAGAAGGAGGCCGAAAAGAACGGCATTCTGGGCCACGGCCTGCACCAGCCGCTCGACAGCCTGTTCGATGGCGTGTTCGAGGAGATGCCGTGGCACCTGCGCGAGCAACGCCAGCAGATGATCGACGAGGAAACCGCCAGCGGGCGGCCGTGGGCGCGCAAGTGAACGCTCTATTCGTCACCGCGGCGAACGCCGGGGTCTCGCGTCACAAGGGCGCTCTTCGTAACAGGGAGGTCCCGGCCTTTGCCGGGATGACGTCGATTTGACCGACATGATCGAACAACCGGCGGAGGATACCGCCACCACCCGCATGAACATGATCCAGGCGATCAATTCGGCGATGGACGTGACGATGGCGCGCGATCCGTCGATCGTCGTCATGGGCGAGGACGTCGGCTATTTCGGCGGCGTGTTCCGCGCGACTGCCGGTTTGCAG
Organism: Sphingomonas phyllosphaerae 5.2; assembly: GCF_000419605.1. NCBI lineage: Bacteria > Pseudomonadati > Pseudomonadota > Alphaproteobacteria > Sphingomonadales > Sphingomonadaceae > Sphingomonas > Sphingomonas phyllosphaerae. The sequence continues at coordinate 3,449,106 of NZ_ATTI01000001.1, read as the reverse complement.
AAGAAGTACGGCAAGACCCGCGTCTTCGACACGCCGATCACCGAATGCGGGATCATCGGCGTGGCAGTAGGAATGGGCGCCTATGGCCTGCGCCCGGTGCCGGAGATCCAGTTCGCGGATTACATCTACCCCGCGCTCGACCAGTTGGTCAGCGAGGCGGCGCGGCTGCGCTATCGCTCCGGCGGCGAATTTACCGCACCGATGACGGTGCGCTCGCCATTCGGCGGCGGGATTTTCGGCGGGCAGACGCACTCGCAGTCGCCCGAGGGGATCTTCACCCACGTCTCCGGCGTGAAGACGATCATCCCGTCGACGCCGTACGATGCCAAGGGGCTGCTGATCTCGGCGATCGAGGACAATGATCCGGTGATCTTCTTCGAGCCGAAGCGCATCTACAACGGGCCGTTCAACGGCCATTGGGATCGCCCGGCGGAAAACTGGTCGAAACATCCCGCCGGCGAGGTGCCGACCGGTTATTACAAGATCCCGCTGGGCAAGGCGAACGTGGTGCGCGCGGGCGAGGCGCTGACAATCCTCGCTTATGGCACGATGGTGCACGTCTGCGCGCAGGTGGTCGCCGATGCCGGCGTCGATGCCGAGATCATCGATCTGCGCAGCCTGGTGCCGCTGGATATCGAGACGATCGAGGCGTCGGTGAAGAAGACCGGCCGCTGCATGATCGTCCACGAGGCGACGCGCACCGGCGGGTTCGGCGCCGAACTGTCGGCCCTGGTGCAGGAGCGATGCTTCTATCACCTGGAAGCGCCGGTCGAGCGCGTCACCGGATTCGACACGCCGTACCCGCACAGCCTGGAATGGGCCTATTTCCCCGGACCGGTGCGGATCGGGCAGGCGCTCAAGAAGATTCTGAAGGATTAAAGGCAGATGGCGCGTTTCACCTTCAAGCTGCCGGACATCGGCGAAGGCATTTCCGAGGCGGAGATCGTGGCATGGCACGTCGCGGTCGGCGACCGCGTCGAGGAGGACCAGAGCCTCGCCGACATGATGACCGACAAGGCCACCGTCGAGATGGAGTCGCCGGTTGCAGGCGTCGTCGTGGAAATCGCGGGCGAGGTCGGCGATCAGGTGTCGATCGGCGCGGCTCTGGTCGTGATCGAGATCGAGGGCGAGGTCGAGGTCGAGCGCGGGGAGGACAGCAGCGCCGCGGGCGAGGTCGCCTCACCGGCTACCGACGAGGCGACGCTGGAGGCCGAGAACCCTGGCGTCGAGGAAGTCACCGCTTCCATTCCTGCAAGGGAAGGACCGCCGGAAAGTGGCGGATTTGAAGACCCGGCGCCGGAGCGGGCCGCCGCTTCCGACGCCCGCGATCTGTCCCGGAAAGTCGAACCCGCTCCTGAATCCTCGCTCGCAGGAACTGGCGTCGTCCTTGCTTCTCCGGCGGTTCGCGCACGGGCGAAAGACCTGGGCGTCGACCTCGCGCAGATCCGCGTCGGTGACGGCGAGCGGATCCGGCACGCCGATCTGGATGCGTTCCTCCGCTACAGCACGGGGCAGGGCTATCACGCGCCGCACGCGGCCCGTGCGCGCGACGACGAACAGGTGCGCGTCATCGGCATGCGACGGCGCATTGCCGAGAACATGGCGGCGTCGAAGCGGAATATCCCGCACTTCACGTATGTCGACGAGATCGATGTCACCGCCCTGGAGGAGATGCGCGCCGACCTGAACGACAATCGTGGCGGGCGACCGAAGCTGACGATGCTGCCGTTGCTGATCGTGGCGATGTGTCGGACGCTGCCCGAATTTCCGATGTTGAACGCGCGATATGACGATGAAGCCGGGGTCGTGACGCGCTCGGGGCGCGTGCATCTCGGGATGGCGACCCAGACCGATGCCGGGCTGACCGTACCCGTCATCCGCGACGCGCAGGACCGCAATGTCTGGCAATTGGCGACGGAGATCACGCGACTGGCGGGCGCGGCACGTGCCAACAAGCTGACGCCACAGGAAATGGGTGGCGGAACGATCACGGTCACCTCGCTGGGGCCGCTCGGCGGGATAGCGACGACCCCGGTCATCAATCGGCCGGAAGTGGCGATCGTCGGGCCGAACAAGATCGTCGAACGCCCCGTATTTCGGCCGAACGGGCAGGGGGGCGACGACATCGTGCGCGCCAAGCTGATGAACCTGTCGATCAGCTGCGACCACCGCGTGGTCGATGGCTGGGACGCCGCCAGTTACGTGCAGGCGCTGAAGAAGTATCTGGAAACACCGGTCCTTCTGTTCGCTGACTGAAGTGCCTCGTTCGTCATCCTGAGTAGAGCGACGCGCTTCAAGGCCGGGCCAGAACCCGCCGGATCGCGTCGCCCAGCCCGCAACGACGGAGTGTTACAGGAAATTGTACGGGTCGACGTCGACCGCGACCCGCACCTTCGCAGCCCATTCAAGCCCGCCGAGCCATGCGCGGATCACGTCCTGCACGTCGAGCGCGCGGCGGGCGTGGACCAGCAGGCGAAATCGGTGCCGCCCCCGTAACATCGCAAGCGGCGCCGGCGCCGGGCCATAGACTTCCATGCCGTCGATACGTGGCGCGGCGCGGGCGATCGCGCGGGCGGTGTCATGCGCGGCGCCCTGTTCCTCGCTGGACACGATGATCGCGGCGTAGCGGCCATAAGGTGGCGCGTCCGCTTCCTGGCGGGCTTCGGTTTCGGCGGCGTAGAACGCGTCGGCATCGCCGGTGATCAGCGCCTGCATCACCGGCGCCTTCGGGCTGTGCGTCTGGATGAAGACGTGGCCAGGCTTGGCCCCGCGCCCGGCCCGGCCCGACACCTGGCGGATCTGCTGGAAGGTGCGTTCCGCCGCGCGCAGGTCGCCGCCGTCCAGCCCGAGATCGGCATCGATGACGCCGACGTTGGTCAGGTTGGGAAAGTGATAGCCCTTGGTCACCAGCTGCGTGCCGACGACGATGTCGATATCGGCCGCCTCCATCCGCGCGACGAATTCGGCCGCCTTGGCGGGGCTCCAGATCGTGTCGGAGGTGACCACGGCGACGCGTGCCGTCGGGAACAGCGCCGCGACCTCGTCGGCGATCCGCTCCACCCCCGGCCCGCACGCGACGAGCGTATCCTCGTTCTGGCATTCCGGGCACAGCCGCGGCACCGGTTCGATATGGCCGCAATGGTGGCAAGCCAGACGGCGGGTCAGGCGGTGCTCGACCATCCACGCGGTGCAGTTCGGGCATTGGAAGCGGTGCCCGCACGTGCGGCACAAGGTGAGCGGCGCATAACCGCGACGATTGAGGAACAGCAGCGACTGTTCGCCGCGCTCCAGCGTGTCTTCGAGCGCCTTGACCAGCCGGGGACTGATCCAACGGCCGCGCTCCGGCGGTTCGGCGATCAGGTCGATCGCCTCGATGGTCGGCATCTGCGCGACCCCGAAGCGACCCGGCAGCTTCACCTCGGCATATTTGCCGAGCGCGACCTGGTGACGGGTCTCGATCGCGGGCGTGGCGCTGGCGAGGATCACCGGGCACGCCTCGAACAGCCCGCGCATCACCGCGACATCGCGCGCGTGATAATGGACGCCGTCCTCCTGCTTGAAGCTGGTTTCGTGCGCCTCGTCGACGACGATCAGCCCGAGGTTCGCATAAGGCAGGAACAGCGCCGAGCGCGCGCCGACCGTCACCCGCGCCTCGCCGCCGGCGATCGCGCGCCACGCGCGTCGCCGCTGCGTAGCGCGTAGTCCGGAATGCCACGCCACGGGTTCGCAGCCGAAGCGGTCGTGGAAGCGTTTCAGGAACGGTTCGGTCAGCGCGATCTCGGGGAGCAGCACCAGCACCTGCCGTCCCGAGCGGAGCGCGGCAGCGACCGCCTCGAAATAGACCTCGGTTTTCCCGGAGCCGGTGACGCCGTCGAGCAGGGTCGGGCGAAAGGCCGCGGCGTCGACGTCGGCCACGAGCGTCGCGGCGGCGGCGCGCTGGTCGTCGGAGAGCGTCGGAGGGGCATGGTCGGGGTCGGGGACCGGAAAGGGACTGTCGATGTCCACCGGCACCCCCTCCAAAGCGCCGGTCTTCACCAGCCCGCGGATCACCGCGTCGCTGACGTCGGCGATTTGTGCCAGCTCGCGGATCAATCCCCGTCGTTCGCCGATCCGCTCGAGTGCTTGCGCGCGCTGCGGGGTAAGACGATCGGGCACGTCGCCGGTGGCGCGATATTCGACGACGCTGCGCCCGCCCTCCAGCGCGGACGTGGAGGACAGCGCCATGCGCACGACCGCGGCGGGGGGCGCGAGGTAATAATCCGCGGTCCATTCGATCAACCGGCGCAACGGTGCGCGCAGCGGCGGCACGTCGGCGACCGCGAGCAGGTTGCGCAGGCGGTTGTCGCCGACCTCCGCATCGGACGGCATGCGTTCCGGCTCCCAGGCGACGCCAAGCAGCTGGCGCGGGCCCAGCGGTGCGACGACCACGGAGCCGGGCTCTACGCTCATCCCGTGCGGCACGCGGTAGTCGAGCGGGCCCAGGGCGGAGTTGAGGACAAGGACGCGCGCGCGGGAAGACATCGCGGCGACATATGGGGCGTGCGCGAGTCGGAGGGAAGCGGGCACGATGCTCGCCTCGCGCGGCCGCTCAGGCGTGTTCGAGCATCACTGGTCCCAGAAGCGAGCAGATGATCTTCGTCACGAGCGGTCGGACCGGAGATCGTCGCGAATGCCGTTCGACGCGATCGATCAGACGCTGCGTACGAATCCCGCGTCGAAGACCGCCGCGAGCGGCGACCTTATGCAGCGCGGCGCATGTTGCGGGTGCCGACGCGGGCGCGCTTCGCGGAGTAGAGGATCGTATCGGCGCGACGCGCGAGATCGCGCAGCGAGTGGCAGTCGTCGTCGAACGCCGCAATCCCGACCGAACCCGCGCTGGTCATGACCACCCCGTTCGCCTCCACCGGCACGCGCAGCACCGACTCGAGCCGATCGCGCAGGCCGTCGATATCGGCGGCCAACGCCGGATGCTCGACGATGACCGCGAATTCGTCGCCGCCGATCCGCGCCGCGATGCTGCCCATCAGCCATGGCTCGGCAAGCGCAGCGCCGGTCAGCCGCAGCACGTCGTCGCCGGCGCCGTGGCCAAGCGTGTCGTTGATCGCCTTGAATCCGTCGAGGTCGATCAGCGCGAGGTGTAGCCGGGTGCCGTCACGGCGGGCGCGCTCCATCGCCGCCTGCAACTCGCGATCGAAGGCGGCGCGGTTGGCGATGCCGGTCAAGGCGTCGGTGTCCGCCGAGCGACGCAATTGCTGCTCCAGCGCATAACGATCGGTGACATCCTGAAAGACGCCCACCATCGCGACCACGCGGCCGTCGACAATCTCCGGATCGGCCATTGCGCGGACGCGCCGGAGGCGACCGTCGGCCGTAACGAAGTCGCTTTCGATCCCGAACGGCTGGCCACGCGCGATCGACTTGTCGAGCGAGGTCTGCACGGTCGGGCGGATGTGCTGCGGGTAGAAGCGCAGCGCGTCGTCGAGCTGTGGCCCGTCACCGACCGGCAGCCCGTGAATGCGATAGACGTTGTCCGACCATTCGAGCGTCTGGTCGACGATCGACAGCCGCCACGATCCGATCGCGGCGATCTGTTCGGCCTGGCGAAAGATATGGTCCTGACGGCCGAGGCGCGTCACCAGTTCCTCGCCGGTGGTGGCGATGTGGATCGCCTTCAGCGCGGTGCGGCGCGCGTCAAGCAGTGCCTCGGCGAGCGTGGCGAGGTGTGCCAGTGCGGCCAATTCGCGCGGGTCCGCGTGGCGCGGGCGATCGTCGACAACGCACAACGTGCCGACCGCCCGGCGGATGCCGTCCGGATCAGGAACATGGAGCGGGGCGCCGGCGTAGAAGCGAACGCCCGCGTCGATGACGAACGGACTTTCGCGGAAGCGTTCGTCGGCAAGCGTATCGTCGATCACGGTCATCCGGTCGTCGACGACGGTGCGATCGCAGAAGGCGGTGTCACGTTCGAACGACATCGCGCCAGGCGTCGTCCGCGCTTTCACGAACAAGCGGTCTTCGCCGACCAGGTTGAGCAACGCCGTGGGGCAGCCGAGCAATTCGGCGGCAAGCGCGACGAGCGCGTCGAACTCCTTCTCGGTCTCGGTGCCGAGTAGTGCCAGCGCCTGCAACGCGGCAGCACGGCCGGATTCAACGGCACGGTCGTAGGTGGTACCGGTACGTGTCATGCAGGCAATCTAGCGCGGGTAACGTTAATTTTGATTTGCCAATGTCGGTCACGCGCGGGAAAGCGGCGAAGTGAGCGATGATCCTGCCCTGCTGCCGCTGCCGCTGCCGGTGCAGTGGTCGATCCATCTGGCGCGCGACCGGCGCCGCTCCGAGCACACGGTGCGCGCCTATCGGGCGACGGCGGAGCGGCTGCTGGCGTTCCTGAGCGTGCATTGGGGCGAGTCGGTGGACCGTGCAACGCTGTCGAGAGTGAGTGCGGGCGACCTGCGCGCCTATCTGGCGCAGCGGCGCGGACGCGGACTGGGCAATGCCTCGGCGGCGCGCGAACTGTCGGCGGTGCGCGGCTTCCTCGATTGGGCGGGGGGCGCGGGGGCAGCGCCGCGGCTGAAAGGGCCGCGAGTGAAAAAGGGCATGCCGCGACCCATCTCCCCGGACGAAGTGGTGGCGCTGGCCACCGACGTCATGGAAGAGAGTGACGAGCCGTGGGTGGCGGCGCGCGACTGGGCGGTGCTGATGCTGCTCTACGGCGCAGGGTTGCGGATCGGCGAGGCGCTGGGGCTGACGGGTGCGGCGCTGCCGCTGGGCGAGACTTTGCGCGTGACCGGCAAGCGCGACCGGACGCGGATCGTTCCGCTGTTGCCGCCGGTACGCGCGGCCGTAGAGGATTATGTGGCGCGCTGCCCATGGCCGATGACGCGGGACGCCGCGCTGTTCCGCGGCGTGCGCGGCGGGACGCTGGACGGCGGGATCGTGCGGATGCGGGTGCGGGCGGCACGCGGGCGGCTGGGCCTGTCGGACCGGACGACGCCGCACGCATTGCGGCACAGCTTCGCGACGCACTTGCTGGGTCGCGGCGCCGATTTGCGCGCGCTGCAGGAGTTGCTGGGGCATGCCAGCCTTAGCTCGACCCAGGTCTACACAGGGGTGGATGCGGCGCACCTGCTCGACGTGTACCGCAACGCGCACCCGCGCGGGTAAGCGACGCGGTCGGCCTTCGCGATCAGCCGCGCGGCTTCCAGGTCGCGACCCGCCAGGCATACCAGGCGAGCGCCAGCGCGGTCAGCGCGATCCCGACCGGACCAACGTAACGGTCGAGCTCGGCGAAGCGGCTGCCGAGATAGAAGCCGGCACCGGCCAGCACGCCATTCCAGATGATGCTGCCCGCGAAGGTCATCACCAGAAAACGCGGCATCGGCATCGCGGCCATGCCGGCCGGCAGCGAGATCATCGTGCGGAACGTCGGCATGAAGCGGAAGACGAAGATCACCCAGCCGCCATGATCGTGAAGGAAGCCGCGCACGCGCTCGACATCGTCCCATTCAATCGTCAGCCAGCGCCCGTGCCGCTCCACGAACGGGCGGAAGCGTGCGTAGCCGAGCCGGCGGCCGATCGCGTACCAGAACACGTTGCCGGCGGTGGTGCCGGCAGTGCCCCACAGCAGCAGCGGGAGCATCTCCATCTGCCCGCGCGCCACTGCGATCCCGCCGAGCCCCATGATGACTTCCGACGGGATCGGCGGCACGACATTCTCTAGCGCCATCAGCAGGAAGATGCCGAAATAACCGCCCGCGACGATCCAGTGGATGATGAAGTCGGTCACGCCGGCGCCAACGGCCCGCTCAGGCGGCGCGTTCCGCCAGCCTGCGGTCGATCGCGTCCCAGATCAGCCCGGCGACGTCCGTGCCGTCGAACGCCTCGATCGCGACGATGCCGGTCGGGGAGGTGACGTTGATCTCCGTCAGCCATTCCCCGCCGATTACGTCGATGCCGACGAAGATCAGCCCACGACGCTTCAGCTCCGGGCCGAGCGCTGCGCAGATCTCGCGCTCGCGCGGGGTCAGTTCGGTCTTCTGCGCCGAGCCGCCGACCGCAAGGTTGCTGCGGATCTCGCCCTCGCCCGGCAGGCGGTTGATCGCGCCCGCTACTTCGCCGTCGACCAGCACGATACGCTTGTCGCCCTTCGCGACATCGGGGAGGAATGCCTGCACCATGTGCGGCTCGCGCCATGTCTGGTTGAAGACCTCCATCAGCGCCGACAGGTTCTCGCCGGCGCTGCGGACGTGGAAGATCGCCTTGCCGCCGTTGCCGTGCAGCGGTTTCACGACGATCTCGCCATGCTGCTTCAGGAACGCGCGCGCTTCGTCGAGCGAGCGCGTGATCAGCGTTGGCGGCATGAAGTGCGCGTAATCGAGCACGAACATCTTCTCGGGCGCGTTGCGGACGCTGACCGGATCGTTGACCACCAGGGTGCGGTCGGCGATGCGCTCCAGCAGGTGCGTGGCAGTGATATAGCCGAGGTCGAAGGGCGGATCCTGCCGCATCAGCACCACGTCCGCCTCCGCGCCGAGATCCAGCGCTACCGGGTCGCCGACGCTGAAATGGTCCCCTGCCACCCGCTGGACGGTGACGGGATGTGCCTTTGCCCACAGCTTCCCGTCGGACCAGTTGAGCGCGGTGGCGTCGTAGTGGAACAGCCGGTGGCCGCGCGCCTGCGCGGAGAGCATCAGCGCGAACGTGCTGTCGCCCGCGATGTTGATCTGGTCGAGCGGGTCCATCTGGACGGCGACGGTAAGCGGCTTGGTCATGTGCGTGGATGTAGGGGCGGGGTGCGCGGCTGTCAGTAGCCGATCCACGCATTCTCGATATGTCGCGGGCGCATGCCGGGGGCGAGCAGGATCACGTCGACCCGGATATCCTCGCCGGCGGTGGCGTAGCGCGGCATCAACACTTCCGCCGCCGCGGCGACGCGCGACAGGCGGCGCTGGTCGATGGCGTGGTCGAGCTCGACAGACGTCCGGCGTGCCTTGACCTCTACGAAGGCGATGAGCGCGCCGCGTTTCGCGACCAGATCGACTTCGCCGGCCGGCGTGCGGACGCGGCGATCCAGGATCTGCCAACCCTTGAGCCGCAGCCACCACGCCGCCAGCCGTTCGGCGCGGCGCCCGCTTTCCTCCGCGGCGCGACGGGTGGCGGCAGAGCGGGGCTGGGGCGAGCGCATGGCGCGAGGATGGCGGCGAGATGCCGGCGCGGCAAGCGGCGAATTCCGTGCGGCGGACGGGATCGGTCGGCGCGAACCGCTCAACCCGAAGCAGCGGCTTACCGCGTGCTGGTCGGCGCCACCATTTTCGGCGCCTCCGCGATGAAGGCGTCGAGCACACCGTCCGCGATCTTGATCGGGCCGTCGAAGCGCGTCGCGCCGGGGATCGACTGGATCGTGGCGGCCTGCGTGGCAAGATCGCCGGCAGTGGCGAAATAGCCGGCGGCGGCGGGGCTTGCTTCGGAAGCGGCGGTGAGGCCGGCGGCGGTCTGCCGCAGCGCGCGGCCCCATAGCGCGGTCGCGTCGAGCCACGGGCGCGATTGCGCGGCGAATGTCGGGTCAGAGACGGCGGCGCGGATCGTGTCGGGCGCGGCGGCGAGATCGTCGGCGGCGCGGACGAGATCGGCAAGGGCGGCGCGGCGCGCGTCGGCGTCGCCGTTCGCCAGCGTGTCGCGGACGTGGTTCAGCAGCGCGTGCAGGCGGGGCGCCTGTTCCTGCCACGGCTGGCTGCCGAAGGTGGGGGCGATATGCTGCGTGTCGAAGAAGGTCAGCAGCGCATCCGTCGCGCGCGGGTCGCCGCCGGCGAGTTCACGTGCCGCGAATACCTGCGTAAGGTCGGGGTCGTAGTTGCGATCGTTCCACGCGAAGGCTGCGACGCCCGTGACGGCGATGCGGCTGGGCGCTTCCTGGTTCATCGGATTGGAGAGGATGCCGGTCAACTCGCCCGACAGCCCGGCCTCGCGGCGCGCATAGGGGGCAAGCAACAGTCGTCCGGTGGTCTGCGCATAATCGTTGACCGGATAATTGTCCCAGAGCAGCGTCTTGCGGCCGAACGCCTTGGTCGCGGTCTTCGCATCGGGGATCGAGATCGCGGGCGGGACCACGTCGGTGCCGGTCCATTGCACCACCACCTTCGGATCGAGATACTCGCGCAGTGCGGCCTTGTAGGGCGTTTCCTTCGCGTCGTAATATTCGGTCGGAACCATGATGAGCGGTGGCGCCTGCGGGTCGCGACGCGTGAGACTGGCCTGTACCGCGTTGAGCAGCAGCGCTTGCGCCTTGCCTGCGGCGGCCGCACCGGATGCGCCATAGGTCGCCTGATCGGCGTCGCAATTCCACTTCTTATACTCGATATCGTCGAGCGCGACGTAGAAGCGGTGCACGCCGATCCCGCGCAGCGCGTCGAACTTGGCGTCGAGCGCCTGCGCGTCGGCGGGCGCGGAGAAGCAGACGCTCGGTCCCGGCGAGATCGCGTAGACGAAGTCGACGTGGTTGCGTTTCGCTGCGACCGCGAGCGCGCGGAGCTGCGTCAGCGTCGCGGCGGGATAGGGATCGCGCCATCGCGCCCGGGCGAATGGATCGTCTTTTGGACTGTAGACGTAGGTATTGGCCTTCACCGTCGCGAGAAAGTCGAGGTGCCGTTCGCGCTCGGCCATGGTCCACGGCGTGCCATAAAAGCCCTCGATCGTGCCGCGCACCGGCATCGCGGGGTGGTCGCGGATCGTGAGCGCCGGGAGCGTCGTATGCGGAACGAGCTGCCGAAGCGTCTGCACGGCGTGGAACAGGCCGTCGGCATCGTGGCCGGCGAGCGTGATCGTGTTCGCGAGCGGCGCGACGGTGAGGGTGTAGCCCTCGGCGTTGGTGTCGGGGGTGGTGCCCGCGAGTGCATCGCGAACCGAAGCGGCGTCGGTGGTGCCGAGCACGATCTGCACCTGCGCGGGATTGCGGGTCGCGCGGCGTGCGGGGGTGATCGTCGTGACGCCGCCCTTCTTGAGGATCCGCTCGACCAGCGCAACGGTAGCGGGATCGGTGCCTGGCGCGGCGACGAGCGAAACGGTGCGGCCAAGCGTCAGGGTGCCGGTGCCGAGCGCCACATCGGTGGGCGCAGGGAAGATCGCCGGGCGCGTCGCGACCTGTGCGGCGAGCGGCGTGGAGAACAACAGCGTGGCGGCGAGCAGGGGCAGGCCGATGCGGCGGGCGCGGCGCGTCATGATGTTCTCCGGTACTCTATTGGTATTGCACTCCGGTGTAGGGTGGCAGGTAGAGCGGGGCAAGCGCCGTCGCGGCGTGCGCCGGGGCAGCTATCCCGCTGGCGGTACTTGCAAATCAATCGAGCCGCAGGATTTCGATGTTGCGGAACTGCGTCGGTTGGCCCTCGCTTTGCAGCGCGACATATCCGCCGCGGAGCGCCAGCGCGCCGCCCGCCGCTGCGATCACCGGCTGCGCGTCCTTGTCGTCGGGGTCGAGCTGCGCACCGCGGTAGCTGATCGCGGGCTTGCCGCCGACGATCTGCGTGATGCGACCGTCGGGCGTGACTTCGACCTCGGCATGCGTCCATTGCCCGAGCGGGACGAGCGGGCCGGCGCCGGTGATGCAGTGGCGGGTCGGGCGCGTTCCTGCCACTTCGACGGTGGTGCCCGGCGTGCAGAGGCTGCCGCTCGGCTCACGATCGGGGCGCGGCACGGCGAGCAGCTGGAATTCGAGGCTGACCGGGAATTGCTGGTCGCGGGTCATCGTCGCGGGTGCCTGTGCGTGCAGCATCAGCCCGGAGTTGCGGTTCTGCCACCCCTCGATCCCCGGCATCGACGGGCCGGTCATTCGATAGTCGAAGCGCAGGCGATAGGCGGTGAGCGGCGCCTTCCAGAACAGATGTCCGAACGCGCCGTCGAAGGCCTTGTAGTTGTCGTAACTGACGGTGATCGCGCCGTTCTTCACGACGAACGTGCGGAGCGGATCTTCGCCGACGGCGCGGCCGGTGATTTTTGGCGTCCAGCCGGCGAGCGTGCGCCCGTCGAAGATCCGCTCCCACTTGGGAGCCGGTGCGGGCGCGGCGGCCGCGAGGAGCAGGCACGAGAGGATCAGCAGCTTCTTCATGACGGCTCCACGGGGGGAAAGGATGGCGGCGGTGCTATCGTCGTCGCGGCGGCGCGGCAACGCCTGCCGCGATCACGCCTGGTCGCGTTCCTTCATCTCGAGCGCGCGGGCATAGAGCGCCTTGCGGTCGAGACCGAGCGCTTTGGCGACCTCGCCGGCCGCTTTCGAGGCGGGAAGGCGGGTCAGCGCCTCGGCGAGCGCGGCGTCCGCGTCCTCGGCCCCCGCGGGCGCCGGGGGATCGGGCGGTGCCACGACGACGACGATTTCACCCCTTGGCGGTGCGTCTGCGTACCGCGTGGCGAGCGTGGAAAGCCTGCCGGTGACCGCTTCCTCGAACTTCTTGGTGATTTCGCGCGTGACCGCCGCCTCGCGGTCGCCGAGCCCGGCGGCGAGCGCCGAGAGGCAGGCGGCAAGCCGCGGCCCGGATTCGTAGATCACCAGTGTCGCGCGGACGCTCGCGACCTCCGCGATTGCGGTGGCACGTGCCTGTTCCTTGGGCGGCAGGAAGCCGAGAAAGAAGAAGCGGTCGGTCGGCAGGCCGGCGAGCGTCAGCGCGGCGACCGCGGCGCACGGGCCGGGGATGGTGACGACCTGATGCCCGGCGGCGCGCGCGTCCCGCACCAGCTTGAAGCCCGGATCGGAGATCAGCGGCGTCCCCGCGTCCGACACCAAGGCGACGATCTCGCCTGCCATCCGGGCGATCAACTGCGGTCGGACATGCTCGGCATTATGATCGTGATAGGGGGTCATCGGGCGCTTTGTGCCGATGTGGCGGAGCAGACCGGCGGTGACGCGCGTATCCTCCACGGCGATAATGTCCGCTCCGGCAAGCACCTGGGCTGCGCGGGGGGAAAGATCGCCGAGATTGCCGATCGGGGTGGCGACGATGTACAGGCCGGGGGTCAACGGGTTCACGGGAGTAGTCATGGCAGAGGCGATCGGGCGTTCGCAATGGTCGAACGCATTATCGCGGCTGGTCACCGTCACGGGGGCGCTGTTGCTGGCGGCCTGTTCGACGGTGGTGCCGCGCGGGCCGGTGCAGAATGCGCCGACCGCCCCGGTCGCACCGCCGGTGCGGGACACCGCGCCGGAGGTGGTGAACGGCCTGCCGCAGGACGTCGCGCGCAACCGTGTCGCGCTGCTGGTGCCGTTGACCGGCAGCAACGGCGGGGTCGGACGGAGCCTTGCCAATGCCACGCAGCTCGCGCTGCTCGATACCCGCAACCAGCAGGTGCGGATCACCAGCTACGATACCGCGACCGGCGCGGGCGCCGCGGCGGCACGCGCGATCCGCGAAGGCGCGCAGCTGATCCTCGGCCCGCTGCTGGCCGAGGACGTGCGCGCGGTCGCGCCGATCGCACGCGCCGCGAAGGTGCCGGTGCTGTCGTTCTCGAACGACACCGGCGTGGCCGGGAACGGCGCCTATGTGCTGGGCTATGCCCCGGCGCAGGCGATCGAGCGCGTCGTCGCCTATGCGCGTGGCCGCGGTGTCGACAATTTCGGCGGGCTGGTGCCGAACGCGCTGTACGGCAGCCGCGCGTCCACCGCCTTCCTGCGCGCGGTGGAGCAGGCTGGCGGGCGCGTCGTCTCGTTGCAGACCTACGACCGCGGGCCGGGCGCGCTGGGCGTCGCGGTGCAGCGGATGGCGAAGGATGCGCCGTTCGGGGCGGTGCTGATCGCCGATGGCGCATCGACCGCCGCCACCGCGGTGCCGCTGGTGCGGCGCAGCAGCCCGTCGACGCAGATCCTGGGCACCGAGCTGTGGAACTCGGACGGCGCGGCGCGATCGTCGGCGGCGCTGAACGGGGCGTGGTTCGCCAGCGTGCCGGACACGCTGTACCGCCAATATGCGCGCAATTACCGCGCGCGCTTCAATGCCGCGCCCTACCGGCTGTCGAGCCTCGGCTACGATTCGGTGCTGCTGGTGGTGCGGATCGCGCGCGACTGGCGACCGGGCACGCCGTTTCCGGAGAGCCGGCTGCGCGACGACGACGGCTTCTCGGGCATCGACGGCGCGTTCCGCTTCGGGCGCGACAACGTCGCCGAGCGTGCGCTGGAGGTGCAGGAGGTCCGCGGTGGCGACACGGTGACGGTGTCGCCGGCGCCGACCGGGTTCGGGAAGTAACCGGGCGCGAAAATCGCGCGCGGGGGTATGTTACCGAAGCGACGGTCGTGTAAGGCATGACGATGCCGATCCTTACCGCCGTCACCCATGCCGACCTGATTTCCGACGTCCGCGCGCTGGCCGCGCTGATCGACCGCGACGCCGCCTGGCGCCCCACGCTGCTGGTCGGCGTCGGGCGCGGCGGGTTGGTGCCGGCGGTGTACCTCAGCCATGCCGCCGGGGTGCCGATGGAGTCGGTCGATTATTCCGGACATGACGATGCGCGCGTCGCGCCGGCGATCACGCGGTTGGCGGCGTTGACGCGTGACGGTGCGCGATTGCTGTTCGTCGACGACATCAACGATTCGGGGCGCACGATCGCCCAGTTGCGGACGCTGCTGGAACAGGCCGGCGCACCGCGCGGCGCAGTCCGCTTTGCGACGCTGATCGACAACCGTGGCTCCGCGGCGCGCGTCGAGTGGGCGGCGCGGACGATCGACCGCGCGGTGACCAAGGACTGGTTCGTGTTCCCGTGGGAAGCGCTGGCCCCTGCGACGTCGATCGCGGCGGATGTGGCGGCGGTGCCGGAGCGGACCGCCTGAGCCGGTCGCGCGGGGGTTGGCGGTTCGGGTGAGCCGGTCGCCGGCTTGAGCTTCCGCCCTGCCTTTTGCGGCAGCGGTCGGATGCGGGGCGACCGATTGGGTAATGGCCGATCGCGGCGGCGTGTCGATCTGTGCTCGCGATCTTTCGTCATTGCGAGGGTATGAAGACATTCCTGCGCCGGACGCCCTGGATTGCTGCGCTGCGCTCGCAGTGACGGGTGCGTGGTGGCGAGTCGCTGAGGTTACGACGGGCGGGCCGTCACGCGCGGTGTTTTCCGTTGTCGGGAGAGGTCAGCCCCGCCGGATGCCTTCGGAGGCGGTGGCTGGGTAACCGAATGTCGACCGTCATCGGGCATGGCCGGTTCCGCTTCTTGCGCACATCCAAAGGGTGGCGAGCCGGGCTGACCATGTGCCGGGCGCGGCGGTGAGCAGCAGGCGTGGTTCGTCTGTCGCTGAGCGGCGGAGCACGCCCTGTCCGTGCACGTGATGGTGCGCCGAGCCGCCCCGCTGCTCGTGTCCGGTCGGCTGTCACATGGCAGATCGGCGCGCGACGACCGCTCTTTTGCGTGGCGCTGTTGTGGTGAGCCGCAGCGACTTCATCCGTCGCGCGTCGGCGTGATGGTCGGGTACGGGCGCTCCGGCGGTTTGTTTGCCGCTGTGGTGGGTAGCAGGGCGGATCTTCAAAGGGGTGTCGGCCGGGAAGGGTGGGCACGGCGGCGCTTCCACGTGGTGGGTGCTGTGGCGAGCCGCAGCCGTGCTCGCCGATGACGTGACGCATGCATCATGCCGCCGGGTGGGGCGGCCCTCTCGCATCGTTCGCCTGAAGCCGGTCGACGTGCGGGTTCGCCGCATCTTTATTCGGGCGAGCGCGGCACGAGCGGAAGCGGGTTATGACAGGAGGCATGTTTCATCGTCGGCTTCGCCCGGTCGAGGCCGCGCCCGCGCGATCTGGACCCGACTTGCGCGGGGATGGCGTAAGCCGCCGTGTCCCGCTTACGGCAGCGTCACGATTCCCGTCACGTGCACCGTGGCGCCTTCGGCGTGAACCGCGCCGTTGACGATGCCGGTGATCACCACCTCCGCGCCCGGCTCGGCGGTGATGTCGCCGCGTATCATGCCGGAGATCAGCGCGCGGCAGCCGGCGGCGACCGTGATGTCGCCGCTGACGATGCCCGATATCTCGCCATCGTGGTCGAGCCGGATCGCGCCGGTGACGATGCCCGACAGGTCCCTCATGGCTTGATCAGCCCGATCTCGACCAGCCGCTGGTGGAGGTAACCATGCGCGGTGATCGGCTCGGGATAGCGGTTCGGGTTCGCCGCGGAGATCGTCTGCGGCAGCGTCTCGATCAGGAAATCGGGCGCGGGGTGCAGGAAGAACGGCATCGAATAGCGCGAATGGCCGCGGCGCTCGGGCGGCGGGTTGACGACGCGGTGCGTGGTCGAGGGCAGGACGTGGTTGGTCAGCCGTTGCAGCATGTCGCCGACGTTGACGACCATCGCCCCCTCCGGCGGCTTTACCGCCAGCCACTGGCCCGAGGCGCGGTCGAGCAGTTCGAGGCCCGCTTCCTCGGCGCCGAGCAGCAGCGTGATGAGGTTGATGTCCTCGTGCGCGCCGGCGCGCACGCCCTCCGCATCGGCCGGGATCGGGGGATAATGGAGCAGCCGCAGCACCGAATTGCCGTCCTTCACCGCCGGATCGAACCAGTCGGGAGCGAGGCCGAGATGGCGCGCGATCGCGGCGAGCAAACGGTCCCCGGCGCGGTCGAAGGCAGCGAACAGGTCGATGAACGTCGCGCGGAAGCCTTCCGGGCGATCGGGCCAGATATTGGGTGCCATCTGATCGGCGAAGCGGTGGCCGGCCGGCAATTCGCGACCGACGTGCCAGAACTCCTTGAGATCGACGTGGCGCGCATCCTTGGCGATCTCGGTCTTGAACGGCGTGTAACCACGCGCGCCGCCGCCGCCCGGCGTGTGATAGCGGCGCTTCTCCTCCTCGGGCAGCGCGAACAGTGCGGCGGTCTCGGCCCAGGCACGCTCGATCAGCGGCTGCGGCACGCCGTGGTCAGCGACGATCGCGAAGCCGAAGCGCTCGAACGAACCGCCCAGCGCGGCGGCGAATGCGGCGGGATCGCGCGCTTCGTCGGCAAGGCTGAGCGTCGGGACTTCGGCGGCGGGCGTATCGAGCATGAAGCGGGCTCCGTTATTCTGCGTGCCTCCAGTTAGGCGTTGCGATGCCGGGATGCCAGCACAGGCGCGCCGATGGGGAACCGGGCGGGCGCGTCTACCGTTGCGTTGGCTCAACGGATGAGGAACTTCGCGATGGGCGGGCATCAGGTGCATGGCCAGGGTTCGGGCGACGACGGTTATGACGAGGAAGGCTATGACGAGAGTCAGCGCGCCGAGATCCTGGAGGCGACGCGCGACGGGCCGGGTGACGGCACGATCATCGTCGACCTCGATCCCGACATCGGCAGCGACGACGACGAGGAGGACGAGGACGAGCTGGTCATGACCGACGACCAGGTCGCGACCGTCGACGGCGAGGCGGACGCCGACGATGCCGACGTCGAGGAAGACGAAGTCCAGGAAGAGTTCGACGACGGTAGCGTCGAGGACGACGAACTCGACGACCGCGACGACACGGCGCTGCGCCCGTAAGCTGGTGTGACCGATTGACGGTCGGCAAGGCGAGGGGCAGGCTGACGCGATGTTGATCGTCGCGCTCCTGCTTCAAGCTTCGTCCGCCCCGCCGGTCGCGACTTCGATTGCGTCCGCGCCCGACGTGCCGGCCGTGCACTCCATCCTCGTCCCGGTGGCGGGCCAGCCGTGCGCGCGTCCGGTGACGGGCGAAGTGGTGGTATGTGCGGACCCGTTGCCGGCGCAGGATCTGCCGCTGCCCGCGGAGGCCGTGTCGTCACGGCCGGTGGCGGTCAATCGCGACATGACCGGGATGGGCGCGCTACGCGCGGATTCATCCCCGTGTGCGACCCGCGTCGGCGGGTGCCAGACCGGGCTCGACGTACTGGGGTTGGGAACGGCGTTGGTACGTGGCGTGCAGAAGCTGGTCGCGCCGGGAAGTTGTTGCGAGCGGGACGGTGAGGCGACCAACACCGGGATGCTGATCGGCGATCTCGTCGGTGCAGCCGGGCGCGCGGGGAAGCGCAAACCCGATCGGTCGCGGCGGGTGACGATCGAGCTCGACGATCCGGTGCTGAGCGGGCGGGTGCATCCCTAGGGCGGGAGGTGGCCGGCGATGCCTCGGATCGAGGCTCGCGGGCCGGTCTGCGGGCATAACGGCCATCCGGCTCGTCCGGTCAGTGGGCGGCGTGCTGCGACCGGGGGTGTACCGGTCCGGCACCGGATCGCCTGGCTACGCTCGGGATGACGGGTGATCCGGCGTCAGGGGGACGCCGGTGGGCAGGAGGTCGACTCGCGCTCGACGATCGCGTGCGGGACGATCAGGTCGAAGGGTGGGGCGTCGCCGTCGCCGGTGCCGATCAGCTGCTCGGCGGCGCGAAACGCCATGTCCTCGGCGGGCTGGCGGACGGTGGTCAGCGGCGGCCAGATGCGCGCGGCGAGCGTCGTGTCATCGAAACCGGTCACCGCAAGATCGTGCGGCAGCCGCAGCCCGGCGCGGTGCGCCTGCGCGATCAGCCCGGCGGCCATGTCGTCATTGCTGCACATGATCGCGTCGGGGCGCGGCGATCGCTCCAGCAGCAGCCGCGCGGCCGCTTCGCCGGACGGCTGATCGTAGCGCCCGGCGATCAACAGCGTCGGATCGGCGCAGATGCCGTGCGCGGCGAGGGCGTCGTGATAGCCACGCACGCGCTCGGCGCTGTCGGAATGGCCGGGGTTGCCCGCGATCAGCGCGATGCGGCGGTGGCCGCGCGCGATCAGCGAGGCGGTCAGCTCGGCCATGGCGGCACGATTGTCGATCCGCACCGTCGCGATATCGGGGAGGACGTGCCCGGTAGCGATCGCCGCGACCGGCAGGCGGAGCGCGGCGAGCACGTCCGAACCGCTCAGCAACTCGGCGAACGGCGGGACGAGCAGTAGCGCATCGGCACCGCCGCGCGCGAGTGCGCCGACCGCCGTCTCGGCCGCGGCGCGCGACGACGGCTCTTCCTGATGGAGCAGCAATTGCAGCCCGCGCGCGTTGGTGGCGCGCAGTGCGCCGACGAGGATCGCGTCCAGGAACGGTGCGCGTCGGCCGCTGTACAGCAACCCCACGGTGGTCGCGCGGGCACGGGCGAGGCGCCGCGCCGCGACGTTGGGGACGTAGCCGAGCTCCGCGACCGCGGCGTGGACGGCGGCGGCGGTGGCGGGGCTGGCGCGGCCGGCCCGGTTGATTACGTTGGACACGGTCATCGCCGAGACGCCGGCGCGCGCCGCGACCGCGCGGATCGTGACGCCCTCGCGGGGACGCTTGGTCACGACGGCACGATCCGGCCGCCATCGCGACGGGCGGGACGGGGGGGCGGTGAGGCCCGCCCGGCCCGCGGCATGCGCGATGACGGCAGGGGCAAGGGCCGGACCTAGATCGTGCCGGCCTTCATCATCTTCACCGCGGTGTCGGCGGCACGCGCCGTCATCGCCATGAAGGTCAGCGACGGGTTGACGCACGAGACCGACGCCATCTGCGCACCGTCGGTGACGAACAGGTTGGCGGCGTCATGCGCCTGGTTCCACTTGTTGAGCACCGACTGGCGCGGGTCCGCACCCATGCGCGCACCGCCCATCTCGTGGATCGCGTCGCCGGGGACATGCTCGCCCTCGCTGCTGCGCACGTCGGTCAGTCCGGCGCCGCGCAGCATCGCCTCGCCCTGCGCCCGCGCGTCCGCCATCATCTTCAGCTCGTTGTCGCGGAAGGTGACGTCGAACTTCATCAACGGCACGCCGAACCGGTCGACCTTGCCGGGAGTCAGCGACACGCGATTGTCCTCGTACGGCAGGCACTCGCCGAACGCGGTCATCCCGAACTGCCAGTTGCCGTAGCGGCGCATGCCGTCCTTCATCGACTTGCCGAACCCGACCGGCGCAGCCGGCGCGCGGAACGCCGAACCCTGATAGCCATAGCCGCGCTTGAAGCCGACGCCTTCCTCACCGCCGACGTTGCGGAAACGGGGAATGTAGACGCCGCCGGGGCGACGGCCATATTCGATGAAGTCGGTCATCCCGGGGATGTTGCCGCCGATGCTGACCCGGAAGATGTGGTCCATGACGTAGCGGCCCAGCGTGCCGCTGTTGTCGAACCAGCTGCGCCCGTCCGGCCCCTTCGAGTTCATCATGATCTGCACCGAAGCGAGCGTCGAAGCGCACAGGAATACCATGCGCGCGCTGACGGTCTGCGCCTGCCCGGTCGTGGCATCGATGTAGCGAACGCCGGTCACGCGCTTCGTCTTGGGATCGTAATCGAGGTTGGTGACCACCGCGTCGGAACGCAGCGTCAGCCGCCCGGTCGCCCGCGCCGCCGGCAGGGTCACCGCCTGCGTCGAGAAATACGCGCCGAACGAACACCCGTTGCCGCACTGGTTGCGATACTGGCACTTGGTACGGTTCTGGTCCGGCTTGTCCTCGGTCATGTTGGACAGGCGGGTGTTGATCAGCTTGCGGCCCGGAAACTTGCTCTCCAGCCGCGGCTTGATCCACTTTTCCGCGATGTTCATGTCCATCGGCGGCTGGAACTGGCTGTCGGGCAGTTGCGGCAGATTCTCGCGCGAGCCGGAGACGCCGATATACTTCTCGACGTAATCATACCACGGCTGCACGTCGTCGTACGTGATCGGCCAGGCGCCGCCGACGTTCTCGCGCTTGTTCGCCTCGAAATCCTCCGGCGCCCAACGGAACGACCAGCGGCCCCAGATCAGCGACTTGCCGCCGACGGCGGCCGGGCGAATCCAGTAGAACTTGCTGCCTTCGTCGAAGGCGTAGGGGTTCAGCCGGTCGTCGTTGTAGAACTTGCGGTTGCTGGGCGTGACATAGCCGTGCTTGGAGATGAAGTAATCGCTCTCCATCAGCTCCTTGGGCATCGAGTTGCGCGCGGGCACCTCGTAGGCGGGCTTGCCGTCGTAATCATAGCCCTCGCCGTGCTCGACCATGATGCCGCGGTCCAGCATCAGGACGCGGAGGCCCTTTTCGGTGAGCTCCTTCGCGGCGAAACCGCCGCTGACGCCGGAGCCGATGACGATTGCGTCGAAAGTATCGGTCGCTGCCATGTGTATTGTCCTCTCCGTCGGCGCGATCAGAAGCGCAGGGCGCGCAGCGTGCGGAAGCTGGTGGTGATGTCGGGCAGGTAGGGGGCGGGGCACTCGTCGTTCTCGACGTAGAAGTGCTTCACCCCGGCGATGCTGTTCAGCTTGAAGATCGCCCCGAAGTCGATCTTGCCTTCACCGACCGCGCACATGCTGCCGTCGGCGCGCTTGTCCTTGACGTGATAGGCGTAGATGCGCCCGGCGTGCTGGCGGATCAGCGCCGCGGGATCCTGCCCCGCGGTGATCGCCCAGAACAGGTCGATCTCCAGCTTCACCAGCGCCGGGTCGGTCTCCTTCAGGAGCCGATCGTAGAGCGACACGCCGCCCGGCTTCACGGTGAACTCGAAGTCGTGGTTGTGATAGGCGAACGCCAGGCCGGCCTTCTTCAGATCGCGTGCGAAGCGGTTGAAGTCTTTCAGCGCCGCGTTCCAGCCGGCCTCGTTGCGATGCTGGTCGGTCATGTACGGCAGGATGACGGTGTCGGCACCCAGCGTCTTGGCCATCTTCACCACGCCGGCGAAATCGGCCTGCAGCCACTCGTAGGGGACGTGCACCGACGGCGCCTTCAGCCCGAGCCGGTCCTGCGTACGGCGAAGCGCGGCATGGTCCATCTTGTCATAGCCGCCGCCGCCGTACTCGACCTCGCGATAGCCGATCTTCGCAACCTTCTCGAGCGTGCCCATCGGGTCCGGCCCGAAAAGCTCGCGGATGGTGTAGAGCTGGAGCCCGACCGCGCCGAGCTGCGCGGCCTGCGCCGACGCCCCGAACAGGCCCAGTGCGGCGAGGCCGCCGGCGCCGGCGAGGACATTGCGACGGTTGGTCATCATGAGGAATAGACCTTGTTGACTTTGGAATAGGGGAAGGCGCCGTCATAGCCGCCGGGAACGGGCAGATATTCGCGCTCCTGCGTGATGCCGATTTCCGACGTGTAATAGCCGGCGATCACCATCTGGCGGAACGGCTCGAAGAACGCCTTCCCGCCGGGCAGCTTGTCGTCCATCGCAAGCGTCAGCAGCGCGTCGAGCTGGACGGGGGTCAGCTGCGCGCTCGGCTTCTTGTAGTCGGCCCTGGCGCGCATCTCGATCGAATCGAGCCCGGCGACGATCGGCACGCGATCGTCCGGCGTGCCCCAGTCGGCGAGCAGCTTCTCGATATATTCCGGCACCCCCGCGGCGATCGCGCCCGGCGTGTCGGTGACCGGCACCACCCGGTCGCTGAGCGCGGTCATCAACGCGCGTTGCGGCGCGGTGAAGACCTGCATGCTGGGCGGCCCTTCGTTGATGACGGGGATGCCGCCACCCTTCACCTTGGACGCCGACGCGGTCGCGGCGCGCGCGAGCGGGGCGAACAATTGCGCCCCGAACATGGCGGCGACCCCCGCCAAGGCATGTCGTCTGTCGATCACTCACCCTCTCCCAAAATTGCTGCGGCGCGCGCTCATGCCGCGTCGATCGCGCGGTAAGCGGCGATCAGCCGCTCCTCGCCCGCCCGGCCCGGCACCGAATTGCCATGCTCCATGCCGATGACGCCGCCGTAGCGACGCTCGCGCAGGAAGCGCACGACGTTGTGATAATTGACTTCGCCGGTTCCCGGCTCCTTGCGGCCGGGATTGTCGCCGAACTGGATATAGCCCATCTCGTCCCAGACCATGCCGAGCGAACGGATGACGTTCCCGGACTGGATCTGCTCGTGATAGCAGTCGGTCAGCACCTTCAGCGCCGGGCTGTTCACCCCGCGCGCCACCGCATAGCCGGCCGCGAACGACCGCATGTAGATGTTGGGGTGGTCGGTGCGGGTGTTGAGCGGCTCCATCACGGCGACCAGACCGTGCGGTGCAAGGATGTCGGCCGTGCGGCGCATCAGGTCGATGACCCGGCCGGTCTGGATCTCGATCGGCACCTTGTGGTCGACGAACCCGGTGACGACGGTCATGTGCCTGGCATCGAGACGCTTGGCGACCTCGATCGAGGCGCGGACGTCGGCGAGGAACGCCTCGCGCTCCGCACCGTCGTCGCTGCCGAAGATCGGGCGGAACGTCGACCATCTCGGCATCGATGCGACGAACACGCCCATCGTCATGCCGCGCTGTTGCAGCGCCTTGGCCATCGCATTCTGTTCGGCGACCGAGCGGCCGCGCGCCTCGTTGTCCTCCCAGGCGCGGAAGCCCTGGTCGGCAGCATAGGCGATCTGTTCGAGGCGGTCGCCACGGCTGGCGAAGCTGCCCTCATGCGGCGCGAAGTTGAGCGAGAAGGTCGCGGCGTTGCTCACGGTCGCGGCGCCCGGCGTCGCCGAGGACGCGGACGACGACAAGGCGGCGGCGACGCTGCCGGCCAGTACCGAGCGCCGCGACGGCGTCATGCGGCGGTGACCGGGGTACGGCGGCGACGTTCCGACAGCCAGACCAGCCCGAAGACGACCAGCAGCACGATCGGCACCAGCGCCAGCTTCGCGAACGATTGCGATGCGGCGGCGTCCTCGACCTGGCGCAACGCTTCGCCGGTCAACTGCCTGAACGCCTCCGGCCCGCCGGCGAGCCGCACCTTGGCCTCGTCGAACATGCCGCCCAGCGCGGGAAGCACGAAGAAGCTGGCGAGCGCACCAGCCGAGCCGACCAGCCCGAGCGCCCAGGCGCCGCCGCGCGGATAGCGCTCCGCGACCGAGGCGAGCATCGTCGGCCACATCGCACACACGCCCAGACCCCAGACGGTCGAGGCGACGAGCGCCGCGACCGGCGACTGCGCGCGCGACAGCATGAACAGCCCGATCGCGGCGAGCAGGCTGGAGATCCACAGCAGGCCCGGGTTGGAGAGCTTGCCCGCCAGCCGGCCCGCGAAGTGGCGGAAGACGAACATCAACGCGCTGACATAGACCAGCAGCAGGATACCGCGCATTCCGACGCGGTTGGTGAGCGCGACGTCGAGCCACTGGCCGGGTGCCAGCTCGGACGAGGCGGTGAGGAACATCGCGCCGAACCAGACGAAGAAGCTGGGGCGACGGAACACCTCGCCGATCATCGTGCCGAAGCTCTCGCCCTCGACCGCGGCGGGGGCGGGCGGGAAGGTGGTGGTGGCGCCGATCACGACGACGCCGATCGCCGGCAGGAACACCAGCGCCATGATCGCCTGCCACGGCAGGACGTTGGCGAGGAATACGCCCGCCAGTCCGCCGATGATGAGCCCGCCGGGATACCAGGCGTGCAGCACGTTGAGGCGGTGGGTGGTCTCGTCCGGATACAGGCGCGCGGTCAGCGGGTTGATCGACGATTCGGCCAGGCCCCAGCCGATCCCGCTGAGCATCATGCCCAGCCAGACGAGCGAATAGATCGTCATGCCCGATGCGATCGCGCCCGCGCCGACGATCAACGCCGTACCGAGGATGAAGCACACGCCCGAGCCGATCACGATCCGCTTGGCGCCGATCTTGTCGAGCAGTGCGCTGGCGACGAACAGGGTGATGGCGAAGCCGAGGAACGCCGAGCCGAGCGCCGCGCCGATCAGCTCGCCCGCCTCGACCGGCGCGATCGGATCGATCCACTGCGCCTTCAGGCTGCTGGCGATCGCCGCCCGCAGCGACGCGCTGACCGCCGCGGTGGTCAGCGCCAGGACGCTCAGCCAGAACAATCGGGAACGATGCTGTCCCGTGAACGCTGCCTCAGCCTGCACCCTCTACCCCTTTATCCACATGATTCTTTTTGTCGTATTATTCGACAGCTTGGCCGATCAATCGAGCCCAAGCAACCGTCGGTTCGCCGACGGATCGAACCCGCCCGCAAAATCGTCGAATGCGCGCTCGGGACGACGGATCATGTGCGCGGCGATGAACGGCGCACCCTCGCGCGCGCCATCCTCGGCGTTCTTCAGGCAGCATTCCCATTCGAGCACCGCCCAGCCGCGATACCCGTATTGCGTCAGCTTCGAGAAGATGGCGCCGAAATCGACCTGCCCGTCGCCGAGCGAGCGGAAACGGCCCGGACGATCGATCCAGTCCGAATAGCTGCCGTAGACGCCCGCCTTGCCGGTCGGGTTGAACTCGGCGTCCTTGACGTGGAACATGCGGATGCGGTCGTGATAGAAGTCGATGAACTGGAGATAATCCATCGCCTGCAACACGAAATGGCTGGGATCGTAGAGGATATTGGCGCGCTTGTGCCCGCCGACCGCATCAAGGAACCGCTCGAACGTGGTACCGTCGTGCAGATCCTCGCCGGGATGCAGCTCGAAGCAGAGGTCGACGCCCTCGTTCTCGAACGCATCGAGGATCGGGCGCCAGCGCTTGCCGAGCTCGCCGAACGCTTCCTCGACCATGCCGGCGGGGCGTTGCGGCCACGGATAGACGAACGGCCACGCGAACGCGCCCGAGAAGGTCGCATGCGCGTCGAGCCCGAGCCGGCGGCTGGCCTTTGCGGCGAGCTTGAGCTGTTCGACCGCCCATTCCTGCCGTGCGGCGGGCTTGCCGCGGAGTTCCTTCGGCGCGAACACGTCGAACGCGGCGTCATAGGCCGGATGCACCGCGACCAGCTGGCCTTGCAGATGCGTCGACAATTCGGTGATCGCGACACCGGCCTCGCGGCAGCGCCCGACCAGCTCGTCAGCGTAATCCTGGCTCTCGGCGGCGCGCGCGAGATCCATGCAACGCGCATCACCGCTGGGAAGCTGCACCCCTTCGTAGCCGGCCTCCGCCATCCAGCGCGCTGCCGTGTCGAGCGTGTCGAACGGCGCGGCGTCACCCATGAACTGCGCCAGGAAGACGCCCGGACCACGCATCACGGCAGGCGTGTCGCTCACTTTACGGTCTCGGCCTTGAGATAGGCGATGATCGCGGCGCGCTTGGCAGGATCAGGCGTGGCGATCGGCATCCGCGTGCCGGGCACCTTCTTCTGCGGGGCGGCAAGGAATTCGTTGAGCGACTTGTCGTCCCACTTGATCTGCGCCTTCTTGAGCGCCGCCGAATAGTTGAAGCCCGGCGCGGATGCGGGGGGACGCGTGAACAGGCCGCTCAGGTTCGGGCCGATGCCGTTGCGACCGCCCTTGTTCAGCGTGTGGCATGCCTTGCAGGCGGCGAATGCCTGCGGTCCGCTCTGCTGCGCGGGGGCGGGAGCCGACAGGGCCAGCGCCACCGTAGCGGCGATCGGGGCTGCAACCAGCCCGGCGATCAATTTCATCGCATCTCTCCAAATCCAATGTGGCCAAACTCAACGTGGCAAAGCCGATTTGATTGCCGCCAGTTTACCGCTAAACCGGGGGATAGCAAGGCGGCTGGCGTTACGGTCTTCGTAATGACGGTATGCGGATGACGGGAGGATGAATGGCGCGGGTAGAACCACTTAAGCTCGGCATGGTCGGCGGCGGAGAAGGCGCGTTCATCGGTGCGGTGCACCGGATGGCAGCCGGCATCGACGGCGACTGGCGGCTGGTTGCGGGCGCGTTCAGCACCGACGACGGCCGCAACCGGCGCACCGGCGACCTGCTGGGGCTGGACGCGCGCCGCGTCTATGATTCGCTCGATGCGATGCTGGCCGCGGAGCGTGCGCTGCCGGCGGACGAACGCATCGACGCGGTGGCGATCGTCACGCCGAATCACCTGCATGCGCCGATGTCGATCGCCGCGCTGGAGGCAGGCTTCCACGTCGTGTGCGAGAAGCCGATGTCGCTGAACCTCGACGAAGCGCGCGCGATCGCAGCGGCGGCTGAGCGTAGCGGGCGGCATTATGCGCTGGCGTTCACCTACAGCGGCTATCCGCTGATCGAGGAAGCGCGCGCGCGGGTGGCGCGCGGCGACTTCGGCGCGATCCGGCTGGTGCAGGTGGAATATTCGCAGGGCTGGCTCAGCAGCGCGCTGGACCGTGAGGGCAACCGGCAGGCGGAATGGCGCACCGATCCGGCGCGCGCCGGGCTCGGCGGTTGCCTGGGCGATATCGGCACCCACGCCTTCCAGCTTGCCGAGCATGTCGGCGGGGTCAGGGTGGAGGCACTGTGCGCCGACCTGACCACGCATGTGCCGGGGCGGCGGCTGGACGACGACGTCAGCGTGCTGCTGCGCTTCGAAGGCGGCGCGCGCGGCGTGCTGAAGGCGACGCAGGTCGCGGCCGGCGACGAGAACGGCTTGCGGTTGCGCATCCACGGCGAGAAGGGCGGGCTGGACTGGGCGCAGATGGAGCCCAACACGCTGACGCTGCGGTGGCTGGATCGCCCTGCCGAGATAGTGCGCACCGGCGGGCCGGGGCTTGCCGACACGACGATGGCGCGGGTGCGGACGCCGGCCGGGCATCCGGAGGGGTATATCGAGGCGTTCGCCAATCTCTATCGCGCGGTTGCGGCGACGATCCGCGGCGGTGATGCGGTGGCGGCGCGTGGCAGTGCGGCGTGGTTTCCGGGTGCCGGGGACGGCGTGCGGACGATGGCGTTCGTCGAGGCGGTGGTCGCGAATGCGACGTCCGGCGAGAAGTGGAGCGGTCTGGCGGATTAAGCGCCGCGGCTACCCGCCACCGCCGTTCGCCTGCGCGCAGGCTGAGCCGGTCGAGGCGTCGTCGCGAGGGATGCGCGCCACCGGTGTGCTTCGAGACGACGCGTCGACAAGCCGGATGTCTCCTCGGAACGGACAGGATGCGGGAGCCGGTCGGGCGGGACCTGCGGTTTCGCCGGCGGAGGCCGGGGTCCTGAGACGGCGGGTCCGTGCAAACGCCCGGCGTGTCGCTCCCGTGCTTCTCGGGGAACGGACCCCTCCTATCGCACCACCTTCGGCAGGATCGCGTCGAGCAGGATCATGCCCGCATCGGTGACGCGCAGCCGCGGGCCTTCGCAGACGATCAGTTCGGGTAGCGAGGCGACCGCGCGCAGGTCGACGATCTCCTCGACGCGCGCGCCTCCCGCGGCCGCGATCGCCTCGACGTCGACGCCCTCGGCAAGCCGCAGCCCCATCAGCAGCGCCTCGCTGACACGCGTTCGGGCGTCCAGCGGCTCCTCGCTTTCCAGCCCGTGGCCGTTGCGCGCGACCGCGGCGAGCCAGTTCTCCGGCTTGCGGCGACGAAAGGTAGCGAGATGGTCGCGTCGTCCATGCGCGCCGGGACCGACGCCGGCATAATCGCGGTAGCGCCAGTAAGCGAGGTTGTGGCGGCTTTCCGCGCCCGGACGCGCGTGGTTGGAGATCTCATAAGCGGGCAAGCCGGCGGCGGCGGTGCGCGCGCGGGTCAGCTCGAACAGGTCCGCGGCGTCGTCGCCGTCGGGGATCGCCAGTCGCCCCGCCGCCGCCTCGGTCGCGAAGCGCGTGCCGGGCTCGATCGTCAGCTGATAGAGCGACAGATGCTCGGTTCCGAACGACAAGGCGCGCGCGAGCTCCGCATCCCAATGCGCGGGCGACTGGCCGGGGCGCGCGTAGATCAGGTCGAAGCTGACGCGCGCGAACGCCTTTTGCGCGACCGCGAGCGCGCCGAGACCTTCTGTCACATCGTGCGCGCGGCCGAGGAAGCGCAACGCGTCGTCGTCGAGCGCCTGCAACCCCAGCGACACGCGATTGACGCCCGCGGCGGCGATATCGGCGAAGCGCGCCGCCTCGACCGACGAAGGATTGGCCTCCAATGTGATCTCGACATCGCCGACCGGCGCCCAGGCCGCGGTGGCGGCGTCGATCAGTGCAGCCACGGTAGCGGGCGGCATCAGCGAGGGCGTACCGCCGCCGAAGAAGATCGATCCCAGCCGCCGTCCAGGTAGCAGCGCCACCTCGTGCGCGAGGTCGGCGAGCAGCGCATCATGCCATCGCGCCTCGTCCACGGTGGCGCGGACGTGGCTGTTGAAATCGCAATACGGGCACTTGGAGACGCAGAACGGC
Source organism: Sphingomonas phyllosphaerae 5.2 (assembly GCF_000419605.1). Lineage (NCBI taxonomy): Bacteria > Pseudomonadati > Pseudomonadota > Alphaproteobacteria > Sphingomonadales > Sphingomonadaceae > Sphingomonas > Sphingomonas phyllosphaerae. Next base: position 3,420,226 of record NZ_ATTI01000001.1, on the reverse strand, counting down.
CAATGAATGTACAGCGCTAGCGGTGCATCGGCGCGCGCTGCGCGGTCACGCAAGGCGGCGGCATCCGCGCTGCTGTCGGCGGCGGCGGCGGCGGGAGTGGCGAGGTCGATGATGGCCATGGTCGCGCGCATATGGCGGTTCATCGCAGCAAAGGCCACCACGCCCCCGAGTCACATTGCGGTTGCGCAACGTCTTTGCCATTCACGGCGACGATGCTTGTACGTCGCCTCGTCGCGTTGATTCTTGTCCTCACTTGCGCCTCCGCCGCGGCGGCCGGCGGAGAGTGGCGGATTCGCCAGCCGACCCCGCCGCGCGATGTCCGCGTGCTCCAGCGCGCCATGCTCGAGGTGCACAATCGCGCGCGTGGCGAACTGGGTCTGGCGCCGCTGGCGTGGAGCCGCACGCTGGCGTCGGCTGCGGCCGTCCACGCGCAGGAACTGGCGCGGAGCGGGCGACTGTTTCATGCGCAGCAGCCCGCAGGCAGCGGGTGGCAGGGGGAAAACCTGTTCGCAGGCACCCGCGGCGGCTACGACTATGGCGAGATGGCGCGGTACTGGCTGGCCGAGCGCCGCAACTTCCGCAACGGCCCGAGCCCGCGGTTCAGCCGCACCGGTCGCTGGCAGGATGCCGCGCACTACGCGCAGATCGTGTGGCGCGATACGACCGAGGTCGGCTGCGCGATGGAGCAGGGGCAGGCACAGGATTTCCTGGTGTGTCGCTATTTCCCCGGCGGCGAGGTGGCGGGACGGCGCGCGTACTGACTGCCAGCGGGTAATCCGGTGGTGCCGGATGTGGGCCGCGTTGCCGAGCCCGATCGGGCGAAGAGATTGACCAAGCCCGTCCTTGCGAGCGGAGCGAAGCAGTCCAGCGCGTCCCGATCCGGCTCTGGATTGCTTCGCTCCGCTCGCAATGACGGATCAACTTGAGGTCATTGTACCCGGAAAGCCGCTCAGAAGACTGCTGCTACCAGCTGTCGGAAGGCGTCGCCGCGGTGGCTGATCTCGTTCTTGGCCGGTTCGTCCATCTCGCCGAAGGTCACGTCGTGCCCGACCGGCTGGAACACCGGATCGTAGCCATGCCCCTTGTCGCCGCGCGGCGGCCAGACGAGCGTGCCGTCGACCCGCCCCTCGAACCATTCGACGTGTCCGTCGGGCCACGCCAGCGCCAGTGCGCAGACGAAATGCGCGTCGCGCGGCGCGTCGGGCGTTTCGGCGAGCTTGTCCTCGACCAGCCGCATCGCGTGCCCGAAATCCTTTTGCGGCCCGCCCCAGCGCGCCGAGAAGATGCCGGGGTCGCCGCCCAGTGCCTCGACGCACAGTCCGCTGTCGTCGGCCAGCGCGGGCAGCCCCGACAGGTCCGCCGCGGCGCGTGCCTTAAGTTCGGCATTCATCACGAAGGTGGTGCCGGTTTCCTCCGGCTCCGGCAGGTCGAGCGCGGCCGCGGAGATGACCTCCAGCCCGCGCCCTTCCAGCAGCGCGCCGATCTCGCGCACCTTGCCGGCATTGTGGCTGGCGATCACCAGCTTGCCGGGATGGAGCGTGCGGATCGCCTGCGGTTCCTTGCTCTCGCCGCTCATGCGATCGCGCGCGCCTGCGCCGCGAAGATGTCGGTGCAGCCGATCCGCGCGAGGCGCAGCAGGCGGAGCAGCGCCTCCTCGTCATAGGTGGCGTGCTCGGCGGTGGCCTGCGCCTCGGCGATATGGCCGTTTTCCAGCAGCACGAAATTGGCGTCGGCGTCGGCGTTCGAATCCTCGTCGTAATCGAGATCGAGTACCGGATCGCCCTTGTAGATGCCGCACGAAACCGCCGCGACCTTCTGCTTGATCGGGTCCGCGGTCAGCTTTCCGCTGGCCAGCAGTGAATTCACCGCAAGCCGCAACGCGACCCACGCGCCAGAGATCGACGCGGTGCGCGTGCCGCCGTCGGCCTGGATCACGTCGCAATCGAGCGTGATCTGCCGCTCGCCCAGCAGCGTCATGTCGGTGACCGCGCGCAGCGAACGGCCGATCAGCCGCTGGATCTCCTGCGTGCGACCGGACTGCTTGCCCTTCGCGGCCTCGCGGCTGCTGCGGGTGTGAGTGGCGCGCGGAAGCATCCCGTATTCGGCGGTTACCCAGCCCTGGCCCTTGCCGCGCAGGAACGGCGGCACGCGCTCCTCCACGGAGGCGGTGACGAGCACCTTGGTATCGCCGAAGCCGATCAGCACCGAGCCCTCGGCATGGCGCGTGAAGCGCGGCTCGATCGTGATGGGGCGCATCTGGTCGGGGGTGCGGCCGCTGGGGCGCATTCAACTCTCCTCAAGGTCGGATCGTCCACGCCCTAGCCGGGTTGGTGATGGCGCGCCAGCGACAAGCACGGCGAAACGGGGAGGCGGATATGCGCACGACGATGGCGATGATGTTGGTAATGCTGGCTGCGGCGGGATGCACGCGCGGCGCTGCGGGGCCCGCGGCGGGCGTGCCGGTGGCGATCGAGGGCGATTCGATCAGCTATGCGACCGGGCCATGCTACGGGACATGCCCGGTCTACAAGGTGTCGGTACGCCCCGACGGCACGGGCACGTTCGAGGGCGAGCGGTTCACCGCGGTGACGGGGACGCGGGAATTCCGCGCTTCGCCGGAGGCCTACCGGCGCTTCGCGGCGCTGCTGGAGCCGTACCGGCCGGATGGCGAGCGCATCATTGAGATGGGGTCGCCCGATTGCGGGCCGGCGCCGACCGACATGCCGAGTGTCGATGTCGGCTGGACGCAGGCGAGCGGCGGTGCGGGGCACCTTCGCTTCTACTACGGCTGCCGGATGGGGAATGCGGCGATGGCGGCGGCGTTGCGGGAGGCGCCGGCGGGGCTGCCGATCGCGGCGTTGATCGGGAAGAAGTAGCGGCAGGTGCAGGGCGGTGGCGGCACGCGGAGTCCGTCATCGCTTCGCTGGCGCTCGCAATGATGGTCCCGGGGTGGCACGGGGTCATCGCCGTCAGGCGATGGCCCACGTCCGCGCGGAGGCCGGATCGTCGAACAATTGCATGTACGGCTGCGTCATCACGCGGCGGACCTGCGCGCGGGCGACCGCCCCCGCCGCGACGATCGCGATGCGGCTGGCCTTGGGGAAGGGGCTCATGTGGCGTACGAACGCCGCCAGCGTGTCCTGCGGCTGCGGGCCGCACGCGCTCATGTCGATCAGCAGGCGATAACCGGGACGAAAGCGCGCGGCGAGGAAGCGGCGCATCACGTCCTGCGTATAGGGAGCGACCTCCGCCGGCGTGAAGATCCGATGCCAGCGGATCGCCAGCAGGTGCGCGTCGGTATCCAGTGAAACGTCGTACATCGTTGAAAGACCTCGGCATCATCCTGCCAGCGCAGCGTTGCGGAAAGATGAAAGAGCGCAAGCGGTTGAGCCGCGGCGTCCACGCGCATACATCGGCGGGCGTGACCCCGTCGCCGCCCATCACCGAACTCACCGACCGCGCCCGCGACATCTTCCGTCGCGTCGTCGACGGCTATCTGGAGAGTGGGCAGCCGGTCGGGTCGCGCACCCTGGCGCAGGCCGGGCTGAACCTGTCACCGGCCTCGATCCGCGGGGTGCTGGCGCAACTGGAGATGGCGGGGTTGCTCGCGGCGCCGCACACGTCGGCCGGACGGATGCCGACCGAACGTGGGCTGCGGCTGTTCGTCGACGGGATGATGCAGGCGCATGCGCCGAGCGACGAGGAGCGCAAGCAGATCGAGGCGCGCGCCGGTGCGGGCGGGCCGGTCGAGGAGGCGCTGGCCGCGACCACCGCCGCGCTTTCCGGGCTGTCGGCGTGCGCGGGGCTGGTGATGGTGCCCAAGCGTGAGGCGGTGCTGCGCTCGATCGGGTTCGTGCCGCTGGGCGCGACGCAGGCGCTGGCGGTGCTGGTCGGCGAAGACGGCGCCGTCGAGAACCGCGTGCTGGAGCTGCCGCCCGGCGTCGTGCCCGGCGCGCTGGTGGAGGCTGGGAATTACATGACCGCGACGCTCGCCGGGCTGACGCTGGCGGAAGCGCGCGCGCGCGTCGACCGCGAATTGTCGGCCGGGCGCTCGGCACTCGATGCGGCGGCGCGGGCGCTGGTGGAGCGCGGGCTGGCGGTGTGGAGCGAGGACGGTGCACGGCGCCCGGTGCTGATCGTGCGCGGGCACGGGCGGCTGCTGGACGATGCCGAGGCGGCGGACGTCGAGCGGGTGCGGGCGTTGCTCGACGATCTCGACGGCAAGCAGGAGGTCGCGGCGCTGCTCGACTCGGCGCGCGCCGGGGATGCGACCCGAATCTTCATCGGCGCGGAGAACAAGTTGTTCACGCTCAGCGGCTCGTCGGTGATCGCCAAGCCGTTCCGCGGACGCGATGGCAGCGTGGTCGGCGTCGTCGGCGTGATCGGCCCGACGCGGTTGAACTACGCGCGCGTCGTGCCCATGGTGGATTTCACGGCCGCGACGCTGACCCGCCTGCTCGGGTGAGGCGCGGCAATCGACTACGGAATAACGAACAGGACCGACATGACCGACAACGCCACCCCCGTTGACAATCTGGGCGCCGACGACCTGCGCGAAGCGACCGCCGGTGCCGCGCCCGAGGTCGCAGAACACGATGGCGCCGCGGCGCGCATCGCCGAGCTGGAGGAACAACTGGCCACCGCGCGGCAGGAGACGCTGTACGCGCAGGCCGACATCCAGAACGTCCGCCGCCGCGCCGAGAAGGATGCCGCCGACGCGCGCGCCTATGCCGCGACCGGCTTTGCGCGCGACGTTCTGTCGGTGGCCGACAATCTCGAACGCGCACTGGCGGCGATCCCCGCGGATCTGCGCGACGACGACAAGTTCAAGGGGCTGGTCACCGGGCTGGAGGCGACCGGGCGCGAACTGGCGAACGTGTTCGGCCGGCACGGGCTGACCAAGATCGAGGCGATGGGCCAGCCGCTCGACCCCAACCGCCACCAGGCGATGATGGAGATGCCGAGCGACCAGCCGGCGGGCACGGTCGTGCAGGAGATGCAGGCCGGCTGGATGATCAAGGATCGCCTGCTGCGGCCGGCACTGGTCGGTGTGGCGAAGAAGCCGGACTGACGTTCCAAGTAGAGAAAAGGGCGGGTCGCGGTTCCCACCGCGCCCGCCCTTTTCCATGCGCTACGGCATTCGGGTAACTGATCGTCCGTGATGAAGCGGTCGCGCGTTGCGGATCGGCGTACTGCCGCGCTTGCCCTTCGAGACGCCGCCGGCGCGCCTCAGTCGAGTCGGCGAGCCAGTTCGACGTTGAGGCCGAGTGCCGCCAACGTGCCGAGCGCACCCGACAGCAGGTAGCCGCCCGCCGCCGCCAGCCCGAACGCCTGCGTCAGCGCCAGTGCGGCGAGCGGCGCGAAGCCGGCGCCGAACAGCCAGGCGAGATCCGACGTCAGCGCTGCGCCGGTATAGCGCGCACGCTTCGGGAAGTTGCTGGTCACCGCGCCCGAAGACTGGCCGAACGACAGGCCGAGCAGGATGAAGCCCATCACCATGAACATGATCTCGCCCGGGCGGCCGCCGCTGAGCAACTGCGGTGCGAAGCCGCTGAACGCCGCGATGCCGGCGGCGGTATAGCCCAGCACGCTGCGTCGCCCGATGCGGTCGGCAAGCAACCCCGACACCACGATCGCGCCGAGCCCGACCAGGCCGCCCAGCACCTCGATCATGAGGAAGGTGGAGATGTCTTCGCGTGTGTACAGCTTGACCCACGACAGCGGGAACACGGTGACCATGTGGAACAGCGCGAAGCTGGCCAGTGGCGCGAACGCCCCGATGATGATGTTGCGCCACTGCGCCTTGACGGTCGCGGTGACGCGCGACGGCGTCAGTTCGCGGCTGTCGAACAGCTTGCTGTATTCCGGAGTGACGACGATGCGCAGCCGCGCGAACAGCGCCACGACGTTGAGCGCGAACGCGACGAAGAACGGGTAGCGCCAGCCCCACGAGATGAAATCCTCGGCCGGGAGCGTCGAGACGAAGAACGCGAACAGCGCGCTGGCCACGATCAGGCCGAGCGGCGCGCCGAGCTGCGGCACCATCGCCCACCAGCCGCGCTTCTTTTCCGGGGCGTTGAGCGCCAGCAGTGACGGCAGTCCGTCCCATGCGCCGCCCAGCGCGATGCCCTGTCCGACGCGGAACAACGCGAGCAGCACCGCCGAGGACGAACCGATCGTGTCATAGCCGGGCAGGAACGCGACCAGCACCGTCGAGGTGCCGAGCAGGAACAGCGCGATCGTCAGCTTCGTCCCGCGGCCATAGCGGCGGTCGAGCTTCATGAAGAGCTGCGTTCCGATCGGGCGCGCGATGAACGCGAGCGGGAACAGCGCGAACGACCACAGCGTCGCGGCGATTGGCTGCATATAGGGGAAGATCACCGCCGGGAAGACGAGCACCGAGGCGATCGCGTAGACGAAGAAGTCGAAGAACTCCGAGGTGCGCCCGATGATGACGCCGATCGCGATCTCACCGGGGCGCACGTCATGGTCCCCCTTGCTATGGAGGGCGCGAGCATCCTGCTCGAGCGACGTGGACGAAGCGGTGGCCATATTCATTCCCGATCGGTCGGACGTATTCCGGCAATTCCCTACCCTAAACGATCGGCCGCGTAGATGGGACAAAATGTCCTATTCCGCTGCGACGCAGCAAAGCCTAGCTGCGGCACCATGACCCGTCGCCTCGCTCGACGTGCGCCCGGCCGCACGCCTCTCGTCCGTCACTTGACCGCCGCGGCTGCGCTGCTCGCGCTGGGCGGGTGCAACACCGTCGTGATGCATCCGGCCGGCGATGTCGCGGTGCAGCAGTCGAGTCTGATCATCTGGTCGACGGTGCTGATGCTGCTCATCATCCTTCCCGTGATGGCATTGACCGTGCTGTTCGCGTGGCGTTACCGCGCGCAGAACACCGAGGCGAGCTACGAGCCCGACTGGGATCACTCGACGGGGCTCGAGCTGGTGATCTGGGCCGCGCCGCTGCTGATCATCATCGCGCTGGGCGCACTGACCTGGGTCGGCACGCACACGCTCGACCCGTATCGCCCGCTGGCGCGCACCGCACCCGGCAAGCCGATCGCCGCCGGCGTTCGCCCGCTGGAGGTGCAGGTCGTCTCGCTCGACTGGAAATGGCTGTTCATCTACCCCGAGCAGGGGATCGCGACGGTCAACGAGCTGGTCGTGCCGGTCGATCGCCCGGTGAAGTTCACCATGACCTCGTCTAGCGTCATGAACACGCTGTGGGTGCCGACGATGGCGGGCATGGTGTACACGATGCCCGGGATGCAGACGGTGCTGTACGGCGTGCTGAACCGCACCGGCAAGTTCGAGGGCCGCTCCGGCAACTACTCGGGCGCCGGTTTCTCGCACATGACCTTCTGGACGCATTCGGTGTCGCCGGCGCGCTTCGAGCAATGGGCCGCGGGCGTGAAGCGCAACCGCTGGCAGTTGGACAACGCGACCTACCTGAAGCTGGAGAAGCCCAGCGAGAAGGTGCGTCCGATCGGCTTCGGCGCGATCGATCCGGCCTTGTTCAAGCGCGTCGTCGCGATGTGCGTGAAGCCCGGCACCGATTGCATGGAGAACATGTCGAACGCCGGTCCGGCAGCGAACGATCGCCCGCAGCGTGACGGCGAGGCGAAGGGAGCATTGACCCGCGACGCCTCCGAGAAGGGCGAGGGCAAGCATCTCAGCGCGCCGCACGGCCAGTCGCCGGGCGCCGGTGACACCGGATCGGAAGCGAACCGCAACATGACCAAGCTGGAAATCCCTGCGCCACTGCGCGCCAACCCCTCGAAGGAGGGTTGAGGACACCATGTCGGACGATCTCATCAAGACGATCTTCGGGCGCCTGACGCTCGAGAGCTTCCCGATCCACGAGCCGATCCTCGTCGCCACGTTCGCCATGGTGGCGCTCGGCGGCGCGGCGGTGCTGGGCGCGCTCACCTATTTCAAACTGTGGGGCTATCTCTGGAAAGAGTGGTTCACGAGTGTCGATCACAAGAAGATCGGCATCATGTACATCGTGCTGGCGATCATCATGTTCCTGCGCGGGTTTGCCGATGCGTTGATGATGCGTGCCCAGCAGGCGATTGCCTTCAACGGCAGCGAGGGCTTCCTGCCCGCGCACCATTATGACCAGGTGTTCACCGCCCACGGCGTCATCATGATCTTCTTCGTGGCGATGCCGTTCGTCACCGGCCTGATGAACTTCGTCGTCCCGCTCCAGATCGGCGCGCGTGACGTCAGCTTCCCGTTCCTGAACAACTTCAGTTTCTGGATGACGGTCAGCGGTGCCGTGACGGTGATGATGAGCCTGTTCGTCGGCGAGTTCGCCCGGACCGGGTGGCTGGCGATGGCGCCGCTGTCGGGGCTCGACTATTCGCCCGATGTCGGGGTCGACTATTACATATGGGCCTTGCAGATCGCGGGAGTCGGCACGCTCCTGTCGGGCGTCAACCTGCTGGCGACGATCATCAAGATGCGCGCGCCGGGGATGGGCCTGATGCAGATGCCGATCTTCACCTGGTCGGCACTCGTTACCAACGTCCTGATCGTCGCGGCTTTCCCGGTGCTGACTGCGGTACTCGCGATGCTCAGCCTCGATCGCTACGTCGGCACCAACTTCTTCACGAACACCGGCGGGGGCAACCCGATGATGTACGTGAACATGATCTGGATCTGGGGTCACCCGGAGGTCTACATCCTGATCCTGCCGGCGTTCGGCGTGTTCTCCGAAGTCGTCTCGACCTTCTCGGGCAAGCGGCTCTTCGGCTACACCTCGATGGTCTACGCGCTGATCGTGATCTGTATCCTGTCGTACCTCGTCTGGCTGCATCACTTCTTCACGATGGGTTCGGGCGCCAGCGTCAACAGCTTCTTCGGCATCACGACGATGATCATCTCGATCCCGACGGGTGCGAAGATCTTCAACTGGCTGTTCACGATGTATCGCGGGCGGATCCGGTTCGAGCTGCCGATGATGTGGGCGGTCGCGTTCATGCTGACGTTCGTGATCGGCGGCATGACCGGGGTTATGCTGGCGGTGCCGCCGGCCGACTTCCAGTTCCACAACTCGCTGTTCCTGATCGCGCACTTCCACAACGTCATCATCGGCGGCGTGCTGTTCGGGATGTTCGCGGGCGTGAACTATTGGTGGCCGAAGGCCTTCGGGTTCAAGCTGGACAAATTCTGGGGCACGATCAGCTTCTGGTGCTGGGTCGTCGGCTTCTGGGTCGCGTTCGCCCCGCTGTACGTGCTGGGGCTGATGGGGGTGACCCGCCGGCTGCGCGCGTTCGAGGATCCGAGCCTGCAGATCTGGTTCGTGGTCGCCGCGATCGGCGCGGTCATCATCGCCGCCGGGATCGGCGCCATGCTGATGCAATTCTACGTCAGCATCCGCGACCGCGAGAAGCTGCGCGACGTCACGGGCGATCCGTGGAACGGGCGCACGCTGGAGTGGGCGACCTCCTCGCCGCCGCCGGCCTACAACTTCGCCTTCTCGCCGGTCGTCCACGATCTCGACGCCTGGCACGACATGAAGTCGAAGAACGCCGAACGGCCGACAAGCGGCTTCCGCGCGATCCACATGCCCAAGAACACCGGCGCCGGGATCATCCTTGCCGGCCTGGCGACCGTCTTCGGCGTGGCGATGATCTGGTACATCTGGTGGCTGGCGGCGGTGTCGTTCGTCGCGCTGATCGCGACCGCGATCGGGCACACCTTCAACTACGACCGCGACTTCCACATTCCCGCCGAGGATGTGATCAAGGCCGAGGACGCGCGCACCCACGCGCTCCAGACGGCGGGGGTGTGAGCACGATGAGCACGACGACGCAGACTGCCCCGGGGACGGAGGCTCCGTCCTATTACGATCTGGACGAGCACGAGCATCCGCCGGGTGCCAGCACGATGCTGGGGTTCTGGCTCTATCTGATGAGCGACTGCCTGATCTTCGCGATGCTGTTCGCGGCGTACGGCGTCTACGGCGGCAGCTATGCCGGCGGGCCAGGGCCGAAGGAGCTGTTCGAGCTGCCGCTGGTGGCGGTGAACACGACGATGCTGCTGCTGTCGTCGATCACCTACGGCTTCGCGATGATCAACGCCGACGAGAAGAAGCAGGGCGCGGTGCTCGGCTGGCTCGCGATCACCGGCGTGTTCGGCGCGGCGTTCCTCGCGATCGAGCTCTACGAGTTCAGCAACCTGATCCACGAAGGCGCGGGGCCGCAGCGCTCGGCATTCCTGTCATCGTTCTTCACGCTGGTCGGTACGCACGGCCTGCACGTCACCTTCGGCCTGATCTGGCTGGTGACGTTGATGGTGCAGGTGATGCGCCGCGGGCTGGAGCCGGCGAACCTGCGCCGGTTGCAGTGCCTGTCGCTGTTCTGGCACTTCCTCGACGTCATCTGGATCGGCGTCTTCACCTTCGTCTACCTGCTGGGAGTGCTGCGCTGATGGCCGCCGAGACGCATCACGGTCACGATCATTCGCCGGTGCACGGCGCGCACGGCACGCATGACGCGCACGATCATCACGGCGGCGCGGCACATGGCTCGCGCCGCGGCTATTGGATCGGCTTCATCCTGTCGGTGCTGCTGACGGCGCCCGCCTTCGGGCTGGTGATGAGCGGCGTGATCACCGATCCGCGCGTCACCGCCGGGATCGTGATGGCGCTGGCGATGGTGCAGATCGTCGTCCACATGATCTACTTCCTGCACATGAACACCAAGTCCGAGAACGGCTGGACGATGCTGGCGCTGATCTTCACCGCGATCATCGTGTTGATCGTGATCGCCGGATCGCTGTGGGTCATGTACCACATGAACCTGAACATGATGCCCGGCATGCAGATGGAGCAATCGAGCGGCGGGATGTGATGGCCACGCGCCGCCGGTCCCGATTCGCCCTTGTCGCGCTAGCGGCGCTGCTGGCGATCGGGCTGGCGGCGCTGGGCGTCTGGCAGGTCGAGCGTCGTGCGTGGAAGCTGGCGCTGATCGCGCGGGTCGAGGCGCGCCTCGCCGCCGCCCCCGAGGCACCGCCTGGACGCGGGGCGGCGATTTCGGATGACGATGCCTACCGCCGCCTGCGCGCCAGCGGGACGTGGCGCGCGGTGCCGCCGGTGTTCGTGCAGGCGGTGACCGATCTCGGCGGCGGGTTCTGGGCGCTGTCGCCGCTGGACACGCCTTCTGGCACGATCCTGGTCAACCGCGGCTTCGTGCCACCCGAGCGCCGCGCCGCACTGCCGGTCCCCCGCGGCACCGCGACGGTCACCGGATTGTTGCGTATCACCGAGCCCGACGGCGGCTTCCTGCGCGACAACGATCCCGCCGCTGACCGCTGGTATTCGCGCGACGTCGCCGCGATCGCGCGCGCGAGGCGGCTGGGGCCTGTGGCGTCATATTTCATCGACGCCGATGCGGCGCCGGGCACGCCATGGCCGCGCGGCGGGCTGACGGTCGTCAAGTTTCGCAACAGCCACCTCGTCTATGCGCTGACGTGGTTCACGCTGGCGGCGATGATGGCGTTCCTGGCGTGGCGCATCGCGCGCGTTCGGGACGTGGCGGACGAACGCTAGAAGACGTTTGCCGGGCAGCGGCGTCGACGCTCGCCCCGGACTCGGCCGAGGCGGGAACCGGAATGTCGGCTGGCGTCGGACCCATAATGCGCCGCCGATTTCTTCATGCGGGGATCGCGGTCCGTCATTGATGCGCGGCTGGCAATATGTGCCCGATCCGCCGTAAGGACCGGTGATGGCCGCATCGGATATCATCGCCGGAACCGGGCTGCGCGAGGATGCGGGGCGGCGCAACGTGCGGCTGTTGTCGATCCTGCGCTGGCTGGCGGTCGGCGGGCAGTTTGCCACGATCCTGCTCGTCCATTTCGTTGTCGGCGTGCATCTGCCGCTCGCTCCGATGCTGGGCGCGGTTGGGGTGCTGGTCGCGCTGAACGTCGCGATCGGGCAGCTCGTGGGCCAGCGGCCGATTACCTATGGCGCGCTCTTCGCGACGCTGCTGGTCGACGTGGCGTGCCTGACGACGCAATTGTACCTGAGCGGCGGGGTGGGCAACCCGTTCGTGACGCTGTTCCTGCTTCAGGTGGTGATCGCCGCGCTGCTGCTACGCGAGCATGCGAGCTGGGCGATGGTCGCGCTGACCAGCGCGCTGTTCGCGTGGCTGGCGCATTTCGCGCCGCCGTTCGCGCTTCCCGCCGGCTGGTCCTCGTCATTGTCAGGGCCGTATGTCGCGGGGAGCTGGTTCAACTTCACGCTCACCGCGACGTTGCTGGCGCTGTTCGTGACGCGGATCGTGCGCAACGTCTCCGAACACGATGCGCGGCTCGCAGCGCTACGGCAGCGCGCGGCGGAGGAGGAGCATATCGTACGCATGGGGTTGCTCGCCAGCGGTGCCGCGCACGAGCTGGGCACACCGCTGTCCTCGATCGCGGTGATGCTGGGGGACTGGCGGCGCGAGCCGGCGATCGCCACGTCGCCGGCACTGCTCGCCGACCTCGAGGACATGCGCACCGAGGTGACGCGCTGCAAGGACATCCTCAGCCAGGTGCTGCTCGCATCCGGCGAGGTGCGCGGCAACGCGCCGGTGCGCACGACACTGAAGACGTTCCTTTCGGGGATCGTCGGCGACTGGCGTGGCAAGACGCAGGTCGCGGCCGCCTACGAACATCTGATGACCGGCGACCCGCGGATCGTTGCCGACCGGGCGCTGGCGCAGACGATCACCAACCTGCTCGACAATGCCGTGGAGGCGGGCGGGCGGAAGGTGGCACTGTGCGCGTGGTGGGACGGCGACCGGCTGGTGCTGTCGGTGCGCGACGACGGGCGCGGTTTCGCGCCCGCGATCCTCGACGGGCTCGGCAAGCCCTACCTGAGCACCAAGACGCGGCGCGGTGCCGGGCTGGGGCTGTTCCTCGCGGTAAACGTGCTGCGAACGCTGGGGGGCACCGTGTCGGCGCGCAATCGCGACGGCGGGGGCGGCGAGGTGACGCTGACGCTGCCGATCGCCGCGATCTCGATCCCGGAGGAGGGGGCATGACCGAGCGGCGGCTGCTGATCATCGAGGACGACGAGGTGCTCGCGCGGACGCTGGCGCGCTCGTTCGAGCGGCGCGGCTATCAGGTGCGCGCGATCACCGACCCGGAGGAACTGGACGCGACCGTCGCCGCGCTGCGCCCCGATCATGCGGTGGTCGACCTGCGGCTGGGCAATGCGTCGGGCCTGACATGCGTGGCACGCCTGCACGCGCTGGATCCGGCGATGCGGATCGTGGTGCTGACCGGCTTCGCCAGCATTGCGACCGCCGTGGAGGCCGTGAAGCTGGGTGCCACCAACTATTTGTCGAAGCCGGCGAATTCCGACGATATCGAGGCGGCGTTCCAGGCGGGTGAGGAAGGTGACGCGTCGGTCGAGCTGGTCGCGCCGCCCACCTCGCTGCGCACGCTGGAATGGGAGCATATACACCAGACGCTGGCGGATTGCGGGTTCAACGTGTCCGAGGCGGCGCGACGGCTGGGTATGCATCGTCGGACGCTGGCGCGGAAGCTGGGCAAACGGCATCTGTAAGGACGCGGGCGGGACGGCACCCAAGCGAGCACGCGCTGCCGATGCGGCCCGCGGCCGCCTCAGCCGAGGATATCGCGGTAGAGCGCGATATAGGCGTCGGCCATCCGCCCCACGCTGAACCGCTCGGCCACCGCGCGGCGGCAGGCGGCGCGCTCGATCTCGCCGGCGCGCTCGATCGCGTCGACTGCTTCGGCGGGGCTGTCGACCAGGAAACCGGTGACGCCATGGTCGATCAGCTCGGGCATCGAGCCGCGGCGCGCTGCGATCACGGGCGTGCCGCATGCCAGTGCCTCGATCACCGACAATCCGAACGGTTCGTCGAAGTTGATGAGGTGGAGGAGCGCCCGCGCGCCGCCGAGTGCCGCGATTCGCGCCTCCCCGCCGACCGCGCCGTGGTAGCGGATCCGTGCGTCGAGTTCGGGTGCCACGGCGCGATCGTGATAGCCCTGATCCTGCACGATCCCGTACAGGTCGAGCGCGCGGCCGGCGGCACGGGCGGCGGCGATCGCCTCCGCGGCACCCTTGTCGGGGTGGAGGCGGCCAAAGAACAACAGGTCGTCGCTGCCGACCGGATCGAAGCGGAAGTCGTCGAGCGGGATGCCATGGTGGATCGTGGCGGCGTAGCGCAGGTCCGGATGGCGGTCCGCATCGCTGATCGCTACGTAATGCACGCGATCCTGGAACGGCGCGTACATCGGCAGGATGCGATCCGAGGAAAAGCCGTGGATGGTGGTGACCATCGGCGTGTCGACCAAAGGCGCGAATGCATGGGCCGGAAAGTCGGCCTGGTTATGGATGAGATCGAAGCGGTCGGCCTGCGCGAACAGGTGCGACAGGTGGCGATGTTCCCACACCTTCGCGTCGACGCTCGGGTCTTCGGAATAAGGCGCCGGTACCACGCCGTCGAGCGTGGCAGCGGTGACGCTGTCGAGCGTGGCGAACAGCGTGACGTCGACGCCGCGTTCGACGAGCGCTTCGGTCAGCAGGTGCGTCACCAGCTCCCACGGTCCGTAGTGGCGCGGGGGCGTGCGCCACGCGATCGGGGCAAGCATGGCGATCTTCATTGGTAACAATCCCTTCGGCTTCCCGTGCCGGGTCCACACCGTGGCGACGCTATTGGCAGATGATGCCCTCGTTCGCACCTAACGTGTCGCCGCGCGCGCCGTCGAGCGTCGACAGCAGGACCGCGCCGGTAAAAGGCAGCGGCTTCGGTGCATCCGTCAGGTTGAGCGCCACCCGCAGCACCGCGTCGCCACGGCATCGCTCATAGGCGAGCACGCCGTCCGCGGCATCAAGCAACCGGAAGTCGCCGACCGCGAGCGCGGGATGCGCCCGCCGCAGCGCCAGCAGTCGGCGATAGAGCGTCAGCATCGATGCCGGATCGCGTTCCTGCGCCGCGACGTTGCGGGTCCGCCAGTCCGGGTTGAGCGGCAGCCACGGCTCAGCGGTGGAGAAGCCGGCCTGCGCGGTATCGTCCCATGGCATCGGCGTGCGTGACCGGTCGCGGCCGATCCCGATGCCGGGCTGGCGCAATTCCTGCGGATCGCGGACACGGTCGGGCGGGATATCGACCTTGCCGATCCCGAGTTCGTCGCCCTGGTACAGTGTCGGCGTACCGCGCAGCGTGAGCAGCAGCATTGCGGCGACACGGGCCTGCGCTTCGCCGATCCGCGCCGCGATGCGCGGGGCGTCGTGGCTGCCGATCACCCAGTTCGGCCAACCGTGCGGCGGCAGCGACGCCTCGTACGCGGCGATCATCTCCCGCAGCGTTGCGGCTTCCCACGCATTCTCGATCAACTGGAAGTTGAACGGCAGGTGGACCTGCGGGCGGTCGGCGGTGCCGAACCAGCGCGCGTGGCGATCGTTGGGGAGGAAGATCTCGCCGATCAGCACGCGCCCTTGACCCTTGGCGCCATATCCGTCGGCGAGCTTGCGCATCTCCGCGGCGATCGCATGGGCCTCCGGCTGGTCGGTGGAATGCTGCTGGATCAGCCGGTCACGCTCGGTGATGCCGGGGCGCCAATAGGGATTGGCCGGATTGTCGGGGAAGTCCGCCGCCTTCACGATGTGCCACAGTACGTCGATGCGAAAGCCGTCCACGCCACGTTCGAACCAGAAGCGCATCGCGTCGAACATCGCGGTCTTGACCGCCGGATTGCGCCAGTTGAGGTCGGGTTGCTGGCGCAGGAAGGCGTGCAGATAATATTGCCCGCTGGCCGGGTCATGCTCCCACGCCGAGCCGCCGAAGTCGCTGATCCAGTTGTTGGGCGGCCCGCCGTCAGGGGCGGGATCGCGCCAGACGTACCAGTTGCGCTTCGGATCGGTGCGCGACGAGCGGCTCGCCACGAACCACGGATGCTGGTCCGACGTATGGTTCGGGACGAAATCGAGCAGCAGCTTCAGTCCACGGGCATGGGCCGCGGCAAGCAGCCGGTCAAAGGCGGCGAGATCGCCGAACATCGGATGGATCGCGCAATAATCGGCGACGTCATAGCCGAAGTCGGCCATCGGCGACGGGAAGATCGGCGACAGCCAGATCGCGTCGACGCCCAGCCGCGCGATGTGGTCGAGCCGACGTTCGATCCCGGCGAGATCGCCGATTCCGTCGCCGTCGCTGTCCTGAAACGAGCGCGGATAGACCTGGTAGACGGTGCCGCTTTCCCACCAGGGATGTTCGTGTCGTTCGGTCATGCCGGGATAACCGTGCACTGTCGCAGACGATCCGCGGCGACGGGCGGCAAGCAGAGCAACAATTCGTCATCGTCGCCGCAGGAACCAACGCTGCACAACCGACCTTTGTCTGGCACTGGCAGGGGGCGACAATTTTCGGATCGGGGCGGCAATCGGCGTTTACGACGTTCGGCAGGGAGGCGGCGTGGCTGGCCGGGCTGACGGGATGGATGGTGCTGGGGGCGGTGGTGATCGCCACCGCACTTGCCGGATTGATGATCGTCGCCGGTCGATCGCGCGAGGGCGCGCTTACCCACCGGCAGGGGATGCGGCTGGTGCTGTGGGCGGGCGGGGTGGTGCCGACCGTCGTGCTGCTGACGTTGCTGGTGTCCACGTTGCCGGCGATGCGGCCGATCGCGGTAGCGGCCGACGACCTGCGCATTAAGGTCGAAGGCGAGCAATTCTGGTGGCGGGTCCGATACCAGCCGTCGGGCGCGATTCCGGTCGACGGCGCCAACGAAGTGCGCGTGCCGGTCGGCCGGAACGTCGAACTGCTGCTGGAGGCGGGCGACGTGCTCCACAGTTTCTGGGTGCCCGGGCTTGCCGGCAAGATGGACATGGTGCCGGGGCGCACGAACAAGCTGGTCGTCCACGCGACGCGTGCCGGGCGCTTTCGCGGCCAGTGTGCCGAGTTCTGCGGCCTGAGCCACGCGTTGATGGCGTTCGATGTCGTCGCGATGGAGCCCGCGGCATTCGACGCGTGGCTGGCGGGACAGCGCGCGCCGGCGCGCGTCGGCGGTGACGGCGCCCGATTGTTCGCGGCGAACGGTTGCGGCGGATGCCATCAGGTACGCGGGCTGTCCGCGGCCGCGATCGGGCCGGACCTGACGCATATCGGGACGCGCGCCGCGCTGGGCGCCGGCATCCAGCCGATGACGCAGGCCAACCTGGTGCGCTTCATCAGGCATGCCCCGACCGTAAAGCCCGGCGCGCGGATGCCCACCTATCCGCAGATGACGAACGATGACGCCGCGACGATCGCGCGCTGGCTGGAGCAGTTGAAATGAGTCTCCACGCGCAGGACGATCCGGCCCTTCGCGCCGCGCAGGAAGAGCGGCTGCGCGCGGTGTGGAAGCCGCCGAGCGGCTGGTTCTTCCGCTGGACCGACACGAACAACAACCAGGTCGGCGTGTGGTACACGCTGACCGCGTTCGGTTTCATGCTGTTCGCGGGCGTGCTGGCGATGATCATGCGCGCACAGCTCGCCGTTCCCGACAACGACCTTGTCTCACCCGCGACCTTCAACCAGCTGTTCACGCTGCACGGGTCGATGATGATGTTCCTGTTCGCGGTGCCGATGTTCGAGGCGGTCTCGATCATCCTGCTCCCCCAGCTGCTGGGCGCACGCGATCTGCCGTTCCCGCGACTGTCCGCGTTCGGTTACTGGAGTTTCCTGATCGGCGGCGTGTTCGTCACCGGCTCGATCTTCTTCAACGTCGCGCCGGATGGCGGCTGGTTCATGTATCCGCCGTTCACGACCCGCACCGACCTGAGCGGGCTGGGCGCCGACATCTGGATGCTGGGCCTCAGCTTCATCGAGGTGTCGTCGGTGGCGGCGGCGGTGGAGCTGATTGTCGGGGTGCTGAAATGCCGCCCGCCGGGGATGCGGCTGAACCTGATGCCGCTCTACGCCTGGTACATCCTGGTTGTGGCGGTGATGATCCTGTTCGCCTTCCCGCCATTGATCGCGGGCGACGTGCTGTTCGAGATGGAGCGGTTGCTCGGCTGGCCGTTCTTCGACCAGGCCAAGGGCGGCGACCCCATCCTGTGGCAGCACCTGTTCTGGATCTTCGGCCACCCGGAAGTCTACATCGTCTTCCTGCCGTCCATCGCGCTGTTCGCGATGATCGTGCCGACCTTCGCGCGGCGGCATCTGCTGGGTTACCCGTGGATCGTGCTGGCGGCGGTGGGCACGGCGTTCCTGTCGTTCGGGCTGTGGGTGCACCACATGTTCACGACCGGGCTGCCCAAGATCAGCCTGGCGTTCTTCTCGGCGGCGTCGGAGGCGGTGGCGATCCCGACCGGCATTCAGATCTTCGCGTTCATCGCGACGATGTGGGCCGGGCGCGTGGTCTGGTCGACGCCGCTGCTGTACGTGACGGGGTCGATCGCGATCTTCGTGATCGGCGGACTCACCGGCGTGATGGTGGCGATCGCACCGTTCGACTGGCAGGCGCACGACACCTACTTCATCGTCGCGCACCTGCACTACGTGCTGATCGGCGGCACGCTGATCCCGCTGTTCGGCGGACTATATTATTACTGGTCGCTGATCACCGGCAAGAAGCTGTCCGACCGGATGGGGCGCACCGCTTTCTGGTTCCTGTTCGGCGGCGCGAACCTGACGTTCTTTCCGATGCACTTTTCCGGCCTGCTGGGGATGCCGCGGCGCGTGTTCACCTATCCGGCGGAACTGGGGATCGGTGGGCTGAACATGGCCTCGACGATCGGATCGTGGGTGTTCGCAACCGGCGTGGCGATCGTGTGCGTCGACCTGATGCTGAGCCCGCGACGAAAGAAGTCGCCGCGCAATCCGTGGGATGCTGGCACGCTGGAATGGCTGGCGCATCCCGACGACGAAGATTGGGGTGTCCGTTCGGTGCCGTTGATCGAGAGCCGTTATCCGATCTGGGATCAGAAGGACTTCGTCGCCAAGGTCGATGAGGGGCGGTTCTTCCTGCCGGACGCCGAAGAGGGACGGCGCGAGACGATCGTCACCAGCGTGCTCGATGCGCGTCCCGTGCAGGTGGTGCGGCTGGGCGGGCCGAGCATCAAGCCGATGCTGACCGCGGTCGCGCTGGGCAGCGTCTTCATCCTGACCACCTATCACCTTTACTGGGCGTCGCTCGTCGGTGCGGTCGTGACGTTGGCGATGATCCTGTGGTGGCTGTGGACCGGGACCGCGGAAATCCCGGAGAAGGATAGCAAGGCGATCGGCCACGGCATCGAGCTGCCGCTCTATATCTCCGGCGTTTCGGCGAGCGGCTGGTGGGCGATGTTCATCACGATGATGGCGGACGCCACCGCCTTTTCCGGTCTGGTGTTCGGATATTTCTTCTTCTGGACGCGGCATGAGAACTTCCCGCCCAGCGGCGTAGGGATGGAAGGGCCGGGTACGTTCTGGCCGATGGTCGCGCTTGGCGTGTCGCTGGCGGGATGGCTGACGACCGTCGCGGCGCGCGAGACGAATGCGCGTGGCGCGGTCGGCATGGCGCGGGGATTGCTGGCGGCGGGTGCGCTGGCGTCGCTGGCAGCGGTCGGCGCCGGGCTGGCCGGACCGTGGTTGTCGGGCCTGGCGCCCAAGCTGCACGTCTATCCGGCGATCGTCTGGACCTTGGTGATCTGGACGACCGCGCATGCCGGCGTCGGCGCAATCATGCAGCTCTACACGCTGGCGCGCAGCCTGGCGGGCAAGATGACCCCGAAATACGATGCCGACGTGCGTAACATCACCGTCTACCAGCACTTCATGGCGCTGACGGCGCTGGTCACCTACGCCACGATCGGCCTCTTTCCGGGGGCGGCATGAAGAACGAGACGCCGCACGGCCCCGAGCGCCGGGGGTTGCGGCACCGCGTCCGCGGGCTGCGCGTCACGCTGTGGACGCTGATCGTCCCGCCAGGGGTATGGGCGGGACATTTCCTGTTCTGCTACCTGTGGGTGGCGGTCAGCTGCGCGAAGCAAGGCGCCTTTCCGCGCTTCACGACAGCGTTCGTGATCGGGACGGTGGCGGCGCTGGCGATCATCGTCGCATCCGGGTGGATCGCGTGGGTGCAATCCCGCACCCCCGGCGACCCGGCGCCGCACGACGAGGGCACCGATATCGACCGCCTGCGCTTCCTCGCGACCTCGACGCTGCTGCTGGCGGGGTTGAGCTTCGTGGCGGTGATCTTCACCGCCGCGCCCGCGCTGATGCTGACGGATTGCCGGTGATCGCGGGGGTGCTTCTCGCGCTGGCGACGACCGCGCTGGCGTTCGCCGGGCTGGGCATGACCGGGCACATGGCCGCGCATATGGGTGCGGTGGCGGTGGCCGCGCCGGTCCTGGCCTTCGGGCTGGCGAAGCGGAGGGTTGGCGGGGGCGGCAGCGGTGGGGCGCCGCTCGGCTGGGCCATGGTGGAGTTCGTCGTGGTCTGGGCCTGGCACGCGCCCGCGGTGCGCGCGCTTGCGGATGCGCACATGGCCGTGGCGCTGGTCGAGCAAGCGATGTTCCTGGGTGTCGGCATCGCCTTGTGGCGTGCGGCGCTGGCGCATCCCGCTGCGGGGGTGGCGGCGTTGCTGCTGACGTCGATGCACATGACCTTGCTGGGTGCGCTGATCGGGCTCGCGCCGCGGCCGCTCTATGCGATGATGGCAATGCATCCCGCGCCTGGGCTGGACGCGCTGGCCGACCAGCAACTCGGCGGGGTGGTGATGCTGGTGGCAGGCGGCGCGGCCTATTGCCTGGGCGGCCTGGCGCTGCTGGGAACGTTGTTGAAGGAGCGCGCGGCGGCATGACGATCCGGGTGACATGGAAACGCGCGTTCGCGGCGCTCATGACGCTGGCGGCGGCGGGGCTGCTGTTCGCGTGGTCGGGCATCTTCAACATCGCCGCGTCGTCGGGGCATTGGGCGGCAACCGAATGGTTCCTGCACTGGACGATGCGCAATTCGGTGAAGACCCACAGCTTCTTCGATTCGCCGGACGATCCGATCGTAACCGACGGCCGGCTGGTGAGTGCGGCCGGGCATTTCGCCGCCGCCTGCGCCAGCTGCCACGGCGCACCGGGACAACGCCCTTCGCCAGTGATGCAGAAGGCGATGCCGCCCGCGCCCGATCTGTCCGTCAACGCGCGCGCGTGGACCGACGGGCAGTTGTTCTACATCCTGCGGCACGGCGTGAAATATTCCGGGATGCCGGCGTGGGGCGCGGCGGGGCGTGACGACGAGATCCGGCGCATGGTTGCGTTCGTCCGCCGCTTGCCCGGCATGACGCCGGCGCAATATCGTGCGCTTGGTGGCGAGGCACAGGGAGCGGGCACCACCGACGTGCGTGCGCTGGGTAGCAACGTGCTGGCCGGCTGCGTCGCATGTCACGGCAGCGACGGGCGTGGACGCGGGCAGCCGGATATCCCCGTCCTCGGTGGGCAACACGCCGGTTACCTGGAAGCGGCGCTGGCCGCATATGGCGACGGACGTCGGGCGAGCGCGGTGATGGGGAATGTGGCGGCGACGCTGACCGCCGCCGAGCGCCGGACGCTGGCGACGCACTTCGCGGCGTTGCCGGGGCTCGGCGCTAGGCCGCGGGGCGATCGGCGGGCGCGGGTCATCGTCCAGCGAGGCTTGCCCGAGCGGCAGTTGCCGGCGTGCGCAAGCTGCCACGGCGCGGGCAAGCCGCAGCCGGTGCTCGCGGGACAGCGCGCCGGTTACATCGCGGCGCGGTTGCGGTACTGGAAGGGCGATGGCAAGGAGATCGACGCGCGATTGCCGCAAAACGTGATGCCGGTGATCGCCCGCCGGATCCCCGAGGAGTTGATCGATCCGCTTGCGCGCTATCTGGCCGGCGAAGGCCGCTGATCACCCGCTTGCATCGTCGCGGGGAGATCGTCAGTTTGGGTCAGCGACGCTGACGCGAGTCGTCCCGGAATGCGGGGACGGCGGACACGAAGCGAGGAGGCCAGGTTGACGCTCGGGCTGCACGACGAGAGCGACCTGCTGGCGACGCTCGCGCGGAAGAATGCGGTGTTGCAGGCGATCAACCGCATTTTCCACGAAGCGCTGGGCGCGACATCCGAGGAGGCGCTGGGGCGGCTTTGTCTGGCGGTGGCGGAGGACGTCACCGGCGCCGAATTCAGCTTCATGGCCGAGATGACCCCGACGGGCGACAAGCTCCACGACCTGGCGATAAGCGATCGCGCATGGGCGGTGTTCCACCGCATGTGGCCGGGGCTCGGGCCAGAGACGTTGCCGACGCATCTCGACCTGCATGGGCTGTACGGGCGTGTGATCCACGACGACGCCAGCCTGATCGCCAACGACGCGCCGCGCCACCCCGATGCGATCGGTACGCCGCACGGACACCCCCCGCTCGCCTCGTTCCTGGGCGTGCCGCTGCACCGGCAGGGGCGGCTGGTGGGCGTGATTGGACTGGGTAACCGACCCGGCGGCTTCCGCGAGATCGATCGGCTGGCGGTAGAGGAACTCGCGCCCGCCATCGTGCAGGCGCTCTACAGCAAGCGTGCCGAACTGGCGCTGCGTGAGAGCGAGGAGATGCGGCGCGTCAGCATCGAACTGGTGCCGGCGATCCTGTGGCGGACCGATGGCGCCGGGCACAACAAGATGTCGAACAGCCAATGGGCCGAGCTGACCGGGCAGAGCGAAGACGAGATCGCGGCATGGGGCTGGCTGGACGCGGTTCATCCCGACGATCGCGCCGGGGCGGAGCAGGCGTTCCGGCGGTCGTACAGCAACGGAGAGCCGCTGGAACGGCAGATGCGGATTCGGGGACGCGAGGGCGCCTATCGCTGGTTCCTGATGCGGCAGGCACCGATGCGCGATGCGGAATCAAGCGTGACGCACTGGTTCGGTGCGGCGACCGACGTCCACGACCTGCACCTGCTGGAGGAGCGGCAGCGACGGCTGGTCGCAGAATTGCAGCATCGCGTGCGCAACATCCTGACGGTGGTACGCTCGGTCTTCGCGCGGACCGCGGACACGGGCGGGGCGCTGGAGGATGTCGCCGACCATTTCCGCGGGCGGCTCGACGCGCTGGCGCGTACGCAGGCGATCGTGACGCAGACGGCCAGCGGGCATGTCGATCTGGAGAACCTGATCCGCGACGAACTGCTGAGCGTGGGCGTCGCGGATGGCGAGGCCTTGTCGCTGTCCGGCCCGGATGTGCCGTTGCCGCCGCGCGCCGCGGAGGCGATCGGGCTCGCAGTGCACGAACTGGCGATCAACGCCGTCAAATATGGCGCGCTGAAGGTGCCGGGCGCCGCACTGGAGATCGTCTGGTCCACCGACGTCGCAGACGACGGAACGCGTGGCGTGCACCTCACGTGGGCGGAGCGGGGCGTGCCGGTAATCGCTATCTCGCCGAATCGACAGGGTTTTGGTACGGAACTGATCTGCGAAGCGTTGCCATATCAATATGGTGCGCAAACGCAGTTGGCGTTCGCGGGCGGTGGCGTACGCTGTTCGATTGCGATGCCGCTGCACGAGGAAGGGAACACGTTCTGACCATCAACGGCACTCTGTCAGGCAGACGCCTTCTGATCGTGGAGGATGAGTATTTCATCGCGTCCGACCTGAAGCGTGTGCTGCAGGCGGAAGGCGTGGAGGTGGTCGGGCCGGTCGGTCGACTGGCCGACGCGCTCGCGATCGTCGAACGAGAGCGCGTGGATGTGGCGTTGCTCGACGTGAACCTCGGCAGCGCGATGTCTTTTCCGGTCGCGGAACGGTTGCAGGCGCTGGGTGTGCCCTTTCTGTTTCTGACCGGCTATGACGCCTGGACGTTGCCCGAGCCGCTGCGGAATGTTCCGCTACTGGCCAAGCCGTTCGACAGCGATGCAGTGATCGCGGCGGTACACGCACTATGCGGGATGGAGGAAGTCCGATGATCAGGGGACAATTGCGCAGCGAAATGCGTGAGCCGGCGCTGACCCGCCTGATGGCGCTTGCACCGCTGGACGGCCCGGCGGTCGCTGCGTTGACCGCGGCATTGGCACTCGCCCGCGGCGTCCGCCCGCGGCGCGACATCGTGACCGAGGGGCGCGAGATCGAGGAGCCGTTGCTGCTGCTGTCCGGCTGGGCGGCACGGGTGCGGCTGCTGCCCGATGGGCGACGGCAGTTCCTCAGCTTCCTGCTGCCCGGCGACCTGATCGGCTCCTCCGAACATCCACATGCGCTGGCGGTGGCGACCGTGATAGCGATGTCGGACGTGACGGTGTGCCCGTTACCGGCTGCCGAGCCGGGTTCGCCGCTGCATGTCGCCTATGCGATCAGTCGTGCGATGGACGAGGGACATCTGCTGGCGCAGATCACGCGGCTGGGGCGCCTGAATGCGCAGGAGCGGATCACCGACCTGTTGCTGGAATTGCATGAGCGGCTGACGCTGAGCGGGACGGTCGCGGGCGACGGGTTCGACCTGCCGTTGACGCAGGAGACGCTCGCCGACGCGCTGGGGCTCACGTCGGTGCACGTCAATCGCATGTTGCAACAGGCGCGTCGCGAAGGGGACCTGCAATGGCGGGTCGGGCATGTGCGGTTGAGCGATCCGGCCGGGCTGGCGCGCAAGATCGGCCACTCGCCATTGCGCGTTTCCGCACGCTGAGCACCGCGGACGGGCGCGACGCCCGCGGCAGCGAAGAGGACGGTACCGGTGGCGAGGGTCCACGCACCCGGCGTCGCGATGCGCTCGCGCGGCGTTCGGCGCTGATCGAGGCGGCGCGGATATGCTTCGCGCGCTCCGGCTATTTCGTGCCTCTGGAGGAGGTGGCCGATGCCGCGGGGGTCGGGCGCGGGACCTTCTACCGCAACTTCAAGGATCGGATGGCGCTGGCGCTCGCGGTGCTGGAGCGCGAGGTCGATCGGCTCGGGCGACTGGTCGATGTCGATCTGCCGCTCGACCGGGCGTTGGCGCGGATCGTGATCGAGGGTGCGGACGCGACGCGGCTGTTCGCGCGGCTGGCGATCGACATGCCGCTGGACGGCGAGGATCGCGCGGCGTTCGACGGCCTGCGCGAGCGGCTGGAAGGATTGCTCGAGCCGCTGGCGACGCAGGCCCATCGCGAGGGGACGCTGGCGGAGGGGCTGGGCGCGCGCGAACTGATGCTGGCGATGCGGATGCTGGGCGCGATCATCATGCCGGCCCCGGCCACGCGCCGTGATGCGCTGCTCGACGAGGCGCTGGCGCTGGTGACCGTCGGGCTACGGCCGCGCTGAAGCCGGCGGCTCGGCCCAGCCGAGCCCGAGGCTCTTCTGGATCGCGATGTAGTTTCCGGTGAGCTGCGCACGGCCCTGCTCGGCCGCGATCGCCGCGGAGAGGCGCTGACGCTCGATGTCGAGTTGATCGACGAGCGTGCTGGTCCCGGCTTCGACACGCTGTCCGTTCAGGCGGGCAGCGCGCGCGGCGGATTGCTCGGCGAGCAGCAACTGCGCCAGTTGCGCGCGCGTGTTGCCGAAGCGCGACAGGCTGGTCTCGGCATCCTGCAACGCCTCCAGCACGGTTTGGCGGTATTGCGCCTCCGCGGCGTCGCGCTGCGCCTCCGCCTGGCGCACGGCGGCGCGGTTCCGCCCGAAATCCAGGAACGACCAGCTGAGCATCGGCGCAGCCACCGTTGCCAGCTTCGACGGATCGAGCACGTCGGAGATTCCGGTGCCGCCGAGCCCGACGACGCCGAGCAGCTTGAGCGACGGGAACTTCCGCGCGGTGGCGACGCCGATCTGCGCATTGCCCGCCGCCAGCGCGCGCTCGGCCGCACGGATATCGGGGCGGTGCGCGATCAGTGTCGCGGGATTGCCGATCGGCACCTGCGCGGGTGGAAGCGGCACCGGCACAATGGGCGCGAGCGTCGCATCGAGCGCGCCGGGCGCGCGACCCGTCAGGATCGCAAGCTGACCCTTGTATTCGTCGATCTGCGCGGCGAGCGGGATGGTCTGCGCATCGGTGCTGTTAAGCTGGTTCTGGAGCCGTTCGACCTGCAAAGCGGAGGCGGTGCCGGCGGTGTAGCGTTGCTGCACGAGCGCAAGCTGGCGGCGTTGCAAGGCGCTGGACTGCGCATTCAGCGCTGCGCGTGCCTGTGCGTCGCGCAAGCCGACATAGGCCTGCGCCACCTGCGCCGAGAGCGTGACCTGCGCGTCGGCGAGTTGCGCGAAACGCTGCTCGCTGGTGGCGCGACGCTGTTCGAGCGCGCGGCGACCGCCACCGAACAGGTCCGGTTCCCATGATGCCATGCCGCCTAGGTTGTAGAATTCGAGCGAGGTGTCGCCGCTGCCGCCGTCGCTCGCGCCGCCCAGCGCGGTGCCGGGAAGGCGAGCGTCGAGATAGACTCCGCTGGCGCTGACGCTGGGAAGGCGGGCGGCGCGCTGCTGCCGGTATTGCGCTTCCGCGGCGCGCAGGTTTGCCGCAGCGGCGTCGATCGTCGGGCTGTGCGCAAGCGCATCGTCGACCAGGGCGGTCAGCGTCGCATCGCCGAGTGGTTCCCACCAGCGCGCCAGCCCGGGAGCGGGTGTAAGCGCGTTGTCCTGTGCGCGCACGAACGTGCCGCGCGTCGCCGCGTCGGAGGCGACGGCGGGCGGCCCCTTGTAGTTCGGGCCGACGGTGCACGCGCCGAGCAGCGCGAGCGTGAGGAGGGAAGCGAGATGGCGCATCAATGCATCGCCGCCGGCGCGGCGCCCTTGGGAAGCGGACGGAGGAACATCACCAGCGGCAGCACCGCCAAGGTGCCCATGCCCATGATCCAGAAGATGTCGTTGTAGGTCATCACCAGCGCCTGCCCCTGGATCTGCTGCCCCAGCGCGCGAAGCGCCGTTTGCGGCCCGCCGAGCGACCGGGCAGTTGCGGCCATGTAATCCTGCACGTGCACCGAATTGGCGTTGAGCGTTTCCTCGATCCGGCGTGCGTGGAACCACGACCTCTGGTCCTGGATGATCGCGATGCCGGCCAGCGCGAAGCTGCCGCCCAGATTGCGCATCGCGCTGAAGAGCCCGGACGCGTCACCGGCTTCGGAAGGCGGGACCGAGCGGATCGCGGCCTGGCTGAGAAACAGCATCGCCAGGATCTGGCCGACGCCGCGCAGCAACTGCGATTCGGTGAAGTCGCTGCCGACCGAGTCGATCGTCAGGTTCGCGTCGAGCAGCGCCGACGCCCCCATGATGAGCAATCCCGCCCCCACCGCGACCCGGATGTCGACGCGCACCAGCAGGATCGGGACGATCGCCATCATCACGAAGCTGGGTATGCCGGCGAGCAGCACGACCTTGCCGGATTGCAGCGCGTTGTAATTGGCGATCGCGGCGAGGAACTGCGGGATCGCGTAGGACGTGCCGTAGAGGACGA
Organism: Sphingomonas phyllosphaerae 5.2; assembly: GCF_000419605.1. Lineage (NCBI taxonomy): Bacteria > Pseudomonadati > Pseudomonadota > Alphaproteobacteria > Sphingomonadales > Sphingomonadaceae > Sphingomonas > Sphingomonas phyllosphaerae. Next base: position 3,392,890 of record NZ_ATTI01000001.1, on the reverse strand, counting down.
CGCCGAGCACCAGCCCCATTACCGCCACCGACCCGAACTGCCGGTCGAGCAACAGCCGGAGCTTGATGACCGGGCGGCGCGCAAGGAACTGCCCGGCGATCAGCAGTCCGAAGCCGAGGACGGTGACCGCGAACATGTAGCGGATCAGCTCGGAGGAGAACCACTGCTCGCGCTGCCCTTCCTCGAGGAACACCGTCAGCCCGCCGAGGCCGAGCGCCAGCCCGGCGATGCCGAGCCAGTCCGCCTCACGGAAGAGATGCAGCCGCGACGGCTCGTGCTTCAGGCCGATCAGTAGCAGCAGGACCAGGATGCCGCAGATCGGCAGGTTGAGGAAGAAGGCATAGTGCCAGCTGATGTTCTCGGTCAGCCAGCCGCCGACCAATGGCCCCAGCACCGGGCCGAGGATCGCGGTCATCCCGAATGCAGCGATGCCGATCGGTTGCTGCGAGCGTGGCAGGCGCTGGGCGATGATCGTCTGCGCGGTAGGGATCATCGCGCCGCCGGTGAAGCCTTGGCCGATCCGCCCGAAAATCATCTGCGGCAACGTGTCGGCAGTGCCGCAGATCACGGAGAAGATCGTGAACAGCACCGCGGCGATCAGCAGGAAGGTGCGCAGCCCGAGCAGCCGTTCCAACCACGCGGCCATCGGGATGATGACGATCTCCGCGACGAGATAGGCGGTCGCGATCCACGTTCCTTCGGTGCCGCTGGCGCCGATCTCGCCCTGGATCGTCGGCAGCGACGAATTGACGATCGAGATGTCCAGCGTCGCCATGAAGGCGCCGAGCGTGCCCGCCGCGACCGCCAGCCATGCGGCGAGGTCCGCCCGCTCGGCGCCGCCCGCGGGCAGATCGGCCCGCGCGTGTCCGCTGGCGGGGGGAGCGGCGCTCGCCACGCTCAGCGCTCCTGCCGGTTCGCCTTGCGCTGCTCGTCGCGCAACCGCTCGATATCGTCCTTGGCGCTGCTGGTATCGACCGTCACTTCGACCGAGAGGCCGGGCACCAGCAGGCGTCGGGTCTGCGGAGTCGCTTCCAGCGCGATGCGCACTGGTACGCGCTGCGTGATCTTGGTGAAATTGCCGGTCGCGTTCTGCGGCGGCAGCAATGAGAATTGCGCGCCCGTTCCCGGCGAGAAGCTGGCGACGCGGCCCTTCAGCGCGATGCCGTCCAGCGCATCGACCTTGATCTCGACCGGCTGGCCGGGACGCATCAGCGCCAGCTGCGTTTCCTTGAAATTGGCGGTGATGTAGAGCTTGTCGAGCGGCACCAGCGACATCAGCCGCGTACCGGTGCCGGCATATTGGCCGACCTCGACCGTCCTATCGCCAACGCGCCCATTGATCGCAGCGCGGATCAGCGTGGCGTTGAGATCGACATCGGCGGCGCTTTGCTGCGCGCGCGCTGCCTGCGCCTGCGCCAAGCCCTGCTTCACCTGCGTCTCGAACGTGGCGACGCGACGCTGCTGCATCGCGACCGCGGCGTCCTGCGCGCGGACCGCCTGCGCGGACTGGCGCGCGGCGAGCTGCAGTTGGGCGAGTTGCTGACGCGTTTCGGCGCCCGAAGCGGCGAGCGGTCGGTAACGGGCGACTTCGGCCGCGTCGTGCGCGGCCTTCTCGCGCGCGGAGGCGAGCTGCGCGCGCGCCTGGTCGATCGCGGCATATTGCTCGCGAACCTGGGCGCGTGCGCTATCGGCCTGCGCGTCGGCGACCGCGATCTGCGCCTCCGCCTGCGCAGCCTGCGCGCGCGAGTTCCGCGGGTCGATCCGCACCAGTGGTTGGCCGGCACGAACGTCCTGATTGTCAGCGACGAACACTTCGGCGACATAGCCGGCGACACGCGGCGCGACCGTCACCATGTCGGCGCGGACTTGCGCGTCGTTGGTTTCCTGCATGTACTGGCCGTGGGCCTTGTACTGCACGTACCAGATCGCGCTGCCGATCAATACCACGAGCGCAACGGCAATAAGGATCACCTTGGCGCGGCCGCTGAGCCGACGGCGCGGCGCGGGTGCGGCGTCGGTCTGCGCCTGCCCGTGCGGCTCGCTCGGGGATATAGCCTCTTCCGCCATATATTCGGTCCAGCAACAATGACGGCTCGCGGATGATGCCGCGAGTCGTTGGAAGCGGACAATATGTCCGCTTAGCGGGATGCTTCAAGTGCCGCGGTGCAACATGCCGCAAAAATGCGATGATTGCCGAATGTGCTCGCAGCGGCGTGTCGCAGCCGATACGCTCTCCCATCGCGATGCCGTGCCGTGCAGGCGCGGAGGGGAGACAATCGCCGATGCAGCATGCTTTCGGTCGCAACCTGACCTACGGATTACATGAAAAGCTGGGGCGCGCGATCGTGGTCGGCGACTATGTCGATCGGCCGTTTCCGAACGAAGCGGACATCGTGCGCGAGCACGGCGTCAGCCGTTCCGTGACGCGGGAGGCGGTGAAGATGCTGGCCGCGAAGGGGCTGCTCGGCGCTCGTCCGAAGCAGGGCACGTTCGTACTGCCGCAGGATGCATGGAACCTGCTCGACCCCGACGTACTACGCTGGTTGCTGGAGCGCGAGGCATCGATCGACCTGCTTCGCCACTTCAACGAACTTCGCATCGGCGTCGAACCCGAAGCCGCCGCATTGGCGGCGCGCGGCGGCACGCCGGAGCAGCAGGCGGCTATCTCCGCAGGACTGGCGCGGATGGTGGCCGCGGAGCGTGGCGAGGACGACACGCTGGATGCCGACATCGCCTTCCACGTCGCGGTGCTGCGCGCATCCAACAATCCGTTCTTCGTGCAATTCCGCGAGATGGTGAGCACCGCGCTGCGGACCTCGATCCGCTTCACCAACCAGATCGCCGGGCGCAGCGCGAACATCGCCGAACACACCGCGGTACGCGACGCGATCGTCGCCGGCGACGCCGCAGGCGCGCATGCGGCAATGCGCGGGCTGATCGTCAACGTACTGACGCTGATCGAACCGACCGCCCGGTGACGCTATAGCGTCCGCAACATCTGTGCCGGACGCGCGCGTAGCGCCGGCACGCTGCCCGCCACCCCGATGCCGAGCGTGACGAGGCTGGCGCCGCCGAGCGTCAGCGCGACGCGCATCGGATCAGGTGCCCAATGCATGTCGAAGACGTGGGTCACGACATACCAGCCCGCCGCCCCGCCCGCCGCCAGCGCGACGGCCGACAGCAGCGCGGCGAGCAGCGCATATTCGATCGCCTGTGCGGCCAGCACCTGCCGCGTGCTGCCGCCGAGCAGCTTGAGCACCACGGCATCGTAGCGGCGCGCTCGTCCGGACGCCGCCACCGCGCCGACGAGCACCGCCAGCCCGGCGAGCACCGTCGCCGCTGCGGCGACGCGCACCGCGGTGGCGATCTGCCCAAGCAGCGCGGACACCTGCCCGATGACGTCACCGGTCCGGATCAGTGTCACCGATGGCATCGCCGCGCCGACGCTACGCGCGATCGCGCCGTCGTGCGTCGGGGGGGCGTAGATACTCGCGAGCAGGCTGTGCGGCGCTTCCTCGATATAGCCGGGCGAGAAGACGATCGCGAAGTTGAGACCGAGCCCTTGCCAATCGATCTTGCGCAGCGCCGCGATCCGCGCCGGGACGTCGACGCCGAGCACCGATACGGTGATCGCGTCGCCGATCTTCAACCCAAGCGCCTGTGCCGCACGATCCTCGATCGAGACGAGCGGCGGCCCGCGATAGTCGGCCGGCCACCAGCGCCCGGCAACCACCTGGTTGCGCGGCGGCACGGTCGCCGACCAGGTAAGCGTGCGGTCGCCGCGCAGCACCCAGGCGTCGGCGGGCAGCGTCTTGAGCTGTGTGACCGGAACACCCTTGATCGCGACGATCGCGCCGCGGAGCGACGGCACCGCCTCGATCCGCGCCGTCGGTGCGGCGGTGCGGACGGCGGCACGGAAGGTCGCGGCTTCCTCCGCCGGCACGTCCGCGGCGAAGAAGCGGGGCGCCCGAGCAGGCGCACTGCCGCGCAGCTCGGCCGACAGGCTCGAGTCGATCACCGCCAGCGCGACGAACAGCGAGAAGCCGAGCCCCAGCGCAACGACAAGTCGGTCGGTCGCCGCGCCGGGGCGGTGAAGGTTCGCCAGCGCCAGTCGGGGCAGCGCCTGACGCGGGCGCGGCAGGCGCGCGAGCAGACGCCGCAGCGCAATGCCGATCGCCCAGAGCGCCGCTACCAGCGCCGCGATCGCCGCGACAAAGCCGAGTGCCAGCAACCGGTCGCTCGCCGACAGCACCGCCAAGGCGACGAGCAAGGCCAGCAGCAGCGCCATCGCCGCAAGCACGCGCCACGACGGGCGACCGGCGTCGGCCAATGCGTCGCGCAGCAGCGTCGCGGCGGGGACGCGTCGTGCCTGCGCCAGCGCGGGCAGCGCGAACAGCAATGCGACGAGGACCGCGAGAGCCGCGGCCGTGGCGAGCGGTAGCGGGTAAAGCGCGAGCCGCGGTGCAATCGGCAACGCGGCGCCGGCGATGCGTACGACGATCCAAGGCACTGCGGCGCCCAGCACCAGCCCGGGCAGCGTTCCCGCGGCGCCGACGATCCCCAGCTCGATCAGAAACAGCCGCGCGATCAATGGCGAGCGCGCGCCGAGCACCTTCAGTGTCGCGATCATCTTCGTTCGCGCCGCCAGATACGCCGCGACGCCGCTGCCGACACCCACGCCCGCGATCGCCAGCGCGGCGAGCCCGACCAGCAGCAGGAACTGGCCTAACGTCGCGATCCCGCCACGCAGGCCGCGTGCGGCATTATCGGTGGTGCGCGGCGTCCAGCCTGCGCCGGGGAAGCGCGCCGCCAGTCGGCTGGCCGTCGCCTCGGCCGTGGCGCGCGCGGGCAGCACGATGCGATAGCCGCTCCGGTAGAGACTGCCGGGCTGGATCAGCGCGCTGGCGTCAAGCCCGGCCATGTCGACCAGCGCAGGGCTGCCGAGTGCGAAGCCGGCGCCGAGTCGATCCGGCTCCTCGGCGATCAGACCGATGACCCGGAACGGTGTGGTGCCGAGCCGCAGCGTATCGCCGACGCCGACGCGCAGCCGCTCCGCCAAAGCGGGGGCGATCGCCACCTCGCGTCCGTGGGGTCGGGCGGCGAGCGCGCCGGGGGCAAGGCGGAAACGCCCGACCAGTGGCCAGCGGCCGTCGACGCCGCGCAACTCGACCAGCGCACTGTCGGCGCCGGCATGCGCCATCGCGCGCAACGAGACGACTTCGGCGACCGGCCCGGCCGCGGCGAAGGCGGCGAGTTCCTCCGGCGTGGCGCGGCGTTGCGAAACGACGAGTTCGGCGTCGCCGCCCAGCATCGTGCGACCCTGTGCATCAAGCGCGGCGAGCATCGCGGCGGACAGGCTGCCGATCCCGGCGAGCGCGGCGGTGCCGAGGAACAGGCACATCGCGAGCAACAGCAGCCCACGCCCGCCGCGCCGCAAGTCGCGCAGCGCCAGGGTGAGCGCCGTGCTCACGTCTCGATCGTCACGTGCCGTCGATCGGCGACGATGCGCCCGTCGGCCAGCTCGACGACGCGCGCGCACCGCGCCGCCAGCGCCGGATCGTGTGTAATGACCAGCATCGTCGTTCCTGCGTTGATCGCGCGGGTGAACAGCAGGTCCATGATCGCCGCTCCGGTGGCCGTATCGAGGTTACCGGTCGGCTCGTCGGCGAAAAGCAGCGCCGGGCGCGAGACCAGCGCACGCGCAATCGCGACACGCTGCTGCTCCCCGCCCGAGAGCTGCGCGGGATAATGATCGAGCCGTTGACCCAGGCCAACGGCGGCGAGTTCGGTGCGCGCCCGCTCGAACGCGTCAGCGTCGCCCGCGAGTTCCAGCGGCACGGCGACATTCTCCAGTGCGGTCATCGTCGGCAGCAGGTGAAAGGCCTGGAGCACGATGCCGATCCGTCCACGCCGCGCCACCGCCAGCGCATCCTCGTCCAAAGCCGCGAAGTCGCGCCCGACGACGCGCACCTCGCCCGCAGTCGGCCGTTCCAGCCCGGCGAGCACCGCCATCAACGATGACTTGCCCGAACCGGAGGCGCCGAGAAGTGCGACCGTGTCGCCCGCCGCGACCGTCAGGTCGATTCCGTGCAGGATATCGACTCGCGCCGGCGGCTTGCCGAGCGCGAGGCGCACGTTGCGCGCGACGATCGGCGCGCTATCAGGGGGGGATGATGGGCCGGTCACAAACGTGTCGATACGGAGGGTGGTGGTGGCTTGTCCATCCGATCCTGCTGATGCTGCTGGCCTGGCCCGCGACGGCCGCGCCGCGTGCGCCGTTGATATGGGCGTTCGGCGACAGTTTGACGGCGGGATACGGACTGGCGCCAGCACAAGGATTTCCCGTGCAATTGCAGGCCGAATTGCGGCGGCAAGGCTTGGCGGCAACGGTACGCAACGGCGGCGTCGCGGGCGATACAGCGGCGCAGGGACGCGCGCGGCTGCGCTGGGGATTGCGCGGTTTGAAGGCTGTCCCCGACCTGGTGATTGTCGAGCTGGGCGCGAACGACATGCTTCGTGGGTTGCCGGTGGAGCAGGCGCGGGCGAATCTGGACCGCATCCTCGCCGAATTGCGGGCACGCAAGATTCCGGTGTTGCTGGCGGGGATGCGCGCCGCGCCGAACATGGGCAGCGATTATGCGCGGGCGTTCGAGGGCATGTACCCGGCACTGGCGCGCAAGCACGGCGCGGCGCTGTACCCGTTCTTCCTCGAAGGCGTCGCGGGGCAGCGCGGGCTGTTCCAGGCCGATGGCCTGCATCCGAACCCGCGCGGGGTCGCGATCGTCGTGCGACGGATCGCGCCGGCGGTGCGTCGCGCGTTGCGCTGACGACGGATCGTGCGGCGTGGTCGCGGGTTGATGGCGTCCAAGGAGACGCGATCATGATGACCGATCCCGACAAGCGCGAGACCGACGACGATCAGGCCGAGGCGATGGAAGAGGCGCAGGAAGAAGCCGCGCATGAGCGTGAGGAAGAGGGCGGCTACCAATAACGCCTCATCGGCTTCGCGGGCGTAGCGGTCGTGGAGCGATCCGCTACGCCCGACGCGACGGCGGTTCGCGCGTTAGGGTGGCGAGGTCGCCCGGGGTGTTGATGTTGGTAAGTGCCATTCCCGGCATGATAGACCGCGCGCCGATTGCGTCGGCCCAGTGCCGAATCGCGCGCGGGCCATTTCCGAGCAGATGTGTCAGCAGCGGCATGGCGAGGTGCACGGGCCACAACGCTACCGTCGGTGCCTCAGCAGCATAAGCTGGTGCTTCTGCGATCAAGGTGGCGACGAGCGCGGCGGGCAGTTCAGGCGTATCGCAGGCGGTCGTGAGAACCGCGTCGAAGCCGAGATCGGCCGCGTAGGCAAGTGCCCCGGCGATACCGCCGAGCGGACCGAGCCCGGACACCGGCAGGTCGGGAATCGTCGGCACCGCCGCGTGAGGGTGACCGACAACCACCAGCGTCGCGCAATGCGGCTGCAGGCTGGCGAGCGCATGGTCGAGCAACGCGGTGCCATCGAGCAGCGCCAGCGCCTTGTCGCTGCCGAAGCGCGTCGACTGACCGCCGGCGAGGACCGCACCCAGGATGTTCATGGCCGGGAGAAGGGCGAGCCGCCCCTCGTCAGAGGGGCGGTGTGCCGATGGGTCAGAGCGTGGTGAACACGATACCGACCACCAGCGCCTGAGCCGCCAGAGCCAGCGCGGTGCTGGCGGCGGTTTCGAACATGCGCATGGGGATAGTCTCCGTTTGCCGGGTTACACCGGCACGGAGGCATGTGATATTTATTGCTCGATTGCGCAATAATCGAACAAGACAATCGTGGTTGCAGCTTTTGCAATTAAACTGTCATACGCCGAACACACGGTCGAAGATCGTGTCGACGTGCCGATAATGGTAGGCGAGGTCGAACTTCTCGTCGATCTCGGTCGCGGACAGTGCGTTGGCGACTTCCGGGTCGGCCTTCAGCAATTCCTGAAGCGAGAGCGTGCCGTCGGACTCCCATACTTTCATCGCGTTACGCTGGACGAGGCGGTAGGCGTCCTCGCGGGTGAGGCCGGCTTGGGTTAGGGCCAGCAGCACGCGTTGCGAGTGGACGAGCCCGCCCATCCGGTCGAGATTCTTCTGCATACGCTCCGGATAAACCAGCAATTTGTCGACCACGCCGGTCAGGCGGGCCAGCGCGAAATCGAGCGTGATCGTCGCGTCCGGTCCAATATAACGCTCCACAGAGGAGTGGCTGATGTCGCGTTCGTGCCACAACGCGACGTTTTCGAGCGCCGGGGTGACATAACCGCGCACCATTCGCGCCAGTCCGGTGAGGTTCTCGGTCAGCACCGGATTGCGCTTGTGCGGCATCGCCGACGAACCCTTCTGCCCCGGCGAAAAATACTCCTCCGCCTCCAGCACTTCGGTGCGTTGCAGGTGGCGCACCTCGGTGGCGAGCCGCTCGACCGAGCTCGCGATGACGCCCAGCGTCGCGAAGAACATCGCGTGGCGGTCGCGCGGGATCACCTGCGTCGACACCGGCTCGATCGCGAGGCCGAGCCTGGCCGCGACATGCGCCTCGACGCGCGGATCGATATTGGCGAACGTGCCGACCGCCCCGGAGATCGCGCAGGTGGCGATGTCCTCGCGCGCCATCGCGAGGCGCGCGCGGTTGCGGCGGAACTCGGCATGCGCCTGCGCCAGCTTGAGGCCGAAGGTGACCGGCTCGGCATGGATGCCGTGGCTGCGGCCGATCGTCGGGGTCAGCCTGTGTTCCTTCGCGCGCCGCTCCAGCACCTCCAGCAGGCGATCGAGATCGGCGAGCAGGATGTCCGACGCACGCGCGAGCTGCACCGACAAGGTGGTGTCGAGCACGTCCGACGACGTCATCCCCTGGTGCATGAAGCGCGCCTCGTCGCCGACCTGTTCGGCCACCCACGTCAGGAAGGCGATGACGTCATGCTTGGTGACCGCCTCGATGGCGTCGATCGCGGCGACGTCGATGCGCGGGTTGGTCGCCCACCAGCGCCACAGCGCCTCGGCCGCGCTCGCGGGCACCACGCCCAACTCGGCGAGCGCGTCGGTTGCATGCGCCTCGATCTCGAACCAGATGCGATAGCGCGCCTCCGGCTCCCAGATCGCGGCCATGTCGGGGCGGGAATAGCGGGGGATCATGCGCGCGGTCCTTGGCAATAGGGAGTTGCCGCGCGGGTAGCAGCGTGGGGACGGGCGGGCAAATGCGGGCGGGGACTACGCCAGCCGGATGGTCTTCCCCTCGCGCGCCGAGCGATAGATCGCCTCGACGATCCGCAGATCGCGCAATCCTTCCTCCCCCGACACGATCGGAGTGCGCCCGTCGATCACGCATTGCGAGAGGTGGTCGAGTTGTCCCGCGAACTGCGTCTTGCCCGGGCCGGGCGGCGGGGTCACTTCCTGCTCGCGCCCGTCGCGGCCGGTCCACAGCCGGTTACCGTCGTAACGCGTCGCCGGTTCCAGCTCGACGCGCCCCTTGCTGCCCATCAGCAGGATGCGGTTCTGGTTGGCCGAGTACATCGACTGGCATCCGGCGAGCGCGCCGGAGGGAAATTCCAGCGTCCACTCGATCATGTCCTCGACCTCGCGAAACCGCGGATCGTTGCGGTCGGTCGACTCGCGCGCGGTGACCGCGATCGGTTCCTCGCCGGTCATGTAGCGCGCCGCCTGCAGGCTGTAGACGCCCATGTCCATCAACGAGCCACCGCCGGCCATCGCGCACTTCAGCCGCCACGCATTGGGATCGCCGGCCGTGAAGCCGTGTTCGGAGCGGACGTAACGGATCTTGCCGGTGTCGGGCTGTTTCGCCAGCCGCATCGCGGCGATGTTGGTAGCCTCGAAATGGCAGCGATAGCCGATCATCAGCTTGCGATTTGCCGCCTTGCACGCAGCGATCATCGCCTCGCATTCGGCGACCGAGATCGCCATCGGCTTCTCGCACATCACGTGCTTGCCGGCCTTCGCAGCACGGATCGTATATTCGGCATGCATGGAATTGGGCAGGCAGACATAGACGATGTCGATATCGGGATTGTCGCGGATGCTGTCGAAACTGGCGTAGGAATAGATCGCTTTCTCGGACAGGCCATGTTCGGCCGCGACCTTCTTCGCCTTGGCCGGGTCGCCGCTGACGACTGCCGCCAGCCGGCTGTGCGTGCAATTCCTGAACTCGGGAATGATTCGCCCGAGGCCGTAGCCGCCGAGCCCGACGATCGCGTAACCGAGCTTGCGCTGCGGCCCTTGTGCGCAGGCACTGCCGGCCGCAAGCAGCGGCGCGGCCGCGATAAGCGTGCGGCGTCCGATCTCCATCCTCACCTCCCTTATATGTGTCCACGAGGCTGCGGGTGCGGCGCAGTGAAGTCAATGCCGGTTATTTCAATCGCATAGCCAGACCAGCGACGACCAGATCGACGCGATCGACCGCCGCGGCGACGCGTTGGTTGATGCGTCCCGCCACGTCGCGGAAGCGCCGGGCGAGCGCATTGTCCGGGACGATCCCCCAGCCGACCTCGTTCGACACCAGCATCACGCGCGCCGGCGTGGCAACCAGCGCGGCGAGCAGCGCGGCGGTCGCCTCATCCGCATCGGCGTCGCCGAGCAACAGGTTGGAGGCCCATAAGGTCAGGCAGTCGACCAGGATCACTGCGGTGTCGGCCATGGCGATCGCTTCCGGCAGGGCGAGCGGTGCTTCGATCGTGCGCCAATCCGCATCGCGGTCCGCGCGATGCCGCGCGATTCGCTCGACCATCTCGGCGTCGAACGCCTGCGCCGTGGCGATGAAGGCGCGGGGGCCGGAGCATGCCTCCGCCAGCGCCTGCGCATGGCGGCTCTTGCCCGAGCGCGCCCCGCCCAACACCAGCCGCGTGCGCCATGCGTGGTCGTCCATGCGCTTTTGCCCCCCGGCCGCTTTTGCCCCTTGCCTGCGGTCCCGTGAACGCTGATGGAGGGCGCCGTCCGCCAAGTCGAGGCCCGTCACACGTTGCGCGACCTGACCTTCCATGGGGGTCGCCTGGAGGAGGCGGCGCGCCTGTTCCCCGCCGCACCGCGGCCGTGGCTGGACCTGTCGACCGGGATCAATCCGCACGCCTGGCAACCGGCCGCGCCGCTGGAGATCGACCAGCGGCGGCTTCCCGCCGCGGACGCGGCGGCGGAATTGTGCGCGGCGGCGGGCGCGGCGTTCGGGTTTGCGGGCGCGCTGGCGGCGGTGCCGGGAAGCGAGCCGGGATTGCGGTTGCTCGCCACGCTGGACCTGCCGCGGCCGTGGCAGGTCGTGACGCCCTGTTATCGCACGCATCGCGACGCGCTGCCGGGTGCGGAGCCGATCCTCGCCGGGATGGTCGAGGAAGCCGCGGGACGCGGCGGGACGATGTTGCTGGCCAACCCCAACAATCCGGACGGACGGCTGTTCGCGCCGGCCGAGCTGTTGCGCATCGCGCGACGGCTGGGGGCGCAAAACGGCATGCTGGTGGTCGATGAGGCGTTCGCCGATGCAGTGGCGGGCGCGAGCGTGTTGCCGTTGATCCAGGCGAGTGACCGGGTGGTGGTGCTGCGGTCGTTCGGAAAGTTCTACGGACTGGCCGGGGTGCGGCTGGGGTTCGTCGGCGGCATGCCGGAGGTCGTCGCCGGGATCGCCGGCTGGCTGGGAAGCTGGCCGGTGTCGGCGACCGCGCTGGGCTATGGCGCGGCGGCGTATCGCGATGCCGGATGGGCCGGAGCGATGCGCGTGCAATTGGCGGCGGAGGGGGCCGCGCTGGACGCGTTGCTGGCGGCACATGGGGTGATCGCGACCGGGAGCTGCCCGTTGTTCCGGACGGTCGAGGACGATCGTGCCCCGGCGCTGTTCGCGCATCTGGCGGCCGCGGGGATCCTGACGCGGCCGTTCGACGACGACCCGCGGCGCTTGCGGTTGGGGCTGCCGGGAGCGGATGCGGCACGGCTGGCGGCGGCGCTGGCATGCTTCCCGGAGCATGCGGGTGGCTGAGCCGGTTGCGCTGGCGGCGCTGGCGATCGAGGCGGCTGTCGGGTGGCCCGCTTGGCTTTATGCGCGCGTCGGGCATCCGGTCGGCGGCATCGCACGGGCGATCGGGTGGTGCGAGGGGCGCTGGAACCGGGCGGGGCGGGCGCGGCGGCTGCTGGGGGCGATGACGGTCCTGCTGGTGGTGGGGATCGCCGGCGGGCTGGCGGCGCTTGCGGAATCGGTGGTGCGCGCGCTGGGGCTCGGCTGGGCGGGGGTGGCGGTGCTGGCGTGGCCGGCGCTGGCGCAGCGCAGCCTGTACGATCACGTCCGCCCGGTGGCGGACGCGCTGGAGCGTGACGAGCTGGCGGCGGCGCGGGTTGCCGTGGGGATGATCGTCGGGCGCGATACCGCCGTGCTGGACGAGGCGGCGGTCGGTCGTGCGGCGGTCGAAAGCCTGGCGGAAAGCTTTTGCGACGGCGTGGTCGCGCCGCTTTTCTGGTTGCTGGTCGGAGGGTTGCCGGGCGTGTGGGCGTATAAGGCGATCAACACCGCCGACAGCCTGATCGGGCATCGCGAGGAGCGATGGCGGCTGTTCGGCTGGGCGGCGGCGCGGATCGACGATGTCGCGAACTGGATACCCGCGCGGATCGGCGCGGTGCTGATCTGCCTGGCGGGCGGCGGCGGCTGGCGGGTAATGTGGCGCGATGCGCGGCGGCATGCCTCCCCGAACGCCGGCTGGACCGAGGCGGCGATGGCGGGTGCGCTGGGGCTGAAGCTGGCCGGGCCGGTCGTCTATGACGGCGTCGCGTCCGCCAAGGAGTGGATCGGCGACGGGCGCGCGGCAGTGACGGCGCGTGACCTTCGCCGGGCGCTGGGCGTGTTCGTCCGCGCATGCGTATTGCTGTGGATCGTGGCGGGAGGGGTCGCATGGCTGCGCTGATGTTGCAGGGGACCGGCTCGGATGTCGGCAAGTCGGTATTGGTCGCGGGGCTGTGCCGCGCCTACGCCAATCGCGGGATGGCCGTCCGGCCGTTCAAGCCGCAGAACATGTCGACCAACGCCGCGGTCACCGCCGAGGGCGGCGAGATCGGGCGTGCGCAGGCGACGCAGGCGATCGCCGCGCGGGTTGCGCCGCATGTCGACATGAACCCGGTGCTGCTGAAGCCGGAAGGCGACCGCACCTCGCAGCTGATCGTGCGCGGCCGGATGCGCGGCAAGTTGCCGGCGAACCGGTGGCGTGAGGGGCGCGAGGGCCTGCTGGGCGAAGTGCTGGACAGCTTTCGGAGCTTGCAGGCGCAGGCCGATCTGGTGCTGGTCGAAGGTGCGGGGTCGCCGGCCGAGATCAACCTGCGCGCGGGCGACATCGCCAACATGGGCTTCGCACGCGCGGCGGGGGTGCCGGTGGTGCTGGTCGGCGATATCGATCGCGGCGGGGTGATCGCGTCGCTGGTCGGCACGCGCGCGGTGCTGGACGCCGAGGATGCGGCGATGATCCACGGGTTCGTCGTGAACCGCTTTCGCGGCGATCCGGCGCTGTTCGAGGACGGTTACCGCGCCATCGCCGGGCGGACCGGCTGGCGCGGCTTCGGCGTGGTGCCGTGGCTGCCCGCCGCGGCTCGCCTGCCGAGCGAGGATGCAGTGGTGCTGGAACGGACGCGCGCCGTCACCGCGGGCGGACGCCTGCTGGTCGCGTGCCCGGTGACGCGGCACATCGCCAATTTCGACGACCTCGATCCGCTGCGGCTCGACCCGCGCGTGGAAGTGGCGATGATCCCCCCGGGCGCGCCGTTGCCGGCGGCGGCGGCGCTGGTCGTGCTGCCGGGATCGAAGGCGACGATCGCCGACCTGGCGTTCTTTCGTGCGCAGGGCTGGGACATCGACCTGTTAGCGCACCGGCGGCGCGGCGGTGCGGTGCTGGGGCTGTGCGGGGGCTATCAGATGCTGGGGCACACGGTGGCCGATCCGCTGGGGCTGGAGGGGCCGGCGGGAAGCGTCGCGGGGCTCGGGCTGCTGGCGGTCGATACCGTGCTGGGCGGCGACAAGGCGCTGCGGCAGGTGCGCGGCGCGGCGCGGGGCGCGCGCTTCGCGGGGTATGAGATGCACCTCGGCGAGACGACCGGCGCGGACACGGCGCGTGCGGTGGCGGTGTTCGACGACGGACGGCGCGACGGGGCGACGAGCGCCGACGGGCTGGTGGCGGGGACCTATGTCCACGGGCTGTTCGGGCTGGCGGAGCAGCGCGCGGCGTGGCTGGCGGGTGCGGGCGACGGGCCGGATCATGCCGCGTCTGTCGAGGCCGCGCTGGACGAGATCGCCGCGGCGCTGGAGCGGCACCTCGATCTGGACGGCTTGCTGGCGGTGGCGCGCGGGTAAGCGTCAGGCGCAGAGGAACGCGACGAGCAGGCCGGTCTCGACCAGCTCGATCCCGGCGCCGTGCGCGTCGCCGTTGATGCCGCCCAGGCGATAGCGGCACCAGACGGCGTAGCCGAGGACCAGCAGCGGCGTTGCGAGCAGTGCGGGTGCGACGACGCACGCGGCGGCGAGCAGCGCGGCCCAGCCGGCGATATCGCGCGGGCGGGCGGCCGCGGCGACCTGCGCGCCGAGTCCGTGGCCGAGCGGGGCGATCCAGCGCGCCCAGCACAGCGGCGCGATGCGCGCGGCGAACGGGACGAACGCGATGCGGAGGTCGCCGGTGAGGGCGTGGAGCAGCACCAGCTTGGCAAGCAATTGCAGCGTGATCGCAACGGTCGCGAAGCTGCCGACGTGCGGGTCGCGCATCACGGCCAGCAGGCGCGTACGGTCGCCGTGCGCCGCGCCGACGCCGTCCGCGACATCGCCGAGCCCGTCGAGGTGGAGCGCGCCGGTGACGGCCACCCACGCGACGAGCGTGGCGAGGGCGGACACCCACGGATCGTGGCGCGTGCCGAGCGTGGCGGCGGCGGTGACGAGCGCGCCGATCGCGAGGCCGACGACGGGGTAGCAACGGATCGCGGCGGCGAAATCCTCCGGCGTGCCGGTGGTGCGCGGGACCGGCAGACGCGTGAGGAACGCGAAGGCGAGCCACAGCCGCGTCATGCGGACCGGCCTGTGCGGGCGAGCGGTGCCGGTGCGCGCATGAGGTGCGACCGGGCCGGGGCGGCCGGCGGAGCGTGGCGCCCGGTCGTGTCGGCCGCGCGCGCTCTCACGACGGGGCGTCGACGCGTCATGCGCGCAGCCGCGCGATCTGCGCGGCGTCCGGCCACAGGCGGAGCGTCAGCAGCGCGGCGCACGGGAGGTCGAACGCCCAGACCTGCCGCGCGTCGAAGCCACACGCCGCCGCCAGTGCGGCACGGATCGCGCCGCCATGGGTGACGATCAAGGTATCACCCTCGGCGTCGGCGAGGGCGGCGGCGACGCGGGCGACCAGCGCCGACCAGCGTTCACCGTTCGGAGGCGGGTTCGCATCGGGATCGCGCCAGAACGCCGCGAGCGTTGCAGCGTCGAGCGTGGCGGGATCGGTGTCGTCCCAGTCACCGAAGTCGAGCTCGCGCCAGCGCGGATCGGGGTGGTTCGTCAGCGCTTGCGGAGCGGCGGCGCTGGCGGGTGGGGCGTGTCCGACGACCGGTGCGGCGGCGCGCGACCGGGCGATCGCCTCGGCGCAATGCCGGGCGCGGGAAAGGTCCGAGCTGACGATGTGCGTGAAAGCGACCGTGGCGGTGGCGCGCACGCACTCTTCGATGCCGTGCGGGCTCACGGCTATGTCGGCGTGGCCGAGCCAGCGGCCGGGGCGTACCGTCGTGCCATGCCGCAGCAGGTGGACGATACGCGAGGTGATCACGCCTCCGAGACCCCGGCCTGGTCGAAGGTCGCCATCCCGTCGTGCGCGGCGAGCGCGGCGCGGACCACGGTCGCGGCCACGGCAGCGCCGCTTGCTTCGCCAAGCCGCATGTCGAGCGCGAGCAGTGGGGCGAGGCCGAGCCGGGCGAGCAGGCGCGCATGGCCCGGCTCGGCGGAGACGTGGCCGGCGAGGCAATGCGCAACGATCGCGGGCTGCGCGACGGCGAGCGGGGCGAGCGCGGCGCCGACGATGAAGCCGTCGAGCAGCACGGGCACGCGCGCGTGACGGGCGGCGAGGATCGCGCCGGCGATGGCGGCGATCTCACGACCGCCGAGCCGGCGCAGACGCTCGAACGGCGTGGTCGCCGCGGCGTGATGCGCCAGCGCGGCATCGACCGCAGCGACCTTGGCGGCGAGCGCGGCGCCCGTGACGCCGGTGCCGGGGCCGACCCAGTCGCGCGCGGTGCCGCCGAAGCTGGCCGCGCACAGCGCCGCGGCGGGGGTGGTGTTGCCGATCCCCATGTCGCCGGGGACGAGCAGGTCGAGCCCGGCGGTGACCGCGGCCGCACCGGCGTCGAGCGCATCGAGGCATTCGGCCTGCGTCATCGCCGGCGCGTGCGTGATGTCGGCAGTGGGGAGGTCGAGCGCGAGCGGAACGACGGTCAGCGACAGGCCGGCGACGGCGGCGAGCGCGTTGATCGCTGCGCCGCCGGCGCGGAAGTTGGCGACCATCTGCGCGGTGACGGACGGCGGAAACGCACTGGTGCCGCGCGCCGCGACGCCGTGGTTGCCCGCGAAGATCAGCACGCGACCGTCCTCGATACGCGGACGATCGCTCCGCTGCCATTCGGCCATGAACAACGCGATCTCCTCGAGTCGGCCGAGCGAACCCGCCGGCTTGGTGAGGCGCGCCTGGCGGGCCGCCGCCGCCGCGCGCGCTTCGGCGTCGGCGGCAGGCAGGTCGGCGAGCGCGGCGTCGAAATCGGCGACGGTGGTGAAGCGCGTCACCCGACGACCTGCCCGGGCGGCGGCACGCGGACGATGAAATGGCCCTTCACCGCGGCAGGCCACAGGGAGTAGGCGACCTGCCCGGTCTCGCTGGCGGCATAATGGCGCATGAAGGTCATGATCCCGGTCGCGGCGTCCTGGTCGGGGGTGAAGTCGCCCAGCACATAGCCGATCTTGCCGGGTGCGCGCAGGTGGACCGTGCAATGGCGGTCGCACGCGAACAGGCACGGCATTTCCTGGACCGAAATGCCCGCGAACGCCGGATCGTTGGCCTGCACATTGCGCAGTGCCTCGGCGAGCAGCGCGCCGCCGCGTCGCCCGTCCGCGCCCTCGCGCGCGGCGGCGGAGAGGCGGCAGCTGCTGCAGGCGACCACTGCGGGGCCATCGGCGACGGGAACCAGCGCCACCTCAGAAGCGTCCGCGCAGGCCGGCGTATACGCTGCGGCCGAGCGTGCCGTAGCGCGCGATCGTCTCGTAGCGTTCGTCGAACAGGTTCTCGACGCGCGCGAACAGCCGGACAGTGGCCGACAGCGGCAATTCGCCGCGCAGATCGACCAGCGTATAGCCGTCGAGGCGTGTGCGGTTGGCGGCATCGTCGAACGACGAGCCGGCCCAGCGCGCCGCGACGCCGAGCGAGCCGGCCTCGGCGAACGTGTAGGTCGCCGACAGGTTGGCGGTATCGCGTGGGCGGCGTGGCAGCCAGTTGCCGAGCGTGCTGCCCGGCGAGCGGTCCTCCGACAGCGTCCAGCTGTAATTGCCGTCGATGCCGAGGTGACGCCCGAGCTGTGCACGGCCGACCGCTTCGACCCCGCGCGCGAAGGCGCGAGCGACGTTCTGGTAATAGCCGAAGCGCTGCGCGGTGGTGGAGCCGGGGACGAAGCAGAGCGGGTCGGTGGCGCCGACATCGCAGCTGCTGAAGATGATCTGGTCGCGGGTCCGCCGCTCGAAATAAGTACCGCCGATCGCGAAGCGGCCGTCCATGAAGCGTTGCTCGGCGCCGGCCTCCCAACCCTTCGCCTGTTCGGGGGCGAGCGCCTGGTTCCCGTATTCGGAGAAGAGCTGGTAAAGCGTCGGCGCCTTGAAGCCCTCGCTATAGCTGGCGCGCAGCACGGTGCCGGTCGGCAGCGTCCAGCTTGCGCCGCCTGCGAACAGCGTCTGACGACCGAAGCGGCTGTGGTCGTCGTGCCGCACCCCGCCGTTGAGCGTCAGCCCGTCGACCGGCGACAGGTTGAGCTGGCCATAGACGCTGGTCAGCTCGGCGCGGCCGGTGCCGGGATCGGCGAGCGTGTAGGGCGGCGAGAAGTCCGACGAGGCGGTGGTGAAGCGGCTGACCTCGTTCTCGACGCCGAACACCGCGTCGACGCCCTTCACGATCGCGAGCGCGCCCTGATATTCGAGGCGGTGGTTGCGGCCGATCGCGGCGAAGGTCTGCGGCTGCGACGGGCGCGAGGGGTCGTAATTGTCGCGGTCGGTGTCGGTATAGCCATAGCCGATGCGGTTGCGCAGCCGCGCGTCGAACAGGTCGATGTTGAGGCCGGCATAGCCGACGAACTCGCGCGTCAGGCCGTATTCGGGGGTGTCGCCGCCGAACCCGTCGAAATCGTTGCGGCCATCGGCATAGGAGCCGCGGACATCGGCGCTGATACCCGGCGCGAGCGTCAGGACCGCACGGCCCTGTACGTTCTGGTTGGTATAGCCGTCACGCTCGGTGCCCGCCGCCAGCGCCGAGATACCGTCGGTGGCGAAGGTCTGCGCCCCGATCCGCCATGCGAGCGGGCCGGTGTTGCCGCCCAGTGCGGCACGCGCGCTGACCGTCTCACGCGAACCGCCTTCGAGGTCGAGGCTGCCTTCGAGGGCGGTGGCGGGAAGCGGGGTGACGATGTTGACCACACCGCCGATCGCCTGGCTGCCCCACAGGATCGACTGCGGCCCGCGCAGCACCTCGATCCGCGCGGCGTCGCCGATCAGCAGGTTGGCGAAATTGTAGCCGCCGCCGGGCGAGGACGGATCGTTGATCTTCACCCCGTCGATGACGACGACGGTCTGGTCGGCTTCGGCGCCGCGGATGCGCAGCGAGGTGCTGGTGCCGTAGCCGCCGTTGCGCGACAGCGAGACGCCGGGCGTGCGCAGCAGCAGGTCGGCGACCGAAAGATCCTGCGTACGATCGATATCGGCCTTGTCGAGCACGGCGACCGACGCGATCACGCGATCGGCGGCGACGGGCGCGCGGTTGGCGGAGACGACGATGTCGTCGGTGGGGGCGGGGGCGGTGACATCGGGGCGCGGCGCCTCCTGCGCGAGCGCAGCGGTGGACGACAGCAGGAACGGGAGGATGGCGAGGCGGAACGACATGGCGAAAACCCTTGTGACGACAACGAAGCCGTCGCCGATCGCCGGCGCGGAAAGGCGTGCTTCCGCGTCGTCGACCGCGCGCGGCGGCAGGCATCGTCACGCTGGTCCGCCCGCCGGGTTTGCCCCGTGCGGTCTTCCCGTCCGATCGGCGCACCCTGGCCGAACGAAGGACGACTGCGACAGGCAGGTCTCCTGGCTCACGGGTCATCGCCGGGTCGTGCCGCCTTCTCAGCCCCCGGGAGGACCAATGGCATCGGGCACGCTGGCTCGCCGCTTACAGTTGCAGGGGCAGCCGGGGTTCACCCGTTCCCTTTTGATCCCCGGTGAAGGGGAACCTGTCGCGGCGCGCGCCGTAGCGGCGCGTGGCGTGGCGGTCAATCGCGGGTAAGGTTCGGCGGGTGGCCGAGGCCGTCATTGCGGGCGCGGCGAAGCGATCCAGTGCGTCCTGGCCCGGCTCTGGATTGCTTCGCGGCGCTCGCAATGACGAGGGGCGCTACCGTTCGTTGGCGCTTCCGCCGGGTGCCTGGTGCCTGGTGCCTGGTGCCTGGTGTCGGGTGCCGGGTGGTCGGAGTTCCGCGATGTACCGACGCCGATGGAGCGGGACCCCGGATCAAGCCGTGGGGCGACGGCAAGGGATCAACCCCCGGGATCGGGTCGCTCAGAACTCCACGCCGGCCTGCGCCTTCACGCCGCTGCGAAACGGATGCTTCACCTGCGTCATCTCGGTCACGAGGTCGGCAGCGGCGATCAGCGCGTCGGGGGCGTTGCGGCCGGTGACGACGAAATGCTTCATCGGCGCGCGCGCGGTGGCGGCGGCGACCACTTCGTCGGTGGGCAGGTAATCGTAGCGCAGGACGATGTTGAGCTCGTCGGCGATCACCATCGCGATGCCGGGATCGGCGAGCATCCGCTGGACCTCCTCCCACGCCGTGCGGGCGGCGGCGATGTCGCGGGCGCGGTCCTGCGTGTCCCAGGTGAAGCCCTCCCCCATGGCGCGGAATTCGACCAGATCCGGGAACGCGTCGAAGATCGCCTTCTCGCCGGTCGTCATCGCGCCCTTCACGAATTGCACGATGCCCACCTTCATGCCGTGCCCCATCGCGCGGACCGCCATGCCGAACGCGGCGGTCGACTTGCCCTTGCCCGCGCCGGTGTGGACGATCAGCAAGCCCTTCTCGACGGTCTTGCTCTCCATCATCGTGCGGCGCGCGGCCTGTACGCGGCGCATCTTCTCGTTGTGGCGGCTGTCGATATCGTCGGTCATGCGCGCGGCGATAGCGGCGCGTTCAGTCCGCGGCCAGCACCGCCTCGACTTCGGCGACGCTGATCCCGAACACCGCCGCCAGCGCCGCCGGTTTCGCGCCACGGGCCGCCAGCGTGCGGATGCGCGCGGGATCCTTGTCGGTCGCATAGTTGCGGGTGTCGCGCTCGACAGGTTTCTCGCCGGTGCGGGAGAGCGCGCCGGTGCTGGCGCGGCGGCGCGGGCGCGCGTCGCGTTCGGTGGCAAGCGCGGTGCGACGCTGCTCCTCCTCGTGCCGGCGCGCCTCGCGCGCTTCCTCGCGGCGGCGGCCGGCGGCGTCCCGTTCGACGGCGCGATGTTCGGTGCGGGCGACGGCGGCAGCGACGCGTTCCTGCGCGCGCCGCTCGCGATCCTCTGCACGCCGTGCGGCGCGGTCGTCCTGGTCGGTCACGTCGAATCCTTCGAGGGGTATGTCGGTCGGCGGCTTCTGGCCGGCGACACGCCGTTCGACAAGCTCGGGACCAACGCAGGCGCAAGCGCGGCGGGAAGGCGCGTTCGCACCCGTCCTTCCGCGGGTCGGGTGGTGGGCAATATTTCGCTGCCACCGCAGCATGTGGCAGCCATTTGCAGCAACTCCAAGTCTTCGAAGGGAAGATCCAGTAATCTCGAAGATGCGAAGGGTTTTAAGTCAGTATGGCTGCGTGTTCTTTGTCTCGGCCTTCGCATGTCGCGTCGGGTCATTCTAAAAGCAGCGGCTCCGAATAGCGCGTAAACGAGTGCGTGTAGTGTCGCGGAACTCTGCTTGGAAAAGCGCCGGAACGCAAGATGTTGTCAGATATGGCGGCGCATAGGGCGGTTAACGCGCGGTTGTTATCTATAAAGTCTGCGGGATGGCGGATCGTCGGTTGATCCGGATGTGAGGTCGGCGGCTTGCGCCGGTTTGCGAACAGGGGAATTCAGGATGAAAAAGTTGTTATCGGGTGTCGCCTTGTGCGGTCTGGCCACACTCACGACGGCCTGCGGCGGCGACGACGGCGGGAAAGGCCGCAAGCCGGTTTCGGTGGTGACGACGCCTCCGCCTGCTCCTGCGCCAAGTCCGACGCCCGCCCCTACGCCCACTCCAACTCCAACTCCGACACCTGCGCCGGCGCCGGCGCCGATCCCGACGTCGTATGTTTCACCCTGCGACATGAAGCGCGATCAGGCGATCAATCTCCTGTTCGGGGCGGAAGTGCTGGCGAAGGGAACAGCCGATTCGACAGGTGCGTATCAACATTCGTCGGCATCGACTGCGCTCGTCGATCTCGGGGCAAATTCCGCGTTCCGGCTTGATGCGGTGTCGGGCAATGTGACCCTCCTCCGCGCCGGTGCAACGCTCGCATCGTTCACTGGAACGGAACGTGAGGAGCCGAGCGTGTTCAAGGATGGTATCTCGTATACCTCTGGCGCGAAGGAATTGACCTTCGGTTGCATTCCGTCGCGTCTGGATGCTCAGTACACGTTCCTGACCCGGTACGACTTCAATCAGAAGCCGGGAGTAGCGGAGACCTCGCAATTGATCGCGATCGGTGGTGCGCCCACGGGTTCGTCTGCCGAGCTTTCGTCGGGAGATTACAAGTCGTGGGCGACCGTCAGGATGCTGTACATCAACAAGACCAGTGATCAGTTTCTGACGACGCTCGAAACTGGTTCGACTGGCACGTTCGACGCCGCTGCTGGCGTTCTCGCCGGTAAAATGAATGTCACCACGAGCAGCTTTGCCGGCAAGAACTATGCCATCAGTTTCACCGCCACGCTGACGCCCGGCACGACGCGCTTCCAAGGCACGGCCACGACCGGCAATGGCGCGACGGGCAAGCTGACCGGCGGGTTCTTCGGTCCGGGTGGCACCGAATACGGATTCGTGTTCGCGATCGACGACGGCAACGCGCACCTGACCGGATACGGTTCCGGCAAGCGCTGATCCGGCGTTCACCCCCGCTCTCTAGCCACCGGACCAGCGTTTCGGCGGTGGTGCCCGGGTGCCTGATCGACGATGATCGGTCAGGCATCCGGGTTCAGTTCGACGCAATCCACGGAGTGTCGGACGAGGTGCCATTGCGTCGCCGGCTTCTCCCGGACGCAATCTACGGCGGCGACCCACTTTCGCGTACCGCGGAGCGATGCGGCGTCGGGGCGCGCGAGGCGATGCTATGCTCGGTCGCGGGCGGCGCGCTGATCCGGCATGCTGGTGATCTGCCTGCACCTCGGCGCTTCTACGACGCGTCCGATCGGCCTCGGTCCGTGCAGTCAGGCGACGTCCTCGACCTGGTCGAGATAGGCGCCGTATCCCTGCGCCTCCATCTCCTCGCGGGGCACGAAGCGCAGCGCGGCGGAGTTGATGCAATAGCGCAGCCCGCCGCGATCACGCGGGCCGTCGTTGAACACATGGCCGAGATGGCTGTCGGCACCGGCCGAGCGCACTTCGGTGCGGACCATGCCGTGGGTGTCGTCGTGGAGTTCCTCGACCCGGGCGGCGTCGATCGGCTTGGTGAAGCTGGGCCAGCCGCAATGCGATTCGAACTTGTCGGCGGAGGCGAACAGCGGCTCGCCCGAAACGATGTCGACATAGATGCCGGCGCGCTTGTTATCGAGATATGCACCGGTGCCGGGACGCTCGGTGCCGCTCTGCTGCGTCACGTAGAATTGCTCCGGCGTCAGCCTGGCGAGCGCATCGTCGGTCTTGCGATAGTCGGTCATGGTCGTGGTCCTTCGCTTCGGCGCGGAAATATCGGAATATCTGGTGACGGCCCCCCTCGCCGCGCAAGGGCGCTGGTGCTGGACCACCGTGGCGCACGCACGCCATTCGCGAATTGATCGCGCGCCGGCGCGGCGGTAGCGTCGCCCGGCCGGCCGCGACATTCGCATCCGCCGGCATCGACCAGACGATAGAATGAAGGTGGTGCGTAACCCGTGACGGCAGAACGCTATGACGTCCTCATCGTCGGAGGAGGGCATGCCGGCGCGGCGGCGGCGATCGCGCTGCGGCAGGAGAAGTTCGCGGGAACGATCGCGATCGTCTCGGCCGAGCCGGAGCTGCCGTACGAGCGCCCGCCGTTGTCGAAGGAATATCTGGCCGGTGAAAAGTCGTTCGAGCGCCTCCTGATCCGGCCGGCGTCGTTCTGGGCCGAGCGCGGCATCGACCTGCACCTGGGCGAGGGCGTGGTGGCAGTGGACGCAGCGGCGCAAGCGGTGCGCACCGATGCGGGCCGCACGGTCGGCTATGGCGAGCTGATCTGGGCGACCGGCGGTGCGCCGCGGCGGCTGACCTGCGACGGCCACCACCTGCACGGCGTACATGCGGTGCGGACGCGCGCCGACGTCGACCGGCTGCTCGACGAACTGGCGCAGGCGCAGCGCGTCGTGGTGGTCGGCGGTGGCTATATCGGGCTGGAGGCAGCGGCGGCGCTGACCAAGTTCGGCAAGGCGGTGACGCTGGTCGAGGCGCTCGACCGCGTGCTGGCGCGCGTGGCGGGCGAACCGCTGTCGCGCTTCTACGAGGCGGAGCATCGCGCGCGCGGCGTACGGATCATGCTGGGTGCGACGGTCGCCTGCATCGAGGGCGACGAGCGCGTCGGCGGGGTGCGGTTGGCGAACGGGACGTTGTTGCCTGCCGACGTCGTGATCGTCGGGATCGGGATCGTGCCGGCGGTGGCGCCGCTGGAGGCGGCGGGGGCGGCAGTCGGGAACGGCGTCCGCGTCGACGCGCGCTGTCGCACCAGCCTGCCGCACGTCCATGCGATCGGCGACTGTGCCGCGCATGCCAACCGCTACGCCGATGGCGCCACGATCCGGCTGGAATCGGTGCAGAACGCCAACGACCAGGCGACGACCGCCGCGCGCGACATCGTCGGACGCGGCGCGGATTACGACGCGGTGCCGTGGTTCTGGTCCAACCAGTACGACCTGAAGTTGCAGACCGTCGGGCTGTCGGCCGGGTTCGAGCACGCAGTAGTGCGCGGCATACCCGCCGAGCGTCGCTTCTCGGTCGTCTATCTCAGGGGCGGCCGGGTGGTGGCGATCGACGCGGTCAACGCGACGAAGGACTATGTGCAGGGCCGTGCATTGGTGGCGGGCGGCGCGCGGCTGTCCGTCGCGGCGCTGGAGGATGCGTCGCGGCCGCTGAAGGAGATCGCCGCCGAGGGATGATCGGCGGCGTGCGCGATCACGCCGGATCGTCGCGGTGCTCGATCAGCTCGCGGAACGCCTGGAGGCTGGATCCCAGAAACTGGCGACAATCCCGCGCGAAGTGCGAGTGGTCGACATAACCCGCCTCCCACAAGGCGCGCCCGGTGGCGGTCGGATCCGCCAGCAAACGTCGAAGCACGCGCACGAAGCGCCGCAGCATCAGCAGACGCTTGGGCGGCAGGCCGAAGTTCTCCAGGCAGGTGGCGGACATCCGCTGCGGCGTGAGGCGCAGCGACGCCGCGATCTCCGCCACCGTGGAACGTGGGCTGGCGTCGATCAGCTCGATGATGCGCTGCGCCTGAAGGTCGCGACCGTTACCCGCTTCGAGTCGCGCGTCCAGCCACGGAGCGAAGGTGGCAGCTTCGTCGCCCCGTGGGCCGCGAACAGCCGTAGGCGACGAGCGGTCGATCGCCGCGAGCGGCACGACCCGGTCGGTGTAGCGCGACACGTCGCCATCGAACAACATCCCCCACGCCGTCGAGCGGAGCCGGACGCCGGACAGGAGCACGCCGCCGTGATCGAGACGCGCGACGCTGGTGGTGGGGCCGATGAAGCCGATGGCGGGCAGCGGTGCGAAGATCCGGCGCCGGATCACCAGCCGGCTGCCTGGGGCATCACCGTGCAGGACGTAGATGCGTGGCCCGCCGGGCAGCAATATCGTCCGACCGTCCGCGCGCAACGGAACGCCGCCGAAATGCTCGGCGACGACATCGCCCGACGCGAGCGGATGCCGCTCCGGCCGCGGGGTGATCGACAGTCTCTCCAATAAACCTGCTCCAGGCTGTTTTGTGCCGGAGTTACGTTGGTGATTGCGAAGCAGATGCGCTGGCATGTTGATCCAGGTCAGCGATGCCGCAAATTATCGTGCACAGATGTGCGGACAAGATTGCTGAAGATCAGGCGGACCAGATCGACCTGGCGATTGCTGCCGGTCTTCACGAACACTTGCTTCAGATAGCCGCGCGCCGTCCCCAACTTGACGTGCAGGGATTCCGCGGCCGCAGCGAGCGTCTGCCCGGACGCCAGCAGGCATGCGAGTTCGGTTTCGACCCGTGACAGCCGGAACAACTTGCACACCGGCTCGGCGAGCTGGTGGATGTCGAGCCCCGGATCGACGAAGAAGAGCAGTGCGCCGTCCTCGTCCGCCATCTCGGAGCGCGGCGCGCACACGAACGACGTTACGAGTGGCGGGCCCTGTTCGCGACGCAGGGTCAGCAGCGGCATCCGATCGGTCTTTTCCGCCGCGCTCTGCGACAGGACGTAGCCGATGGCGGTCGACAGGGCCGCGGCGTCGGCGCGATCGGTCGCCTGCACCTGTCCGCGATGTTCGCGAATGCCGTCGTGCCGATCCATCAGCAGACGCGCCGTATCGTTGGCGAAGACGATGTGACCGTCACCGGACAGCAGCACGATGCCGATCGCGACGAGGTTCAGCCCCGCCTCGACACCGTCGATCCGCCGCTGCGCAACCCGCGCGGACTGCCAGAGCCGGAAATATGCCGCGACACTGGGCCATTCGCGCAGGCACGCGCTTTCGATGCCGCGGCGCGCCTCCTCATCCGGCTTGTGAAGGACGAGGTTGACGAAGGTGCAGGGGTGGCCGGGCATCCGCTGTACCGGGATCACCAGTGCCGCTGCCTGCGAAGCGTGCAATCGATCGCACCACAACGGCGCCGGCTCGTGATGCCCGAAGCCGGGCTCGATCCGGTCGGCGACCTGCAGCAGCGCCGCGCACATCGCGTCGTCGAGACCATCGGCGGCGAAGCACCGCGTTGCGCCGTGTTCGTGCGTGCCGGTCAGTGCCCAGCCGTCCGCGCCCAAGGTGCGAGCGAAGTGCCCGGCGACCAGCGCGACGTCGTCGGGGAGCGGAGACACCGTCTTCCCGTCGTCGTTGAGAGTGACCCGTGCAATCCGTCGTGCCGACGGTTGTGGCTCCAATGGTGAATACCGCACGCTCTCTCCATCGCGCGCCGGCAACATATCGCCGCGCGCAACGGCTCCGCGAAAGAGCATGGGCAGATCTTTCTCTGCCAGCAATGCACTACCTCTCCCAACGATGAGGCCCGATTCCCTGTGTCGGGTCCCCTCTTTGTACGCCAACTTGCCGTTTACCTATTCGATCCAGTGTATCCCATTTTGAAACAAGCGGAATAGCAGTGATTTTTACCCCCTCGTTTGGGGGTGGAAGGCGTTGTCGAACGGGATGAACGGTCGCCCGCGAAGGGGAGGAATAGTTAACGAAAGATTAACGGTATCTCCGATTCGGTCCGGTCCGCAGGAACGCCGGGCTCGAAAAATCGCCGGCTGAACCGGCCAACAAGGGATGCCAGACATGAAATCGCGTCTTCTGATCGCCGCTTCGATACCCGCCCTGGCCTGGACCGCGCCCGTGAGCGCACAGACCACGGAGCCGGGCTCGAGCTACACGACGACCAACACCAACACCGGCAACGCCGCGGGCAACGACGTGGCGAGCGGTGCCTACAACACCGATTCGAGCAACAGCTCCACCAACACCGCCGTCAACACCGACAATTCCAACAATGCGCAATATCGCACGAACAGCTCGGTGAACGACAGCAACAACACTGCGACCAGCACCAACACGCAGACCGACGCGTCGAACCGGTCGACGACCGACAATTCGAACAATTCGCGTACGAACAACTCCGTGAACGACAGCAACAACACCGCTTCGTCGACGTGGACAGACGCGTCGGATCGTTCGACCACGGACAATTCCAATAACTCGCAGACCCGCACCGACAGCAGCAGCGCATCGGGCGCGCAGGTCGCCGCCAACAATGGCAGCAACGCCACCGACAGCCGCAACCAGTCGGTGACCAACACCGACAATGCCGACCGTTCGTACACCTACAACGACAGCGCCGATCGTTCGACGACCGACAATTCGAATCGCTCCACCACCACGAACACGACGAACTCGTCGGCGAGCGGCGCGCAAGTGGCGGCCAACAACGGCAGCAGCGCCACCGACAACCGCGACCAGTCGGTGACCAACACCGACAATGCCGACCGTTCGTACACCTATAACGACAACGCCGATCGTTCGACGATGAACACCGACAATTCGGATCGCTCGACCACCAACACCACAAGCACCTCGTCCGCTTCGGGTGCGCAGGTCGCCTCGAACGGCAGCGGATCGGCGACCGACAGCCGCGACCAATCGGACAATTCGCGGACGACCAACACCAGCACCGACAATTCGGCCAGCGGCGCGCAGGTGGCGGCGAGTGGCGGCAGCACGGCCAGCGACAATCGCAACCAGTCGAGCACGACGAACACGTCGACCAGCACCGCTTCGGGCGCGCAGGTGGCGAACAACGGCAGCGGTTCCGCCACCGACAGCCGCGATATGTCGAGCACCGACAATTCGGACAACTCCAACCGTTCGCGCACCAGCTCGGCCAGCGGCGCGCAGGTCGCGGCGAACAATGGCGACGCGACGGACAGCCGCGACATGTCGAGCAATGACAATTCCGACCGCTCGAACCGCTCGCAGACCAGCTCCGCGAGCGGCGCGCAGGTCGCGGCGAACAACGGCGACGCGACGGACAGCCGCGACATGTCGACCAATGACAATTCGGATCGTCGCAACACCGCCAGCAACGAGGGCAGCGGCTCCGTCGCCACCAACGGCGACGCCAGCTATGCCGACAGTTCGTCGCGCAGCAATGGCTGGGCCACGGCGGGCACGGGTGCGGCATCGACGTCGAACGTCTTCGGCGCCAGTGCGGTCGTCTCCTCGGCGACGCTCGCCAGCTACGTCACCGGCGTACGGGTGGACTATAGCCAGACCCCGGGCGGTGCGAGCGCCTCGGTCAACAACAGCCTGACCACGGGCGACGGCGCGTTCCAGAACCTCGCCGGGTTGCAGTCGCTGAACATGAACACCGGCGCCGGTGCATCGCAGAATTCCGCGGTGAACGTCAGCGTCGCGGCCGGGGCGATCAACCTCGGCGGTGGTCAGTAACACGCGAGGGACGGGGAGGGGTGGCGATGCCGCCCCTCCTCCTTTTTCCTCGATCGATCGGGAGATCGGGACATGCGTATCCTTTTCATCGTCGCGGCGTCGCTTCTCACCGCCTTTCCTGCGACCGCGATCGCGCAAGCGGCGCCAGCGACGCTCTCGGTGCAGGCGGGCGCGGCACAGGCGGCTCCGTTCGGTGGCGCGGTGCCCGTCGACAATGCGGTGCTCGGGACGGTCACCGGGCAGTCGGACCTGTCGCAGGTGATCCGTGCGCAGAACACCAGCACCGTCAGCGGCAATAGCGTGAACGGCCATTCGGAGACCGGCACGATCAGCTTCGACCCCAATTCCTTCCAGAACCTCAATGGCCTGTCGTTGCTCAGTGCGAACACCGGAAACAACGTTTCCATCAATTCGTCGCTGAACGTGAACGTGGCGATCAACCAGTAACGATGCGCTGCTCGCTCCGATCGCACTCCTGGGCGGCGGCGGCGCTGCTGGCGACCGCCGGCTGCACCGCGATGCCGCTGCCCGAGGGCGGCAACATCGTGAATTTCTCGCCGACGCTCAACTTCGCCATGCCGGTGACCAGCCTGATCGGGCGGCGGTTCGAGACGGTGGTGCGACAGCAATATGATTTCAGCTGCGGATCGGCGGCGCTCGCGACGCTGCTGCGCTTCCACTATGCCGATCCGCAGAACGAACAGAGCGTCTTCCTCGGCATGTTCCACGACGGCGACCAGGCGCAGATCCGCCGGCTGGGCTTCTCGCTCCTCGACATGAAGCGCTACCTGGCAGCGCGTGGCATCGCGGCGGACGGCTTCAAGGTGAGCATCGAGCAGATCGCCAGGGCGCGGGTGCCCGGCATCGCGCTGATCGATTTCGACGGCTATCGGCACTTCGTCGTCGTCAAGGGGATCGACGACCAGACGCTGCTGCTCGGCGACCCGTCGCTGGGGCTGCGCCGCGAGACGATCGGGCGTTTCGCGAAGCAATGGAACGGCGTCTTCTTCGTCGTCAGCGGGCGCGACGCGGTGGGGCAGTCGCATTTCAACATGGCCGCCGACCTGGAGCGCGCGCCGCGCGGTCGCCCGTTCCTGAGCGCCGACCCGCTGGAGAGCGCGCAACTGGCGCTGACCCGCCCACGCCTGGGAGAGTTCTGAGATGTCGATCGCGTCCCTGATCGCGGTCGCGCTGGCCGCCGCGGCGCCGCCGACGAGCGATGATCCTCCCGGCGCGCCGGTGCGCGTGCCGGATCGCGAACTGGCGACGATGCGCGGCGGATTGATGTTGCCCAACGGGCTGAACGTCGCGATCGGCATCGATATCCAGACCCGCATCGACGGTGTGCTGGCACTGCACACGATCTTTTCCAGCGAGGCCGCCGGGCTGCGTGTGTTCACCGACGGCACGACCAGCCCCAGCGAAGCGCCGGGCACCGTCACGGTCGCCACCGGCGATCCGAACTGGCCGACGGTCTCGGTCTCGCGCACGCCCACCGGCACCGTCGTGACCGCGCCCGCCGCCGGCGCACCCGCGGCGGTGAACATCGTGTCGGGACCGACCGCCGGCTGGCTGGACGCCGCGGGCGAGACCCCGGTGCGGGTCACCGCGAACGGTCCGGCGGTCGCCGCGGGGCCGGGCGCTATCCGGCTGACCAGCGACGATCGCGGGAGCCAGGTGCAATTGGTGACGCCGACGACCGAGATCCGCCATCTGGTGGGTCAGGCGACGGGGGCGGTCATCTCGAACACCGCCAACGACCGCGTCATCGACACCGTCAGCACCGTCAACGTCAATCTGGTCGGGCTGCCGGCCGGGCTGATGAACGGCGTGCTGATGATCAACCGGATCGCGACCGAGGCCGCTGGACCGCGCTGAGCAGACAGGAAAAGGGGATACTGAATCGATGCGAACCGCGGCCTCCAGTGCATTTCTTTCCCTCGGCCTGATCGCCGCCCCGGCGTGGGCACAGCAGCCGGTGTCGCCGGCCACCGCGGCCATACCCGCCGCGGTGGACGACGGGGAGGACCTGCGCCGAACGCTGGCCACCGAGCGGCAGGAGCTTGACCGCCAGCAGCGCGCGCTGGACGAACAGCGTGCGCGGATCGATCGGCTGGAAGCGCGCCTGTCGGGACGCGGCACTGCGGGGAGCCAGGTCGCGCAGACCGCGCTGCCGCCCGGCGGCGTGCCGTTGCCGGCGTCCCCGCCGCCGGCGCCGCCGCCATCCGCCTCCGCCGCGGGGCAGGTGCAGACCGTCGGCGAGGCGCCGTCCGACCAGCGGCAGGTGCAAGTCGCGGTGCTCTCCGAACAGGGCGGGATCATCACCAAGGCGGGACGGGCGACGGTCGAGGTCAACTTCGAATATGCGCGCGCCGACCGCAACCAGGTGGTGTTCCGTGGCGTGCAGATCCCGGAAGCGGTGCTGATCGGCGTGTTCGACATCAACGAAAGCCGGCAGGACGTGTTGACGGTCGGCACGGTCGGGCGGCTGGGGCTGACCAGCAGGCTGGAGGTCAACGGCCGGCTGCCGTTCGTGTACCGCTCCGACAAGTCGGTGCTGGCGCCGGTCGCCAATCCGACCGAACCCAATGCCGGGCAACTAGACCGCCCGGTCAGCGGCGCGAACATCGGCGACGTGGATTTCGGGCTGCGTTACCAGTTCACCGACGGCAAGAACGGTGCGCCCTACCTGATCGCCGGCGTGCAGGCGGTGGCGCCGACCGGCACCGACCCGTTCCGCGTCCGCCGCGACCCGCTGGGCAATGCGTTGAAGGGCGCGACCGGCGCCGGCTTCTGGGGCCTTACGCCGAACCTGACCGCCATTCTTCCGACCGACCCGGCGGTGCTGTTCGCGACGCTTGGCTATACCTACAATTTCGCGCGCGACATCAACCGGCAGATCGGCGCAGCGTACATCGAGCGCGTCGCACCGGGCAGCCAGCCATCCGCCAGCGCGGGCATCGCCATCGCGCTGAACCCGCGCACCTCGATCAGCTTCGGTTATGCGCAGACCTGGGCGCTGGGGACGAAGACGCGGGTGCGGTCGCTGAACCAGACAACGCAGGAACTCGGCGAGGCGATGACCGCGGTGAGCCGCGACCTTCAGATCGGTCGGCTGCTCTTCGGCGTCAGCTATCGTACGTCCCCCAGCACGACGATCAACTGGAACGTCGAGGTTGGCGCGACCGACGATGCCGCGGACGTCCGGACGACGTTGCGAATCCCGTTCACCTTCAACGCTTATTGATCGGATTCCTCCCGAAGGTGGTCGTCGCGGCGGGCTGCTGGACCCAATAGCCGGTTAACCGCGCGCGCTTGCCCCGCTGCGCCCGTGCGGCCATGCTGCGCCGACGAAAAGGGGAGGGTCCGGATGACCGAACGCGCGATATGATCCTGTTCTCGATCGTCGCGGCGCTGCTGGTATTGATCGTGCTGGTCACGTTGCGCGCGCCGCCTTTCCTGGCCTTCGTCATCGCCGCGCTGTTCGCCGCATTGCTGCTCGGCGTTCCGCTCGCGCGTATCCCGGGCGCGATCGAGAAGGGCATCGGCGACACGATCGGGCCGGTCGTGATCACGATCGTGCTGGGCGCGTTCCTCGGCAAGCTGATCGCCGACAGCGGTGCCGCGCAGCGGATCGCCGATACGCTGATCGGTCTGTGCGGTCCGTCGCGCCTGCCGATCGCGATGGCCGCGACCGGTTTCCTCGTCGGCATCCCGCTGTTCTACAATGTCGGTTTCGTCCTCATGGTGCCGCTGATCTTCTCGATCGTGCGCCGCGCGGGGTTGCCGGCGGTGCATGTCGGCATCCCGTTGCTGGCGGGCCTGTCGATCGCGCACGGTTTCCTGCCGCCGCATCCGTCCCCCACCGCAGTCGTGGCGCAGCTGAACGCCGACCTCGGCGTCACGCTGATCTATGGATTGATGGTCGGCATCCCGACGCTCGCGATCGCGGGTCCGCTGTTCGCAATGACCCTGAAGGGCATCGCAACCACGGCGTCGCCGCTGTTCGATGCGGCCACGGCCGCGCGTGAGCGGGCGCTGCCCGGCGCCTTTGCGAGCTTCGCCTGCGCGCTGTTGCCGGTGGTGTTGATCGCGGGGGCGACCGCGTTGCATTACGCCCCGCTCGCACCCGCCACCGCAGCGGCGATCGGCTTCATCGGAAACCCCACCATCGTCCTGCTGCTGTCGATCGCGGTCGGCATGGTTGCCCTGGGGCGGAGCGCCGGACTCTCGCGCGCCGAGATCATGGACGGCTTCGGGGTCGCGATCCGCGACATCGCGCCGATCCTGCTCATCATCGCAGGTGCGGGTGCGCTCAAGCAGGTGCTGGTGGAAAGCGGTGCCGACAAGACGCTGGCCGCGCAACTCGCGCAGCTGCCACTGCCGCCGCTCGCGCTGGGCTGGTTGCTGGCGTGCGTGATCCGCATCGCCGTCGGTTCGGCGACGGTGGCGGGGCTTTCCGCGGGCGGATTGATCCAGCCAGTGATCGTCGCCACCGGCGCCGACGCCAATCTGATGGTGCTGGCGATCGGGGCGGGCAGCCTGATGTGCAGCCATGTGAATGACTCGGGCTTCTGGATGTTCAAGGAATATTTCGGGCTGTCGCTACGCGACACGTTCCGGTCGTGGTCGATGATGGAAACGCTGGTCGGCGTGTTCGGACTGGTCTTCGTTCTGTCGCTCGACGCTGTCCTGCGCGCTGTCTAGGGCCGGCAATACGCGAGGGTGTGGCGCGCCCGGAGGGATTCGAACCCCCGACCAAGGAGGTAGAAGCTCCTTGCTCTATCCAACTGAGCTACGGGCGCCCGCCGATCCGCCTAGCGCGGATTGCCGGCCGAAGGAATGGGGGGCATGATCGGGGCATGGCGGAGGTTCCACGCGTAACGCCGGTCGCGGCGGACCGGGTAGATGGCGGACGGCTTCGCCACTACGACCTGGTGATGGCGGCGTTCGTCGCGATCCTGTTGCTGTCGAACGTGCTGGGCGCGGGCAAGGTGGCGCAGGTGCGGTTGCCCGGCATCGGTGACTGGCCGTTCGGCGCCGGTATCCTGTTCTTTCCCGTCAGCTATATCATCGGCGACGTGCTGACCGAGGTCTATGGCTATGCCCGCGCGCGGCGCGTGATCTGGGTCGGGTTCGCGGCGACTCTGTTCATGGCGGTGATGGCCTGGGTGGTCGTTGCGCTGCCGCCCGCCCCGGATTGGCGCAACCAGGCGGCGTACGAGACGGTGTTCGGGCAGGTGCCGCGGATCGTGTTCGCCAGCATGTGCGCGTTCTGGGCCGGGGAATTCGTCAATTCCTATGTGCTGGCACGCATGAAGGTGCTGAGCGAAGGGCGGCACCTGTGGATGCGGACGATCGGCTCGACCATTGCGGGGCAGGCGGTGGACAGCCTGATCTTCTATCCGCTGGCGTTCTGGGGCGCCGAAGGGTGGACTCCGCATCTGGTGGTCGTCGTGCTGTTCACGCAATGGGCGCTGAAGGTGGGGTGGGAAGTGCTGCTGACGCCGCTCACCTATCTGGTGGTGGGGGCGCTGAAGAAGGCGGAGGGGCTGGACGTATACGACCGCGAGACCGATTTCACGCCGTTCCGGACGCGGGTCTGACGGGCAATACCGTCGTAACGAACGGAGCGACGGCGGTCGAAGACGGGTCGAGCCGCCAAACCTTACGCCCCGACCGTCTCCAGCAAGCCGGCGAACATCCGCTGGCCGTCGTCGCCGCCGTGTGCCGGCTCGATACGGCGTTCGGGGTGGGGCATCATGCCAAGCACGTTGCCATCGGCGCTGACGATCCCGGCGATGTCGCGCGCGCTTCCGTTGAGCGGCTCGGCGTAGCGGAACGCGACCTGGCCTTCGCCTTCGAGTCGGTCGAGGGTCTCGGGATCGGCGACGTAATTTCCGTCATGGTGCGCGACGGGAAAGCTGACCCGCTCGCCAGCGCGATAGCCGCGCGTGAAGGCGGTGGCGGCGTTCTCGATCGTCAGTGCGACGTCGCGGCAGACGAAGTTCAGCCCGGCGTTGCGCATCAGCGCACCCGGCAGCAGCCCGGCCTCGGTCAACACCTGGAAACCATTGCAGACGCCGAGCACCTTCAGCCCGCGTGCGGCCTGTTCGCGCACCGCCGTCATGATCGGCGAACGCGCCGCCAGTGCCCCGGAACGCAGGTAATCGCCGTAGGAAAAGCCGCCTGGTACCGCGATAACGCCGATTCCGGCGGGCAATTCGGTATCGCGGTGCCACACCATCTGCGGCGCGGTGCCGGTCGCCCGCTCCAGCGCCACCGCGATGTCGCGGTCGCAGTTGGAGCCGGGGAAGACGATGACGGCGGTCTTCACGCGCGCTCGATCCGGTAATTCTCGATGACGGTGTTGGCGAGCAACTGCCGGCACATCGCGTCGACGTCCGCGTCCGCGGTCTCGTCGGCGACATCGAGCTCGATCAGCTTGCCGACGCGCGCGCCGTGTACGCCGCCGAAGCCGAGGCCGGCCAGCGCGTGTTCGATCGCCTTGCCCTGGGGGTCGAGGACGCCGGGTTTCAGCGTCACGTAGATGCGCAGTTTCATGGCCGCGCGCTATGCCCCGGCGCGCGCGCCGGGGCAAGCCGGTGGTTACTTTCCGCGGCTCTTGCGATGTTCTTCGAGGTCGAGCACCGCGGTGTCGCCGCCTTCGGGCAACAGCCCGAGCCGGCGGGCGACCTCCTGATAGGCCTCGACCTCGCCACCGAGATCGCGACGGAAGCGATCCTTGTCGAGCTTCTCGTTGGAGACCATGTCCCACAGGCGGCAACCGTCCGGGCTGATCTCGTCCGCCAGGATGATGCGGCCGTAGTCGTTGTCCCAGATGCGGCCGAATTCCAGCTTGAAGTCGACCAGCCGGATTCCGACGCCGGCGAACAGCCCGCTGAGGAAGTCGTTCACGCGAATCGCCAGATCGGCGATGTCGTGCATCTCCTCCTGGCTGGCCCAGCCGAACGCGGCGATATGTTCGTCGGAGATCATCGGATCGCCGAGCGCGTCGTCCTTGTAATAATATTCAAGGATCGTGCGCGGCAGCTTCACGCCCTCCTCGATCCCCAGCCGCTTCGACAGCGAGCCGGCGGCGACGTTGCGGACCACGACCTCGATCGGTACGATCTCGACCTGCCGGATCAACTGTTCGCGCATGTTGAGGCGGCGGATGAAGTGCGTCGGCACGCCGATATGGTCGAGCAGCGTGAAGATATGCTCGCTGATACGGTTGTTGAGCACGCCCTTGCCGTTGATCGTGCCCTTTTTCTGGGCATTGAAGGCGGTGGCGTCGTCCTTGAAATACTGGATCAGCGTGCCGGGCTCCGGACCCTCGTAGAGGATCTTCGCCTTGCCTTCGTAGATCTGCCGCCTGCGTGCCATGCTTGCCCCTCGAAAAGAAGCGCCCCGGCGGCGCAGGTTTGCGGACGGCCGGGGCGGGGAATCAGGCGTGGCTATAGGGGAAGGGGGCGGGGGCTGCAAATCACGCGCGTGACCGGTTCGCGCGCCAGCGACGGAAGCGCCGCCAGCCGAGGATCAGCAGCCAGATCGCCGGACCGACGATCACCAGCCACGGCGTCGCGGCGATGACGAAGGTGATCGCCGCCGCCGCGCTGACCGCGAACGAATCGCCGCCCTGGCCGAAAGCGGTGCGGACCGGCGCCCAGACGCCACCGGCCGGGATGACCGCATAGGCGATGGTCAGCGCCGACATCGCGACGCGACGCTGCAGTTCGGCGCGCAGCGAACGTGCGGCATCGAGTTCCTGCTGGACCTCGGCATAGGCTTTCTCGGCGGCGACGAGATCGCCGACGCTGCCGCCGCCGTTCCGGATCAGTTTCAGCAGCCGGTCGGACAGCGCCTGCTTCGCGCGCAGCCGCGCCTCGACGTCGACGACCTGCCTGGTCACATCCTCGGCGGTGACACGGCGCGATTGCAGCCCGCCGCCGGCCTCGGCCACGCGACCGTCGAGTCGCTGCCCGAAGGTGCCGGCAAGCTGCGCGTCGACCAGCAGCCGCATGCTGCCGGCATCGTCGCCGCGCGGATTGTGCGTGACGGCATCCTCCATCACGATGCAGCGCTGCGGCGTGAGGCTGCGGCACAAGGCGAGGTGCGCGCGGTGCACCGCATCGAGCGTGCCGGGGGCGAGGCGGTAGGCGAGTGCGTAGCTGTAGGCGATCTGCGGTGCGTCGCCGTCCTTGGCGGCGGCTTCCTGCGTG
Source organism: Sphingomonas phyllosphaerae 5.2 (assembly GCF_000419605.1). Taxonomy (NCBI): domain Bacteria; kingdom Pseudomonadati; phylum Pseudomonadota; class Alphaproteobacteria; order Sphingomonadales; family Sphingomonadaceae; genus Sphingomonas; species Sphingomonas phyllosphaerae. The sequence goes on along the minus strand of NZ_ATTI01000001.1, from coordinate 3,356,063 downwards.
TCGAAGCTGGCGAGCTTGCCGCCGTCCGGCTGGCTGCTGCAGGCCGCGAGCAGCAGCGCGAGCACGAAGAGCAGGTGCCGCATCATTTCCTCCTCGCGAAGGCGGCTGCGATCAGCCGCTTCGTCTCCGCCCACGCTGCGGTGTCCGGCGTGACCAGCTCGACGTGGCCGGTGTCGCGAACTTCGTGCAGCGTCGCGTGGTCACCCGCGGCATGGGCGCGGGCGACATAGTCGGTGGCCATCCGGAAGGGGATGATGCGATCGGCCCGGCCGTTGACGAGCTCCTGCGGGACGCCGAGCGGGAGCAGGCGCGGAACCGAAGTGTCGTCATAGGGGTCGGGCCGGCCGGTGCCGACGAGTTTCGCCACGACCCCGGTGCCGCAACCATTGTCCGGGCTGGCGGCGGTCGCTTCGAGATCGGGGAGGCCGCCGAGGCTGATGACGTGCGCGATGCGCAGCGGATCGCGCGTGGCCAGCGGGCTGGTGGCGGGAAGGCGCGGTCGTCCGGCGAGCCACAGCGCGAGGTGCCCGCCCGCCGAATGGCCGACCGCGACGACACGCGACGTATCGAGCCCGAAGCGTGCGGCATGGGTGCGCAGCGCGTCGGCGGCCGCGGCGGCGTCTGCGAAGGTGCCGGGATAGCCGCCGCCGGCGCGATCGACGCCGCGATAGTCGATGTTCCACACCGCATAGCCGGCGCGGCGCAGGTCGTCGGCCACCCAGTCCATCAACCGCCGGTCGGCGATCGTGGTCTGCCAGCAGCCGCCGTGCACCATCAGCACGGTGCGATGCGGCGCCTTGCCCTTCGGCAGCCACACGTCGACCTTCTGCATCGCATCGGCGCCGTAAGCGATCGTGGCGTCGGGCACCGCGCGCGCGCGGCTGGCGAGATCGTCCCAGGTGAGCAGCGAATGCGGCATGGCCGGGGTACATGCCGTGGCGGACAGCGCGACGGCAAGCGCGATCAGGCGCGGCGCTCGCGCCACAACGCCGGCAGCGCCAGCAAGGCGACGCCGGCCAATGCGGTCAGCGTCTTCAGCCATTGCGAAAAGGGTCCGTGACGTTGGTCGACATAGAAGGCCGCATAGACGATCGCGACATGCCAGACATAGACGTGAAGCGAGTGGCGCCCGAGCAGGCGCAGGAAGCGCAGCGAGAACAGCCCGCGCGTCGCCGCCGCCACGCGCCGGACCGCCGCACGGTGATGATCCGCGCCGGCGATCAGCAGCCACGTCAGCCCCACCGTCGCCGCGACGAAGTTGACGAGGTAGATCGGTCCGAAATCGCCGCGGATCCCGAGCAGGTCGATCTTGTCGATCAGCCATTGCGGCAATCGGCCATAAGCGCTGAACAGCCGCAGCGGCGCGAAGAACACGCAGAAGGCCAGCGCCACCTTGGCCGGCGTCGCGGCATCGGCGCGGAACAGGCGGTGCCATTCGACGCGTCCGGAGGCGGTCAGCGCGCCGGCGATCATCCCCGAGAAGAACACCGCCTGCCAGCCGAGCAGGTTGAAGCTGGCGCGCAGGCCCTGACCGTCCGCGGCGGTCACCCACTGCCCCACCGGATCGGTGACGATGCGCTGCATCGACAATTGGCCGGCGATCCACAGCAGGGCCGATGCGGTGGCGACCGGCACCACGCGCCCGTCGAGGCACCAGCGCAGGATCGGCGGCGCGACCAGCATGTAGAGGACGTATTGCGGCAGGATGTCCATGACGGTCGGCTGGAAAAGGAACGCCGCAATCGCCGCCAGTCGCAGCGGATCACCGGTGAGGCTGGTATGCCCCAGCCAATTGCCCCACGCCTGCGGCGCACCCGGCAGCAGCGCGCGCGCGATCAGCACCGCGACGACGATGCCGATCGCCCAGCGATACAGCTGGAACGCGCGCCGCCACACCTGCCGCCGCCCCTCGTGATAACCCGATCTGAGCATCTTGCGGCCGTAGACCAACCCGATCATCAACCCGGAAAGGAAGACGAATCCCTGCGCATCCTCCACGAACGCCAGCTTGTTGTGGTTGACCTGTTGCATCCAGTAATCGCCCTGGAAGATCAGGTGATTGATGAGCATGAAGACAAGGAAGAAGCCGCGCAGGCCGTCGATCAGTCCGTAACGTGGCATTCGCGCTCCCGCCGTGGTGATCGCGATTGTCGACCACCAGCCTCTTAACGCGGGGGCTCCCGCCTGTTAACTGCCCCCCTTCATGGCCAGCGACCTTTCCGACAACCCCCCGATCGGCATATTGGACGCTCCGTTCGACAGTGCGTTGAGCGAGCGGTATCTCGTCTATGCCCTGTCGACGATCACCGCGCGGTCGCTGCCCGACGTGCGCGACGGGTTGAAGCCCGTGCATCGACGGCTGTTGTGGGCGATGCGGCTGCTGCGACTCGATCCGGCGTCCGGCTACAAGAAGTGCGCGCGGGTCGTCGGCGACGTGATCGGTAAATACCATCCGCACGGCGATCAGTCGGTCTATGACGCGATGGTGCGCCTCGCGCAGGATTTCGCGCTGCGTTACCCGCTGGTCGACGGGCAGGGCAATTTCGGCAACATCGACGGCGATAACGCCGCCGCCTACCGCTATACCGAGGCACGGCTGACGCAGGTCGCGATCGACCTGATGGACGGGCTGGACGAGGACGCGACCGAGTTCCGCGCGACCTATAACGGGGAGGAGCAGGAGCCAGAGCTGTTCCCGGGCGCGTTCCCCAATTTGCTGGCGAACGGCGCGGCCGGCATCGCGGTCGGCATGGCGACGAGCGTGCCGCCGCACAATGCCGCCGAGCTGATGGAGGCCGCGATCCTGTTGGTCGACCGGCCGGATGCCGACGATGCCGCGATCCTCGAACATGTGAAGGGGCCGGATTTCCCGACCGGCGGGCTGCTGGTCGATCCGCCCGCGATCATCGCCGAGGCCTATGCCACCGGGCGTGGCGCGTTCCGGGTCCGCGCGCGCTGGGCGATCGAGCGCGAGAAGGGCGGGGCGTGGACGATCGTGGTCAGCGAGATCCCGTACGGCGTCCAGAAGGGCAAGCTGATCGAGCAGATCGCCGGCCTGATCAACGACCGCAAGTTCCCGATCCTCGCCGATGTGCGTGACGAGAGCGATTCGGAAATCCGCATGGTGCTGGAGCCGCGCAGCCGCACGGTCGATCCGCAGGTATTGATGGACGGGTTGTTCCGGCTCTCCGACCTGGAAGTGCGCGTCCCGCTCAACCTGAACGTCCTCGACAAGGACCGTACGCCACGGGTCATGAGCCTGCGCGCGGCGCTGGCGGCATGGGTCGAGCATCAGTTCGTCGTGCTGCGGCGCCGGACCGAGCACCGGCTGCGCAAGATCGCCGACCGGCTGGAGCTGGTCGGCGGCTATATCGTCGCCTTCCTCAACCTCGACCGCGTCATCGAGATCATCCGCACCGAGGACGAGCCGAAGGCGGTGATGATCGCCGAGTTCGAACTGACCGACCGGCAGGCCGAGGCGATCCTCAACATGCGGCTGCGCTCGTTGCGCAGGCTGGAGGAAATGGAACTGCGGCGCGAGCGGGAGGCGCTGGAGAAGGAGCAGGCGACGCTGACGGCGCTGGTCGGCTCCGAGGCGAAGCAGCGCACGCGACTGAAGGCCGATTTCCGCAAGGTCCGCGACCGTTATGGCCCCGAGACGGTGCTGGGCGCGCGGCGGACGACGATCGAGGAACAGGCGGCGGCGCGTGACATCCCGCTGGAGGCGATGATCGAGCGCGAGCCGATCACCGTGATCCTCTCGGCACGTGGCTGGATCCGGGCGATGAAGGGGCATGGCGACCTGTCCGCGCCGGAGACGCTGAAATTCAAGGAAGGCGACGGTCCGGCCTTCGCCTTTCACGCGCAGACGACCGACAAATTGCTGCTGGCGGCGGGTAACGGGCGCTTCTTCACGCTGGCGGCGGACAAATTGCCGGGCGGGCGCGGCTTCGGCGAGCCGGTGCGCGCCTCGATCGATCTCGACGGGAGCGTGCCGATCGTCGCCCTGCTGAGCGCGGCGCGCGCTGCGCGGCTGCTGGTCGCCGCCAGCGACGGGCGGGGCTTCATGGTGCCGGTCGGCGACGTGATCGCCGAGACGCGCAAGGGGAAGACGGTCGTCACCCCGCGCCCCGGCGCGGCGCTGACCGTGGTTCGACCGGTCGGCGGGAGCGACGATTTCGTCGCGGTGATCGGCGACAATCGCAAGCTGGCGCTGTTCCCGATCTCCGAGCTGCCGGAAATGACGCGTGGGCAAGGCGTGCAATTGCAACGCTATCGCGACGGCGGGCTGGCCGATGCGCGGACCCTGGTATTCGCGGAGGGACTCAGCTGGGCGATGGGCGGCGGCAGCGGGCGGACGCGGACCGAAACCGACCTGTCGCAATGGCGCACCGCGCGGGGCGCGGCCGGGCGGATGCCGCCCACCGGCTTCCCGCGCGACAATCGTTTCTGAACGTAGCGCCCGTTATCATCGCCGGCCGGACATCGTTCGATATCGTGTCGCAAGTGTATTGAGAAGACGCAGTATACGATCAGGCAGGGGGTTAAAGCTCGCCTTAACCCTTCGCCGCTAGTGCCGTCGGTGATGGCAACGCGCGCGACATGGCTGACGAGGCAATTGGCGACCCGGCCCAAGTCGTCGGCATTGTCTGCGCGCGACGGGGCATTGGAGCTGGTGCCGATCCCGCTGGCGCTGTTGGCGGCGCGCGACGGAATCGTGCAACGCGAGGTGCACAATCGCGCGTTCGCCCGCGCCGGATTGCTCGACGAACCGGACATCGCGTCGATGGTCGCGGCATTCCTGGCGTCGTCCGGGCAGAGCGAGGAGCGCGACTGGCAGACCGGCGGCACCGTCGAGCGGCGGCATTACCGGGTCAACCTGTCGCGATTGCCGCACCGCAGCGATCAAGCGTGCATCGTCTCCTTCGTCGACCAGACCGCCGAGGTGCGCACCGAAGAGACGCTGCGTCGCGAGATGGCGACCGACAGCCTGACCGGGCTGCCGAACCGTAGCGGCTTCACCGATGCACTGGAGACGAGCATCGCGCAGGGGACCGCACATTGGGCGGTGCTGATGATCGACCTCGAACGGTTCAGCCGTTTCAACGCCTGCCTGGGGTCGCTGACCGGGGACGAACTGCTCATCACGGTGGCGCGCCGCATCAAGGGTGCGCTGCGCGGCTCCGATACGCTGGCGCGAACCGGCGGCGACGAATTCGGGATATTGCTGACGATCGATGCCGGACGCGAGGAGGCGGATCAGGTCGCGCGGCGGATCCGGGAAGCGCTGGCGACGCCGTTTCGACTCAGCGAATATGAGTTGCGGGTGTCGTGCGCGATCGGGATCGCGTTCGGCGATGCCGGGGTAGGCGATGCCGAGGACGTGATCCGCCACGCGCAAGTGGCGATGAAGAAGTCGAAATCGACCAAGGCCGCCGAAGCGTACCAGACCCGCGCACTCGATTCGGCGCGCGAGGAATTCGCGATGGAGACCGCGTTGCGCCGCGCGATCGAGAGCGAGCAGCTGCATCTCGTCTACCAACCGATCCGCGACCTGGCGACCGGCCGGGTCAGTGGGTTCGAGGCGCTGGCGCGCTGGACCGACGATCAGGGCGTGCGCCACGAGCCGGGGCGGTTCATTCCGGTCGCGGAGGAATCCGGGCTTATCGTACCGCTGGGACGCTGGGCGCTCGACAGCGCGCTGCGACGGCTGGCGGAGTGGGATGCGCGCGCCGGCGGGTGCTGCGGCGTTTCGGTGGCCGTCAACCTGTCGCCGATCCAGTTGCAGCGCGATTCGATCCCGGCGCTCGTGGAGCGCGCGCTCTGCGATACCGGGCTGGCGGGCGAGCGGCTGAAGCTGGAGATCACCGAGAGCGCGCTGATCGCCGACCCGGACCGGATCGCGCGCGTGCTGACCGGGTTGAAGGGGCTGGGCGTCGCGATCGCGATGGACGATTTCGGGACCGGCTTCTCGAACCTGGCCTCGCTTCAGAAGCTGCCGATCGACTTGCTGAAGATCGACCGCAGCTTCGTCACCGGGCTGCTGACCGATCGCGACAAGGTGGCGATCGTCCGCGCGATCCTGGGCCTGGCGCAGGCGCTGGGCATGGCCACGGTCGCGGAAGGGATCGAGGCGCACGAGGTCGGGCGCACGCTTGCGGCGATGGGGTGCACGTTCGGGCAGGGTTATGCCTATGCCCGCCCGCTCGAACCCGAGGACGCCTACGAGTTCCTGCGCGCCAGCAACGCCTGAGCCACTTCATCGTCGGCGATCGCTGCGACGCGCCCGGCGGCAGGGAAGCCTTCCGCGATCCAGCGATCCTCGATCGCGCGCAGCGTGCGCGCGACGTCCGGACCCTTGCCCAGCCCGCGCGCGACGAGCGCACCGCCGCCGATCGGAAGCGTCGGCCGTTCCCACCCAAGCAGCGGGCGCGGATCGCCGCCGGCGAGCAGCAGCCGGTCTACTGCCCCCTCGATCCCGGCGCGATAGCCCAGCGCCAGCGGGCCTTCGTCGCCGATGCCGCCGGTGGCCTGTATCAGCCGCTTGCGATCGGCGTTCGACAGCTTCAAGCGCGCACCGACGGCCTCCGCGGCCTCGGGAGCGACCAGCGCGGCGAGTCGGCGGATCGAGTCAGCCGCGACGTGTGCCGCCGCCTCGCTCACCGCGAGATCCTTGAAACGTGCCACGCCGTCGGCGTCGATCTCCGGCACGACGGGGCGGAAGATGCCGCGGGCTTCCATCAGCGTCACGACCGCGACCGCACCGGGCGCGACCAGCAGCTTCAGCAGTTCGGCCGCGATCCGCTCGCGGCTGAGCGCCATCAGGTCGTTGGCGCGCGCGGTACATGCGGCCAGCCCGGCGTCGTCGATCGCATCCCCGAAGCGCGCGTGGAAGCGGAAGAAGCGGAGGATGCGCAGGTGATCCTCGGCGATGCGGCGGTACGGATCGCCGATGAAGCGCACGCGTCGCGCCGCGAGATCCTGGAGCCCACCGAACCAGTCGAATATCTCGCCCGTCAGCGGATCGGCGTAGAGCGCGTTCATCGTGAAATCGCGGCGCGCGGCATCCTCGCGCCAGTCGTCGGAAAAGGCGACCACCGCGTGACGCCCGTCCGTGCTGACATCGCGGCGCAGCGTCGTCACCTCCACCACCGTGCCGTCGGCGATCGCGGTGACGGTGCCGTGCGCGATCCCGGTCGGTACCGACCTGATCCCGGCAGCGGCGAGTCGCCGCACCACGTCCTCGGGCGCGAAGCTGGTCGCGAGATCGAGGTCGGCGACCGGCAGGCCGAGCAGCGAATCGCGCACCGCGCCGCCCACCCAGCGCGCGTGGCCGTGCGCGGCGTCGAGCGCCGCAGTCAGCCGGTCCAGCCCCGGCCGGCGGCGCCATGCGGCGTCGGGCAGCGTCATGCCGGCCATCGCAATCGCCGTGAAAGGTTCACGATCATCCCCGCGGTCGCCCCCCAGATGCGCCGATCGTCCCACAGCATCTCCACGTAACGACGCTCGCGCCCCTCGAACATCGCCGATGCCGGGCGATGGTTCGCCGCGTCGAGCAGAAAGGCAAGCGGCACCTCGAACACGCTCGCCACTTCCGCCTCGCTGGGCACCAGCGGCAGGTCGGGCGGGACGACACCGATCACGGGCGTGATGCGGAACCCGGTGCCGGTGCGATAGGCGTCGGAGGTGCCGATCAGGGTCACCGCCGAACGTGGCAAGGCGATCTCCTCCTCGGCTTCGCGCAGCGCCGCGGTCACCACGTCCTCCCCCGGATCGACCCGCCCGCCGGGAAATGCGACTTGCCCGGCATGGCGGCGCAGCGTCTCGGTGCGCTGGGTCAGCAGCACCCCCGGCGTTGCGCGATCAGTGATCGCCACCAGCACCGCCGCCGGGGTGAGCGTGTCGTCGCCCGGCAGCTCGTGATCGTCGCCGTCCAGCGCCGCCGCGCCCGTCGGCGTGGCGAGCGCTGCGGCCAGCCGTTCTGCGAGCGTCACGCTTGCAGCGCGAAGAACGCGCCCGCGCTCCACACTCCCGGTGGATCGGCGTCGCCGGCCAGCGCGCGTTCGGCCAGTTCGTAATAGACCGATCGTGCCACCAACGCTTCCAAGCCACCGCGGACGTGCAGATAGGGGTGTGGGCCATCGTCGCGCTCCTCGAAGCGCAACGGGTGGTCGGCGGAGGCGACGACGAGTTCACCGGTGTTGAGCCGGAACGCGAGGCTCGCATCGCGACCGTCGCCCTCGATCTTCATTTCCAGCGCGACGAAGGGTGCGTCCTCGACCGCAATGTCGAGCTTCTCGACCGGGGTGACCAGCACATGGCTGCCGTCCGGCTCGCGGCGCAGCACGCGGCTGAACGCGCGGACCATCGCCGGGCGGACGAGGGGCGCGCCCTGGTGGAACCATGTCCCGTCGCGCGCGATCCGCATCTCGCTGTCGCCGCAATGCGACGGGTGCCAGCGCTCGACCGGCGGCAGGCGATCGCTGTCGGCCAGCCGCGCGATGTCGGCGATCGTCAGCGCGTCGAAATCGGGGGGCGGGGCCATCGGCATGACCGTTCACCTAGGATGCGCGTCCGCCGCGGTAAAGGTCAGGCCGCCGCGCTCGCCGTGGCACGTGGGCCGAGCACGCCCGCACCGTCCGGTACGCCAGCGCCGCGGGCGAGCAGGCGGTGGCGCTCGACGGGGCCCGGGAGGCGCCACGCGGCGGTGGCTGCGGCGTCGAAGCCGAAGAAGCGCCCGTAATATTCGGGATCACCGATCAGCACCAGCGGTGGCCCATCCGCGGCTGCGGCCAGCGCGGCCTCCATCAGGCGCCGCCCCAGCCCCTCCTGCTGCCGTTCGGGGACGATCGCGACCGGGCCGACGAGCACCAGCGGATGCACGACGCCGTCGTCGCCGTCGAGCCGCACCGGCCAGCATTGGATGGAGCCGAGCACGTTGCCGTCCTCCACCAGCGCGAAGCTGAGCGCGGGGATCGCATGCGTCCCGGCGCGCAGGCGATAAGCGGTGCGCAGGTGACGGTCGCGACCGAAGGCGCGATCGAGCAATCGCTCCACCGCGGCATTCGCCACCGATCCGATCGGCACCGTCTGGATCACGCCCGTGCTTCCTCCTGCCCGCGATCGAGGTGGACGCCCGGGCGCGCGGGCTTTAGGGCGGAGCCTTGCGATCGGCAACGGACATTGCCGGTCGTCAGGGGCCCCCTCGTGGCGGGCGGTCGGGGAATGCAACCGGGTTGACCGAATGAAGCTCTACGACGCCGATCACGCGCCCAGCCCGCGCCGGGTGCGGATCTACCTCGCTGAAAAGGCGATCTCGGTCGAGCGCGTCGCGGTCGACCTGCGCGCCGGTGAGCATCTGCAACCCGCCTATCTCGCGATCAATCCGCGCGGCACCGTGCCGGCGTTGCAGCTCGACGACGGCGAGGTGATCGGCGATTCGACCGCGATCTGCCGCTTCTTCGAGGCGATGCACGCCGATCCGCCGCTGTTCGGCGCGCGCCCGGTGGAGATCGCGCGCGTCGCGGCGTGGACGCGGCGGATCGAGACCGAGGGTTATGCGGCGGCGGCCTACGTGCTGCGCAACACCGCGACGTCGTTCGCCGGACGTGCCGAGGCGGGAAACTGGCCCCGGCTGGAGCAGATTCCGGCGCTCGCGGGCCGGGGCCGGACGATGTGGGGCACGTTCGTCGCCACGCTCGACGCGCGGCTGGCCGACAGCGAGTGGATTGCGGGCGACCGCTACAGCTTCGCCGATATCACCGCGCTGGTCACGGTGGATTTCGCGCGCGCCGCGAAGCTGGTCGTGTCCGAAGAGGCGACGAACCTGATCCGCTGGCACGAATCGGCTTCGTCGCGCCCGAGTGCGACGGCATGAGCGACGCCCGCGACACGCTCGAACTCGAGGTTCACGACCTGGAGGTGCAGGTGCTGACCGGCATCTACTCCGAGGAAACGCACCTGCCGCAGCCGCTGCGGATTGCGTTGACGGTGCTGCTGGACGCGCCGTCGCATTATGCGCCCGACACGCCGCTGTCGGCGTCGAAGAATTACCTCGACCTGAAACATGCCGCGACGGACGCCTTGTCGACCGCCGGGCATTTCACGCTGATCGAAGCGGTCGCCGATCATATCGCCGAGACGCTGTTCCTCCAGGACGCGCGCGTGCGGCGCGTGAAGGTGAAGATCGTCAAGCTGGCGATCGCCGAGGCTGGCGAATCGATCGGGATCACGCTGGTCCGTCACCGCCGCTGACCGGGGTGGCCTGGGCGGGGGCCGCGCGACACGGCCCGAGTTGTTCGATCACGAACGCATAGTCGGCCTGCGCTTGCGTCGCATCTTCCGGCGCGAGCGAGGCGGTGCTGCGTTCCGGCAGCGTCGCCGGCAGCGCGCAGGCGAGGCGATACCATAGCAAGGTGTCGCGCCGCGGCGCCGCGGCCGCGTCATCGATGATCTCGCTGAGCGCGACCGAGAAGCGCGGCTGCTCGCCCGGCCGCCGCAGGACCGACAGCGCCGCGGGACGATTGTCGCGCGTGCGCAGGAATATCTGCGTCTCTCCCTCGCCGGGCAGCGCACCGGGCACGTGGAAGGCATTGCCGACCTCCGTCACCACCGGGGGCGCATCGGGTGCGACGATTTCAGAGGCGAGCGCACGAACGCGCTGCTCCAACGCGGTGCTCCAATCGTGCTGCGCGTCGGGTTCGACGAGCTGAACTTGCCCGGGGCGTCCCGCAACGGGACGCGCAAAGGCAAGGACGCGACGCTTTTTCAGCGACGGCGTGCGTCCGCGCCAGTCGGGCGCGACATCGACGATCCAGCCGACCCGCGCCGGAATCGCGCTGGCCCCGCGCACCAGCGTTCCCACGTCCGCCTCAACGTAGAAACGCGTCCTGCCCGCGGCCAGCCCGTCCGCCTCGGCTCCCTTGATCCGCGAGGCAGAGCGAATCGTCGCGTCGATCACGAGGGGGCTGGCGATGACAAGGTCGGCGAGATCGGCGTAGCCGAGCGTTGTCGCGACCGTGGCTGGCGCCTGTTGGGCGGCGGCGGGAGGGGCCGCGGCCGGGAGCGCAATCAGACTGGCGGTGTAAAACAGGAAAAAAATACGCTTTGTCATGACGTACGGGATAGACGCGCGCGCACAAACGATACAGAAATAAAAACGTCGCAGTCCGGTTGTACGTTTGTTGCGTCCGACAAAGCGTTTGCGCTCCCAAAACGGGCGCGATAGGACTTGTGTGTCTGTGGTAGCCTATTGGGCGCTACGGAAAGGTAAACAACCCGGCCGGGTCGCGATCCGGCCACGCCACGGGCCGCAGGATGAGGGAGTTTCGTTGCTGAATGGCCTATTCTGACCAGAAGATGAGCGGGGGCAAGGTAGGCGCGCTGGTAATCGTCGCGCTGATCCACGTTGCTCTTGGCTATGCCTTCATAACCGGCCTCGCGACGAATTTCGTCAAGAAGCAGGTCGAGAAGTTGAACACGTTCGACGTCGAGGAGCCACCGCCCCCGCCGCCGGAGGAGCCGCCGCCCCCGCCGCCCGATACGCCGATGACGCCGCCGCCGGTGGTGTCGCCGCCGCCGATCGTGCGCAATCCGAATCCGCCGCCCGTGACGGTCGCGACGGTGCCGACTCCGCCGCCGGTCTATGTGGCCACGCCGACGGTCGCTCCGCCTGCTCCGCCCGCGCCGCCCGCGCCGCCCGCACCTGCGGTCAGCAAGGCTGCCGGTCTCAAGGGTAACCCGGGCCAGTTCTTCGGTGCCGACAACTATCCCCCGTCGGCGATCCGCGCCGAGGAACAGGGACGTGTCGTCGCCAAGCTGACCGTGGGCACCGATGGCCGCGTGACGGATTGCGTCGTGACGACGTCGAGTAATTCCTCGGCGCTCGATCAGGCGACCTGTCGCATCGCCAAGAGCCGCGTGCGTTTCTCGCCCGCGCAGGACGCCAGCGGTAATCCGATCGCCTCCAGCTATACGCTGCCGGTGCGATGGGTGCTGCCAACCAACTGATCCGCGTGACCATGGCCGCGCGGACCAGCATCGCCGGCCGACAACTTATCTGGCTTAAGGAAGAAACCGAATGATCATCAACATCCTCGCCGCGGGTGGGACCGCGGCAGCCGAGAACCAGTTCGGCCTGCAGCAGGCGCTGAAGGAAGGCGGTATCATCTCGCAGTCGGTTTTCACCATCCTCGTGGTGATGTCGGTTGTGTCCTTCTACATCCTCTTCTCGAAGCTCTTCGAGCAGCAGAAGATCATCAACCAGGCCAAGCGCGTCCGGTCGCAGTTCTGGAACAGCAACTCGCTGCGCGAGGGTTCGGCCAAGCTCGAGAAGAATTCCGCCTACAAGCAGCTGGTCGACGACGGCCTGTCCGCTCAGGAGCAGCACTCGAAGCTGACCGATCCGGTCGAGGCGCATGACTGGCTGCACGGCTCGCTCGCGCGTTCGGAGGCAGCGATCAACTCGAAGCTCGGCGGTGGCCTGGCGTTCCTGGCGACCGTGGGCGCGACCTCGCCGTTCATCGGCCTGTTCGGTACCGTGGTCGGCATCTACCGCGCGCTGATCAAGATCGGTGCGTCGGGCGATCCGTCGATCGACAAGGTCGCCGGTCCGGTCGGTGAGGCGCTCATCATGACCGCGCTCGGCCTGGTCGTCGCCGTCCCGGCGGTGCTCGCCTACAACTGGCTGCAGCGCCGCAACAAGTCGATCGCAGAGGACTTGTCGGCCTTCTCGAACGACGTGCTGGGCTTCCTGGCCTCGAACGGCGCGGTTCGTCCGGCCATCGGCAGCACCGTCGCCAAGGCGCCGGTGAAGCCGGCGGTGGCGACCACGACGGCCGGCCAGGCCGGCGGCGTGCAGACTCGCCCGTAAGCGATGGTGTATGCGGGGCCGCCGGTGTGGTGGCCCCGTCGATCACCTCCCGCCGCGCAGCTGCCACGATCGGGTGACGGCGGTGCGGCGGAACGAAGGAATAGGAAAGCCTGATCCATGGCGATGAGCGTTGGCGGGGATACCGCTGAAAAACCGATGTCGGACATCAACACGACGCCACTCGTGGACGTCATGCTGGTTCTCCTCATCATCTTCCTGATCGCGGTTCCGGTCGCGATCCAGACGGTCAAGGGCATCAAGTTGCCCAGCGTTCGGTTCGACCCGACCGTGACCAAGCCCGAGAACGTGTCGCTGTCGGTGGCCGGCAACAACGGCACCTGCCAGGTCTATTGGGGCGTGACCCCCGTGACCCATCAGGAACTGCTGGACCGTGCGGTCGCCAAGCTGAAGACCGAGATCGATCGCCAGGGTGGACCCGGCAACCCCGATCTCGAATTGCCGGAAGCGCACGTGCGCGCGGACGTCAACACGCCGTGGCGCTGCGTGGCGGGTACGATCTACAACATGCAGATGGCCGGCTTTGCCAAGGTCGGGTTCATCTCGCAGCCGACCGTCGCCGGCTGACGGCAGGTAAGGAGTAGCTGACATGGCAATGAGTGCAGGCCGCGATGACGGCGAGCCGATGATGGAGATGAACACGACGCCGTTGATCGACGTCATGCTCGTTCTCCTCATCATGTTCATCATCACCCTTCCGGTCCCGACGCATGCCGTGAAGGTCGATCTTCCGGTCAACGACCCGAAGGCACAGAAGCCGCCGGTCGATCCGATCAAGAACAAGATCGCGATCGACGCTGCGGGCGGGATCACCTGGAACGGTACGCCAGTCAACTCGGCCGTGCTGCGCCAGTATCTCGACACTTCGGCGGCGATGAGCCCGGAGCCGGAACTGCAGTTCCAGCCCGATCCGGCGACACGTTACGACGTGGTCGACCAGACGCTGGCCGACATCAAGCGGTCGAACGTGACCAAGCTTGGATTCGTCGGTAACGAGCAATATTACAAGGATTTCTGATCGCATCTGCGGTCGTGATCCGGCGAGTGAACGGGCGGTCCTGTGGGGCCGCCCTTTTTCGTTTGTCCGAGGCGTGTTTCGGTGGGTCAGGCGGCCGCAGATCGCTCTTGCGTGGTTGTCAAATAAATGACACCTTCATGTCACAAAAGCGTAACGCGAGCGTTGATCGCGTTATGGACAGGAGGGTGAAATGCGAAACAAGCTGATGATCCCGGCACTCGCGATCGCAACGATGGTAGCCGTGCCGGCCTTCGCCAAGGACCGGGTTGGATATCAGGCGATCGCTGCCGGCAGTATGGTCGATGCCGAGCGTACGCTGCAGGCGGAGCGGGCGATCTTCCCGGAACGTCCTGAATTGATGCTCAACCTGGCCGCGGTATATGCCCGCACCGGGCGCGATGCACAGGCACGGGCGCTCTATGGGGAGGTGCTCGGCAGCGAACCGGTGGCGATGGACATGGCAGATGGCAGCGTCCAGTCCTCGCACGCGTTGGCGCAGAAGGGTCTCTCGCGCCTTGCAACGACGATGGCGACGCGCTGACGCCTGTGTGACCCGTGCGCCACTCTTGTGGCGCCGGGCACACACATCCTTGTAGTTCGTGCCTTTTCAGATTGGGACTTTCGGCTCCGACTTGTCGGCATAAGGCTGTGGCTCGCGCCGTGGCCAGGCCCATTGAGACGTTGCAGGCCGCTCATCTCGGCTCCGCTGATCGCGACGCTTCCCGGCGAAAGGAAGCGTTGAAGCCTGCTCAAGGCCTCGGACAGTCGCGCACTTGCTGGAGGATTCATGAGTTCGAGCGTCGCAAGGCTGTAAGCGCGAGAGTTCTGCCGGTCGTGTCACGGCATAACGATTTGCACGCATAGGAAAGCAGCGCCGTCGCCCGAGTCGGCACTCGTTGCTCCCCGGCACAAGGTGACGGTGGAAACGAGGGCTATGGCAGAGAAGAAGGCAGTTGGACGGCGATCACAGCGTGTCGCCACGCGGTGCCAGTCTTCGAGACGGTCGAACATGATGCCGTCGATGGGCTACGTGGCCCCATAACGCCTCTTGTCGTATCTGATCACCTCGTGCCGCAATCGCCGCCCCGGAAGACAGGGCTGGATGCCCTTGGCCGGCAGGGCCCCTCTGAACCAGTCGCCGTCGTCTTCGCGGCCGCAGAACAGCCATCGGGCTTGGCCAACTCATCGAGCAACGCTGGCGTGGTGATGTCGTCGCTGACCTGGCTGGCGGTCATGAAGAAGCCCGAAAGGCGGCCGTTCGCGTCAGCAGCGGCATGGAGCTTCGTCGCTCATGCCGCCCTGCGTACCGCCGATCAGGCCGCCGAGATTCTGCTTTTACGCGCAGGCTCGATGTCGTGCAGGGGGCCTTCAGACAGGTCGCGTCGATCATTACTCGCCTGGCTCAGCACCCGCCGATCATCCTTTCGAGGCTTGCCGTGGCTCTTGGGGCAGAGCGGCTGCCGCATAGCCTGATCGTCCGAAAGCGGAAGAAGGTCGCTCATCCAGGCCTTCTCATGGAGTCCGAACCATATCGCGGCGGTCACATCAAACGGTCCCGACCTTAAAGATCCGTCGCGACCATGAACGAGTCGCACGTGCTCTCAAGCCACAATGCGGGCGTTTTGACCCTCATCCCCTCACAAGCGTGGCAGCGTCACCCCGCGCTGGCCCATGTATTTGCCGGCGCGGTCGGCATAACTCGTTTCACACGGCTCGTTACCTTGCATGAACAGGAACTGGCATGCACCCTCGTTGGCGTAGATCTTGGCAGGCAGCGGAGTGGTGTTCGAAAATTCGAGCGTGACGTGCCCCTCCCACCCCGGTTCCAGCGGGGTGACGTTCACGATGATCCCGCAACGTGCGTAGGTGGACTTGCCCAGGCAGATCACCAGCACGTCACGCGGCACCCGGAAATATTCAACCGTCCTTGCCAGTGCGAAGCTGTTGGGCGGGATGATGCAAACGTCGCGCTTACGATCGACGAAGCTGTTGGCCGCGAAATCCTTCGGGTCGACCAGCGCATTGTCGACGTTGGTGAAAATCTTGAATTCGTCGGCGACGCGCGCATCGTAGCCGTAGCTCGACAGCCCGTAGCTGATGCACCCGTCGCGTCGCTGCGACTCGACGAACGGCTCGATCATGCCGTCGTTCAGTGCGCGGTCGCGAATCCAGCGGTCGGACATGACGGACATGATGTGGCTCCCCCAGGTGATCGCGCGCTTTCGCGGCTCAGCCGGCCTGACGCAACCCCGCACCGGCGCGGTGGGCGTCGCAGGCCGGTTCGGCTAGGCGTACCGACATGCTGTCGTCGATGATGCCGCTCGCCTATCGTCTGCGCCGACGCGTGCTGGCGCTGCTCGGTTGGCGCACGCGCGGGGTCAAGCTGATCGTCTGCGACGGCGATGGGCGCGTGCTGCTGGTGCGGCATTCCTACGGGCAGAGCGACCTGTACATGCTGCCGGGCGGAGGGATCGCGCGGGGCGAGGCACCGGCCGTCGCCGCGTCGCGCGAGCTGCGCGAGGAGACCGGCTGCGCCGCGCGCGACATCGTCCCGTTCGCCACGTACGAATCGCGCATCGAGGGCCGGCGCGACACCATATTCCTCTTCACTGCGCATACCGACGGCTCTCCGGTCGCAGATGGCCGCGAACTGCTGGAGGCGCGGTTCTTCGATCCCGATGCCTTGCCCGGCAACACGTCTCCCGCAACCAGACGCCGGATCGCGGAGTGGAAGGGCCGGGGCCCACGCGGAACCACATGGTAGTCAGCTGCGATTCATTCTCACGCCTCGCGGCCTTGCCCCTCCGGGAGTGCGGGTCTAGAGCGTGCCCGTTCCGTTCGCACCTGCGAGAGAGGCGAGAGAGACATAGTGGTCGATCTGTCGCAATACCTTCCGATCCTCCTGTTCCTGGGGGTGGCGCTCGCCTTGTCGAGCGCATTCGTGTTCCTGCCGATGGCGGTGGCCAAGCTCACCGGCACGGCCAAGCCGTCGCCCGAGAAGCTTTCCGAATATGAATGCGGTTTCCCCGCGTTCGAGGACAGCCGCTCGCAATTCGACGTGCGTTTTTATCTCGTCGCCATCCTGTTCATCATCTTCGATCTCGAGGCGGCGTTCCTATATCCTTGGGCAGTCAGCGTTTTTTCGCTCGGCTGGACCGCGTGGATCTCGATGATGATCTTTATTGCCGAACTCGCGCTCGGCCTTGTCTATGCATGGAAGAAGGGAGCGCTGGAGTGGGAGTAGAAGCGCATTCGGGCCCGATCGGGCTCGTCAACAATCCGGAACCCGCCAGTGCGCTGGTTGCGCCGGATCAGGGCTTCTTCGATGGGCTGAACGGTGAATTGTCCGATAAGGGCTTCCTCGTCACGTCGACCGAAGACCTGTTCCAGTGGGCGCGTACCGGCTCGCTCTGGTGGATGACGTTCGGGCTCGCGTGTTGTGCGGTCGAGATGATCCACGTCAACATGCCGCGCTACGACATGGAACGGTTCGGTGCCGCGCCGCGTGCGAGTCCGCGCCAGTCGGACGTGATGATCGTTGCCGGCACGTTGTGCAACAAGATGGCTCCCGCGCTCCGCAAGGTCTACGACCAGATGTCGGAGCCGAAGTACGTCATCTCGATGGGGTCGTGTGCCAACGGCGGTGGCTATTATCATTATAGCTACAGTGTCGTGCGCGGTTGCGACCGTGTCGTGCCCGTCGACATCTACGTTCCGGGCTGCCCGCCGACCGCGGAGGCGCTGCTGTACGGCGTCATGCAGTTACAGCGGAAGATCCGCCGTTCGGGGAGCATCGAACGGTGAAGGCGCCGGCGCCCGCCTATGCGGCGAACCTGAATGATGCGACGATCGCGGCCGCGCAGGCGGCGATCGGCGGCGCGCTGATCCATGCAGTTGAAATCGCGGGTGAGGTGCAGCTGCACGTCACGCGCGACGGCCTGGTCGCGGCGCTGACGGCGTTGCGCGACACGCCGGGGCTGGAATATCAGCAGCTGATGGAAATCGCGGGCGTCGATTATCCGGATCGCGCCGAACGGTTCGAAATCGTCTATTGCCTGCTGTCGCTGACGCGCAACCACCGCCTGCACGTTCATGTCGGGGCGACCGAGGACACGCCGGTAGCATCGGTGACCGATCTGTGGCCGGTCGCTGGCTGGCTGGAGCGCGAGGTCTATGACATGTACGGCGTGCTGTTCGCCGGCAACCGCGATCTGCGCCGCATCCTGACCGACTATGGCTTTCGCGGGCATCCGTTCCGCAAGGATTTTCCGCTGACCGGATTCGTCGAGCTGCGCTATTCCGAAGAGCAGAAGCGCGTCGTCTATGAGCCCGTGAAGCTGGCGCAGGATTTCCGCACGTTCGACTTCGAAAGCCCGTGGGAGGGCGCCGAATACGTGCTGCCGGGCGACGAGAAGGCGAAGCTGCCCGAGGCGAAGGGTGCTCCCAGTCCTGCCACCGCCACCGAGGTGCAGAAGGCGGGGACCGTCGAGACGCCGAAGCGCGACGCGCCGGCGCCGAGCCAGCCTTATGCCAAGAAGGATGCGACCAGCACCGCCGAGACCGGCGCCGGGCGTGCCGAAGCCGATGCCAAGCCGAAGCCGGTCGACCCCGATGTCGTGCCGTCGAAGGGCGAAGGGCAGAACCAATGACCGATACCTATGTCGAGAAGGATCAGGCGCTCGATCACGCCGTCGATCCGGCGATCGAAAAGCTGATCCATGCCACCGACGCGTCGCACCCATCCGAGGGCGACGTCGCGATCCAGAACTATACGATCAACTTCGGCCCGCAGCATCCGGCTGCGCACGGCGTGCTGCGCCTGGTCATGGAGCTGGACGGCGAGATCATCGAGCGGATCGATCCACACGTGGGGCTGCTGCACCGCGGGACCGAGAAACTGATCGAATACAAGACGTACGCGCAGGCGATCCCGTATTTCGATCGGCTCGATTATTGCTCGCCGGCGTGCATGGAACACACCTTCGTGCTGGCGATCGAAAAGTTGCTCGACCTCGAGGTGCCGATCCGTGCGCAATATCTGCGCGTTTTCTTCGCCGAGCTGACGCGCATCTCGAATCACATGCTCAATCTCGGCTCGCACGTCATGGACGTCGGCGCGATGACGCCGAACCTGTGGCTGTTCGAGATTCGTGAGGATTGCTACGGCTTCCTCGAGCGCGCGACCGGCGCGCGGATGCACCATAATTACTTCCGCCCGGGCGGTGTCCATCAGGACGTGCCGCTCAAGCTGCTGACCGACATCGCCGACTGGCTCGACACGCGGTTGCCCCGGCTTTTCGAGGACGCGATCAGCCTAGTTGCCGACAATCGTATCTTCAAGCAGCGCAACGTCGATATCGCGACGGTCAGCCGCGAGGATGCGATCCGCTGGGGCTTCTCCGGGCCGATGATCCGCGCGGCGGGCATTCCATGGGACCTGCGCAAGTCGCAGCCCTATGATGTCTACGCCAGGATGGATTTCGACGTGCCCGTGGGCACGCGCGGCGACTGCTATGACCGCTTCATGGTGCGCGTCGAGGAGGTCCGCCAGTCGGCGCGGATCATGAAGCAGTGCCTTGCCGAAATGCCGGACGGGCCGATCGCGTCGCTCGACCGGAAGGTCGTTCCGCCGAAGCGCGCGGAGATGAAGCGCTCGATGGAGGCGTTGATCCACCACTTCAAGCTTTACACCGAAGGCTATCACGTGCCGGCGGGCGAAGTATATGTCGCGACCGAGAGCCCCAAGGGGGAGTTCGGCGTTTATCTGGTGAGCGACGGCACCAACAAGCCGTATCGCTGCAAGATCCGCCCGACCGCGTTCTCGCACCTGCAGGCGATGGACTTCATGAGCCGCGGCCACATGCTGGCGGACACCACCGCCATCCTTGGCGCGATGGATATCGTTTTTGGCGAATGTGACCGCTGATGGCTGACGCACCTATCATTCCCGACGAGGCCGAGGTCCGTGCGCGCTGGGGCGCGTTCCAGTGGAACGACGACAGCAAGGCGAAGCGTGACGCGATCCTCGCGCGCTATCCGGCCGGACGCGAGCAGTCCGCATCGATCCCGCTGCTCGATCTCGCCCAACGGCAGGTCGGCGCGGAGACGCAGACGCAAGGCTGGCTGCCGGTGCCGGTGATCGAATTCGTCGCGCGCGAGATCGGCGTGGCATACATGCGCGTGTACGAGGTCGCGACCTTCTACACGATGTTCAACCTCGCGCCGGTCGGCCGTTTTCACGTGCAGGTCTGCGGGACGACGCCGTGCATGCTGCGCGGGTCGGACGATGTGTTGGCGGCATGCAAGAACAAGGGCCTCATCAAGGGCAAGACCACGCCAGACGGCCTGTTCAC
The DNA here is from genome assembly GCF_000419605.1 of Sphingomonas phyllosphaerae 5.2. Lineage (NCBI taxonomy): Bacteria > Pseudomonadati > Pseudomonadota > Alphaproteobacteria > Sphingomonadales > Sphingomonadaceae > Sphingomonas > Sphingomonas phyllosphaerae. Next base: position 3,335,803 of record NZ_ATTI01000001.1, on the reverse strand, counting down.
GCTGACCGAGGTCGAGTGCATGGGAAATTGCGCGTCAGCACCGATGGTGCAGATCAACGACGACAATTTCGAGGATCTCGATTACGACCGCACCGTCGCGATCCTGGAAGCGCTGGCTGGTGGTGGCGCGCCCAAGCCGGGTACGCAGGAGCCGGGGCGACACACCGTCGAGCCCAAGGGTGGCCCGACGTCGCTTACCGCGATGGTGACCGAGAATCACGATTATCGCGACGAGTGGAATAGCGCCACGCAGGGGGCCGACGCATGAGCCTGCTCGATAAGGATCGCACCTTCACCAACCTCTACGGCTATCAGTCGTGGCGGCTGGACGCGGCAATGGCGCGTGGCGACTGGGACAACACCAAGGCGTTGCTCGAGCTTGGCCAGGACAAGATCATCGACACCATCAAGGCGTCGGGTTTGCGCGGGCGCGGCGGTGCGGGCTTTCCCACCGGCACCAAATGGTCGTTCATGCCGAAGGAGCCGAAGCCGGACCGGCCGAACTTCCTCGTCATCAATGCCGACGAGTCCGAGCCGGGTTCGTGCAAGGACCGCGAGATCATCCGCCACGATCCGCACAAGCTGATCGAGGGTGCGCTGGTCGCGGGCTTCGCGATGCGGGCGCGTGCGGCGTACATCTACATTCGCGGCGAATATATCCGCGAGGCCGAAGTGCTGTTCGCGGCGGTCGCCGAGGCGTACGACAAGGGTCTGGTCGGCAAGAATGCCTGCGGCTCCGGCTATGACTTCGACGTGTTCGTTCACCGCGGTGCGGGCGCTTACATCTGCGGCGAAGAGACCGCGATGCTCGAAAGCCTCGAGGGCAAGAAGGGCCAGCCGCGGCTGAAGCCACCGTTCCCGGCCGGCGCCGGGTTGTATGGCTGCCCGACGACCGTCAACAACGTCGAGTCGATCGCGGTGGCCCCGACGATCCTGCGGCGCGGTGCGGCGTGGTTCTCCAGCTTTGGCGCGGAGAACAACAAGGGCACCAAGCTCTTCCAGATCTCCGGGCATGTGAACACGCCATGCGTGGTCGAGGAGGCGATGAGCATCCCGTTCCGCGAACTGATCGAGAAGCATTGCGGCGGTATTCGCGGCGGTTGGGACAATCTGCTCGCAGTGATCCCTGGTGGATCGTCCGTGCCGCTGGTTCCAGCCAAGGAAATCATGGACGCGCCGATGGATTTCGACGGTCTCAAGGCGGTCGGATCCGGGCTCGGCACCGCGGCGGTGATCGTCATGGACAAGTCGACCGACGTCGTCCGCGCGATCAGCCGGCTGAGCTACTTCTACAAGCACGAGAGCTGCGGGCAGTGCACGCCCTGCCGTGAAGGCACCGGCTGGATGTGGCGCGTGATGGAGCGCTTGCGGACCGGCGATGCCGAGATCGGCGAGATCGACATGCTCCAGCAGGTGACGAAGCAGGTCGAGGGACATTCGATCTGTGCGCTGGGCGATGCGGCGGCGTGGCCCGTGCAGGGGCTGATCCGCCATTTCCGCCCGGAGCTGGAACGCCGCATCAGGGAACGCGGGGGCGACACGGCCCCCATGCAGGAAGCTGCCGAATAATGCCCAAGGTCAAAGTCGACGGAGTCGAGATCGAGGTGCCGCAGGGCGCCACCGTGCTGCAGGCGTGCGAGCTTGCCGGCAAGGAGATCCCGCGCTTCTGCTATCATGAACGACTGAGCATCGCCGGTAATTGCCGGATGTGCCTCGTCGAGGTGAAGCCCGGGCCGCCGAAGCCGCAGGCGAGTTGCGCGCTGCCGGCCGCGGAAAACCAGGAGATCTTCACCAATACGCCGATGGTGAAGCATGCCCGCGAGGGCATCATGGAATTCCTGCTCATCAACCATCCGCTGGACTGCCCGATCTGCGATCAGGGCGGCGAGTGCGACCTGCAGGACCAGTCGGTGGCGTACGGGCGCGGCCACTCGCGCTTTGACGAGAACAAGCGCGCGGTCACCGAGAAGTACATGGGGCCGATCGTGAAGACGATCATGACCCGCTGTATCCAGTGCACGCGCTGCATCCGGTTCGCGGAGGAGGTCGCGGGCGTCGAGGAGATCGGCGCGATCTACCGCGGCGAAAACATGCAGATCACCTCCTATCTGGAGGAGGCTGTCACCAGCGAGCTGAGCGGCAACGTCGTCGACCTGTGCCCGGTCGGCGCGCTGACCAGCAAGCCCTATGCGTTCGAAGCCCGTCCGTGGGAGTTGCGCAAGACGCTGACGATCGACGTCATGGACGCGGTCGGCACGAACATCCGCCTCGACAGCCGCGGGCGGCAGGTGCTGCGCTGCGTGCCGCGCGTCAACGACGACGTGAACGAGGAGTGGGCGAGCGACAAGACCCGCCATGCCGTCGACGGACTGGTCCGCAAGCGGCTCGACCGCCCGTACGTGCGCCGCGACGGCAAGCTGCACGCGGTGACGTGGGACGAGGCGTTCGCGGCGATCGCAGCCGTTGAGCACAATGGTGCGGTCGCGGCGGTCGCGGGCGATCTGGTCGATTGCGAGACGATGTTCGCGGCCAAGGCGCTGCTGGCGTCGCTCGGTTCGTCGCTGCTCGAGGGGCGGCAGACAGGCATGGACTATGACACGTCCAGTCTTGCCGCGGTGAACTTCAATACCACGATCGCGCGCACGGAAGAGGCCGACGCGATCCTGCTGGTCGGCACCAATCTGCGCTGGGAAGCGCCGCTGGTGAACACGCGCATCCGCAAGGCGATCAAGAAGGGCGCAAGGGTCTTCGCGATCGGGCCGGAGACCGAGTTGACCTACAAGGTCGAGTGGCTGGGTGCCGACCTGTCGGTACTCGGCGACCTGCCGGAACGAGTGACCGAGGCGTTCGGCAAGGCCGGCAAGCCAATGGTGATCGTGGGCGGTGGCGCGCTGAAGGGCGCGCACGGCGCCGCACTCGGGCTCGCCGACACGTTGGGGCTCGTCAAGCAGGACTGGAACGGCTTCAACGTCATCCACATGGCGGCGTCGCGGATGGGCGGATTGATGCTCGGTTACGCGCAGAAGGCCGGTATCTCCGCGCTGTACGATGCGAAGCTGACGTTCTTCCTCGGCGCGGACGAGTGCGATCATGCGCGCTTCACCGGGTTCAAGGTCTATGTGGGCCATCACGGCGATCGCGGCGCGCATCATGCCGACGTGATCCTGCCGGGCGCCAGCTATGCCGAGAAGTCGGGGACCTGGGTGAATCTCGAAGGGCGCGTGCAGCGCGGCGAGCGTGCGGTGTTCCCACCCGGCGACGCGCGCGAGGACTGGACGATCTTCCGCGCGCTGAGCGAGCGGCTTGGCCGGACGCTGCCGTTCGACACGCTCGGAGAGTTGCGGTCGGCGATGGCGCTGGATTGCGCTGATCTCGCAACGCCTGGCCTCAAGACCTTCGCGTGGAACCCGCCGTCGCTCGGCACGACCGCCGAAGGCGTGCTTGAAGGTTATCCGATCAAGGATTTCTATCTCACCAACGCCATCTGCCGCGCATCGCCGACGATGCAGCGCTGCTCGGCGGAACTCGTGCATGGTGAAACGTTCGCGGAGGCGGCGGAGTGACCGACTTCTTCCAGAATACCGTCGGCCTTCCTTATGGCTGGGCGTGGTTCGTGGCGACGATCGCAGGCATCCTGTTGATCGCATTGCCGCTGATGCTGTCGGTTGCGATGATCATCTATGCCGACCGCAAGATCTGGGCAGCGATGGCATTGCGGCGCGGGCCGAACGTCGTCGGCCCGTTCGGCTTGCTGCAGTCGTTCGCGGACGGCCTGAAGGTCTTCCTTCAGGAGACGATCGTTCCGTCGGCAGCCAATCGCGGGCTGTTCCTGCTCGCACCGATCATCACCTTCACGGTCGCGCTGATCGTGTGGGCTGTGGTGCCGTTCCAGCCGGGCGTGGTGCTCGCGAACATCAACGTCGGTCTTCTGTACGTGCTCGCGGCGTCGTCGCTGGGCGTCTACGGGATCATCCTGGCGGGCTGGTCGTCGAACTCCAAATACCCGTTTTTCTCCGCGATCCGCGCGGCGGCGCAGATGGTCAGCTACGAGGTCGCGATCGGCTTCGTACTGATCTCGGTCGTGCTGTGGGCAGGGTCGTTCAATCTGACGGCGATCGTCGAGGCGCAGCGGGGATTGTACGGCTTCATCAACGGCTTCGGGTTCAATCCCTTGCTTTTCCCGATGAGCGTGGTGTTCCTGATCTCCTCGCTTGCCGAAACGCAGCGGGCGCCGTTCGACCTGACCGAGGCGGAGAGCGAGCTGGTCGCGGGGTATCAGACCGAATATTCGTCGATGGCGTTCGCGCTCTACTGGCTCGGTGAATATGCGAACGTGCTGCTGATGTGCACGCTCAACGCGACGTTGTTCTGGGGCGGGTATCTGCCGCCGTTCGACTGGGCACCGCTGTATGCGGTGCCAGGCATCATCTGGCTGTTCGCCAAGATCCTGTTCTTCTTCTTCGTCTTCTCGTGGATCAAGGCGACGGTGCCGCGGTACCGCTATGACCAGCTGATGCGCCTGGGCTGGAAGATTTTTCTGCCGCTGTCGCTGTTCTGGGTGTTCCTGGTATCGGGCGTGCTGATGATCGTGCGCGTGGGGATTTGAGATGAATATCGCACAGACGATCAAGGCCTTCACGCTCTACGAGTTCGTGAAGGCGCATGCGCTGACGCTGAAGTATTTCTTCAAGGCGAAGGCGACGATCAACTATCCGTACGAGAAGAATCCGCTGAGCCCGCGCTTCCGCGGCGAACATGCGCTGCGTCGCTACCCGAACGGGGAAGAGCGCTGCATCGCGTGCAAGCTGTGCGAGGCGGTGTGCCCGGCGCAGGCGATCACGATCGAGGCCGAGCCGCGCGACGACGGCAGCCGCCGCACGACGCGTTACGACATCGACATGACCAAGTGCATCTATTGCGGCCTGTGCCAGGAAGCGTGCCCCGTCGACGCGGTCGTCGAAGGTCCGAACCTGGATTTCGCGACCGAGACGCGCGAGGAACTGATCTACGACAAGGCCAAGCTGCTCGACAACGGCGACCGGTGGGAACGCGCGATCGCCGCGAACCTTGCCGCCGACGCGCCGTACCGGTAGGCGCTCGCGTGACATCAGGGGTCGAGATGATTTTGACGGTTTCTATCTGCGCGCCTGGCGGGCGTGCGAACGCGGGGAAGGCGCTATGATCCAGGCCATCGCCTTCTATCTGTTCGCTGCCGTCGTGCTGGTGTCCGGCGCGATGACGATCTCGTCGCGCAATCCGGTGCATTCGGTGCTGTGGCTGATCCTGGCGTTCTTCAACGCCGCCGGGCTGATGGTACTCGTCGGCGCCGAGTTCATCGCGATGCTGCTGGTGATCGTCTATGTCGGCGCCGTCGCGGTGCTGTTCCTGTTCGTGGTCATGATGCTCGACATCGACTTCGCGGAGCTGCGCGCCGGGTTCGTTCGCTATTTCGGCATCGGGCTCGTGCTCGCGGTCGCGTTGGTCGCCGAGATCCTCATCGGTGTCGGAGCGTGGAGCGCGGGCGGTATCGACCTGGCACGACGCGCGGCGCCGACCGACCATGTCGTCCCCAACATCGTGCAGATCGGCAACCTGCTCTACACGCGGTACCTGTTCATCTTCGAAGGCGCCGGGCTGGTTCTGCTCGTCGCGATGATCGGCGCGATCGTGCTGACGCATCGCGAGCGGTCGGGTGCGCGCTACCAGAATATCGCGCGGCAGAATGCGCGCCGTCCGCAGGATGCGACGCGCAATGTGCGGCCGGAGATCGGGCAGGGGGTGCAGCTGTGAACGCGGCCATGTCGGGAGGCGTCGGCCTCATTCACTATCTTGTCGTCGCGGCGATCCTGTTCACGATGGGCGTGCTGGGGATCTTCCTCAACCGCAAGAACATCATCGTCATCCTGATGGCGATCGAACTGATCCTGCTGGCAGTGAACATCAACCTCGTCGCCTTCTCCGCGGCGTTGCAGGACCTTGTCGGCCAGATCTTCGCGATGTTCGTGCTGACGGTCGCTGCCGGCGAGGCGGCGATCGGGCTGGCGATCCTCGTCATCTTCTTCCGCGGTCGCGGCTCGATCTCGGTCGATGATCCCAGCCGGATGAAGGGATAAATACCGGTGCATCCTATCCTCTTCATCGTGTTCCTGCCGCTCGTCGCGGCGATCGTCGCCGGCTTCGCCAACAAGTCGTTCGGCGCCACGCTGCCCAAGGCACTGACGACCGGTGCATTGTTCGTGTCGTGCGCGCTGTCGTGGCCGGTGTTCATCGGCTTCCTTGCGGGCACCAGCGAGGCGACCGTTACGCCGGTGCTCCACTTCATGACGTCGGGCACGTTCGACGTGTCCTGGGCGCTGCGCGTCGATGCACTGACCGCGGTCATGCTGGTCGTCATCACCAGCGTGTCGGCGCTCGTCCACCTCTATAGCTGGGGCTATATGAGCGAGGACCCGGATCAGCCGCGCTTCTTCGCCTATCTGTCGCTGTTCACCTTCGCGATGCTGATGCTGGTCACCGCAGACAATCTGATCCAAATGTTCTTCGGCTGGGAAGGGGTGGGTCTCGCCAGCTATCTGCTGATCGGCTTCTGGTTCCGCAAGCCGTCCGCCAATGCAGCCGCGATCAAGGCATTCGTCGTCAACCGCGTCGGCGATCTTGGCTTCATGCTCGGCATCTTCGGCACCTACTTGGTCTTCGACACCGTCTCGATCCCTGCCATCCTCGCCGCGGCGCCCTCGATGGCGGGCTCGACGATCGGCTTCCTGTGGTTCCGTGCCGACACGATGACGGTGCTGTGCCTGCTGCTGTTCGTCGGCGCGATGGGCAAGTCCGCGCAGCTTGGCCTGCACACGTGGTTGCCGGACGCGATGGAGGGGCCGACGCCGGTGTCGGCGCTGATCCACGCGGCGACGATGGTCACCGCGGGGGTGTTCATGGTGTGCCGCCTGTCACCGATGTTCGAGACGTCGCCGACGGCGATGGGCTTCGTCACCTTCATCGGCGCGGCGACGTGTCTGTTTGCTGCGACGATCGGCACGACGCAGACCGACATCAAGCGCGTGATCGCCTATTCGACCTGTTCGCAGCTCGGCTACATGTTCTTCGCCGCAGGCGTCGGCGCGTACGGCGCGGCAATGTTCCACCTGTTCACGCACGCTTTCTTCAAGGCGCTGCTGTTCCTGGGCGCCGGCTCGGTCATCCACGCGATGCACCACGAGCAGGACATGCGTTTCTATGGCGGGCTGCGGAAGGCGATTCCGGTCACCTTCTGGGCGATGCTGTTGGGGACGCTGGCGATTACCGGTGTCGGGATCTACGGGATCGGCGGGTTCGCCGGATACCATTCGAAGGACGCGATCATCGAGGTCGCATGGGCTGCCGGCTCGCCGGTCGCGTCGATGGTCGGCGTGTTCGCTGCGCTGCTGACGAGCTTCTATTCGTGGCGGTTGATGTTCCTGACGTTCTGGGGCGAACCGCGCTGGGCGGCATCGGAGCATATCCAGCACGCGCTCCACGATGCGCATGGACATGACGACCACGCACACGATCATGGTGCCGCGCACGCGCGCGATCACGGCGACGTGCATGCGCATGGGCATGACGACGCGCATCATCCGGATCCGGCGGGCGAAGACGCCGGCCATGCGCCGCATGTCGAGTCGCGCGGCTTCAACGAGATTCCGAAAGGTACCGGCGGCTACCATCCGCACGAGAGCCCGGTGCCGATGCTGATCCCGCTGATCGTGCTGTCGATCGGTGCAGTTGCGGCCGGTTTCGTGTTCCACCCGTGGTTCATCGACCCGGAGCGTGCGGGCGGCTTCTGGAAGGGTGCGCTGTTCTTCAACGAACATTTGATGCACGAAATGCACGAAGTGCCGCTGCTCGTTAAGCTGTCGGCGACGATCGTGATGCTGACGGGCCTGCTGATCGCCTACCTGACGTACATCCGCTCGCCAGAAGCACCGGCCAAGTTCGCCGACACCTTCCAGCCGCTGTATCGTTTCCTGCTGCGGAAGTGGTATTTCGACGAGCTTTACAATTTCCTGTTCGTGCGCCCCGCGTTCGCGATCGGTCGCCTGCTGTGGCACCGTGGCGATGAAGGGACGATCGACCGCTTCGGACCAAACGGTTCGGCGTGGCTCGTGCAGGTCGGCAGCCGCGTCGCGGTTCGTCTTCAGACCGGATATGTCTATACCTATGCTTTCGTCATGCTGATCGGGCTCACCGCCGCGATCACCTGGGCGATCGCGGGCTGAGCGGGGGAGAAGGAAGATGTCGTTCCCGATCCTTTCGCTGATGCTCGCGGTGCCTGCGGTCGCCGCCGTCGCGTGTCTTTTCCTTTCCGCGCCCGCCGCGCGCGTCACGGCGCTGGCCGCTACTTTGATTGACCTGGCGCTGGGTGTCGTGCTTTGGACGTCGTTCGACGTCGGCGGCGCGCAGTGGCAGTTCGTCGAGAGTGCACCGTTGTTCGGGCGCTTCGCCTGGGCCTTGGGCATCGACGGTTATGCGTTGCTGCTGATCGTGCTCAGTGTGTTCCTGATGCCGATCTGCATCGGCGCCAGCTGGCAGGCGGTGCAGAAGCGCGTGCCGGAATATATGTCGGCGTTCCTGTTCACCGAAGTGCTGATGATCGGCACCTTCGCGGCGCAGGACCTGTTCCTATTCTACATCTTCTTCGAAGCCGGCCTGATCCCGATGTTCCTGATCATCGGGATATGGGGCGGAGCAAACCGCATCTATGCGTCGTACAAGTTCTTCCTGTACACGTTGCTGGGTTCGCTGCTGATGTTCGTCGCGATGCTTTACATGAGCATCACCGCAAATACGACGAGCATCCCGGTGCTGCTGAACTACGACTTCCCGGCGCAGGTCCAGACATGGCTGTGGCTCGCGTTCTTCGCATCGTTCGCGGTCAAGATGCCGATGTGGCCAGTCCACACCTGGTTGCCGGACGCGCACGTGCAGGCGCCGACCGCGGGATCGGTGATCCTGGCGGGCGTGCTGCTGAAGCTGGGCGGTTACGGCTTCCTGCGCTTCAGCCTGCCGATGTTTCCGGAGGCGTCGGCCCAGCTCGTGTGGCTGGTCTTCGGGCTCAGTGCGGTAGCGGTGATCTACACCAGCCTCGTCGCGCTGGTGCAGTCCGACATGAAGAAGCTCATCGCCTATTCGTCGGTCGCGCACATGGCGATCGTCACGATCGGCCTGTTCGCGTTCAACGCGCAGGGGATCGAGGGCGCGATGATGGTCATGCTGGGGCACGGGCTGGTATCGGGCGCGCTGTTCCTGTGCGTCGGCGTCATCTACGACCGCCTGCACACCCGTGAGATCAGCCGGTATGGCGGCCTTGCGATCAACATGCCGCGCTACGCGATCCTGTTCCTGCTGTTTACGATGGCCTCGGTCGGCCTGCCGGGGACCAGCAACTTCGTCGGCGAGCTTCTGAGCCTCATGGGCACGTACCAGGTCTCGACGACGATCGCGTTGCTGTGCACGACGGGCATCATCCTTGGTGCAGCGTACATGCTGTACCTCTATCGCCGCGTCGTGTTCGGCGAGATCAAGTCGGACGAAGTGCGCGCCATGTCGGACCTGACCCCGCGCGAGTTGTGGCTGCTGGTGCCGATCGCCGCGGCGGTGCTGTGGATGGGCATCTATCCGGAGAGCTTCCTGGCGCCGATGCGCAAGGACACCCAGATCCTGCTCGCTCGCATCGATCGCGCGCGGCCGGCCGGTGACTCGCGGCCCACCAAGGGCCGGGGGATCGTACCGGCGGCGCATGCCGAAACTTCCGCGCACGGGAGCGCACACTGATGGACTACGCCGCCAACCTCGCGATGACGCTGCCCGAGCTGGTGCTTGCGGTCGGCGCGATCGTGCTGATGCTGGTCGCTGCCTGGGGCGGCCCAACGTCTACCAAGGCCGTGTCGTGGACCGCGGTTGCGGTGCTGGGGGGCGCACTGATCGCGTTGACCGGTCCGGCGTCGTCAGGCGGGGACGCTTTCTACGGGCTGTATCGTGCCGACGCGTTCGCAGCCTTTGCCAAGGTGCTGATCTACATCGCCGCCGCCGTTGCGATCGTGATGGCGCCGGACTTCTTCCGTCGGACCGCCGGCGCCGATCTGCGTCCGGAATATCCCGTGCTGATCCTGCTGTCGGCATGCGGCATGGGCATGATGGTGTCGGCGGGCGACCTGCTCACGCTCTATGTCGGGTTGGAGCTGCAAAGCCTTGCCGCCTATGTGCTGGCGAGCTTCATGCGGCAGGATGCGCGTTCGGCTGAGGCAGGCCTCAAGTATTTCGTACTCGGGGCGCTGGCCAGCGGCATTCTCCTCTACGGGATCAGTCTGGTCTACGGGTTTACCGGCTCGACGCTGTTCAACGAGATTGCCGGCGCGTTCGCCTCCACGCCGCTGACCGGTGACGCGCGCTCGCTGGGGCTGCTGTTCGGGCTGGTGTTCGTGTTCGCCGGACTCGCCTTCAAGATCTCGGCAGTACCGTTCCATATGTGGACCCCGGACGTTTACGAAGGCGCGCCGACCCCGGTGACGGCGTTCTTCGCGTCCGCCCCGAAGGTTGCTGCGATCGCGCTGAGCGTTCGCGTCGCGATCGAGGCGATGGGGCCGGCCGAGGTGCAGTGGCGGCAGATCGTGATCTTCGCATCGCTCGCCTCGATCCTGCTCGGCGCGGTCGCCGCGATCGGACAACAGAACATCAAGCGGCTGCTCGCCTATTCGTCGATCAACAACGTCGGCTTCGCGCTGATCGGGCTGGCGGCGGGAACGCCGGAGGGCGTGGCTGCGGTCATGACCTATATGACGATCTATCTGGCGATGACGCTGGGCAGCTTTCTGGTCGTGCTGCAGATGCGCGCCGCAGACGGGCAGCCGATCGAGACGATTGCCAGCCTCGCTGGACTGTCGCGGACCCGGCCGGGGCTGGCGGCGGCGCTCGCTATCTTCATGTTCTCGCTGGCCGGCATCCCGCCGCTGTTCGGCTTCTATGCGAAGTTCGCGGTCTTCTATGCCGCGGTGCAGGCGGGACTGTTCCCTCTGGCGGTGGTCGGTGTCGTGTTCAGCGTGATCGGCGCATATTATTATCTCCGCCTTATCAAGACGATGTACTTCGACGAGCCGGCCGCCGAGTTTGGCCCCGGTGACAAGCTCGAAGGCGGGCTGATCGCCGTCGCGGCCGTGTTCGTGTCGCCGCTTGGGTATCTCGCGATCCCGGCGCTGTCGGCCTGGACGCTCGCCGCCGCCGCCAGCCTCTTCTGAGGCGGCGGCGCTGGCCCGCCTCCTGACGGTCCCCGCGACGGGATCGACCAACGCCGACCTTCTGGCACTGGCGAGTGCCGGGACCGTGGACGAAGGCGTCTGGCTGCGCGCCGAACAGCAAACCGCCGGGCGTGGGCGACAGGGGAGGCCTTGGCAATCGCCGCCCGGCAATCTGTATGCGAGCACGATCGTCCGCATCGGCCCCGAGGATCCGCCGGCCGCCGGATTGGCGCTGCTGGCCGGCGTCGCGCTGGAGGAGGCGGTGCGCGCCGCCCTGGCCAGCCCCAGCGGCTTGCGGCTGAAATGGCCCAACGACTTGTTGCTGGATGACGCGAAGCTCTCCGGCATCCTGCTAGAGCGAGGCGGCACACATGTCGTCGTGGGGATCGGGGTCAACGTCGCGCATCATCCGGCGCTGGCCGATCGCGCGACGACCAGCCTGCACGCGGCGGGCGCGACGATCGATGCCGCGACGCTGTTCGAGGATGTCGCGACGCGCTTCGCCATGTGGCTGGGCGAGTGGCGCGCGCGCGGAATGGCCCCGGTTGCGGCGCGCTGGGCGGAGCGCGCCCATCCGGTTGGCACGATGCTCCGCGTCCGGCTGCCCGACGGCGACGAACTCGACGGCCGCTTTCTTGGGCTCGACACGGGCGGCGCGCTGCTGCTGGGCTTGGCGGAGGGCACACGGCATGTCATCCATGCCGGCGACGTGTTTCTGGTTTGAGGGGGGAGGGGGCGATGCTGCTCGCGGTCGATGCCGGCAACACCAACATCGTCTTCGCGCTGGTGGAGCCGGGCACGCGCAACATCCGGGCGCGGTGGCGGATCGCCACCGACCCGCGTCGCACCGCCGACGAATATGCGGTGTGGCTCAGCCAGCTGCTGACGCTCGAGGGCTATACCCGTGACGACGTCACCGCGGTTATCGTGTCGACGGTGGTTCCACGCGCGCTCCACAATCTCGAGGTGCTCGCCAGCAAGTATTTTCGTACCGACGCGCTGATCGCCGGGCGCGCACCGGTCGAGTGGCAATTGTCGGTCGACGTAGACGAGCCGCGCAGCCTGGGGGCGGACCGCGCGGTCAATACGATTGCGGCGCACATGTTACACGCCGGCGACCTGATCGTCATCGACTTCGGCACCGCCACCACGTTCGACCATTCGGACTTCGATGGCGCCTATAAGGGCGGGATCATCGCGCCGGGGATCAACCTGTCGCTGGACGCACTGGTGATGGCCGCCGCCAAACTGCCGCGGATCGCGATCGAGGCGCCGGCGACCGATAGCGTGATCGGCCGCAACACCGTCGATCAGATGAACATCGGTATCTACTGGGGCTATATCGCGATGATCGAGGGGCTGGTCACGCGGATGAAGCGCGAGATCGCGCGCCCGGTGAAGGTGATCGCCACAGGTGGCCTCGCCACGCTTTTCGAACGACATACCAACGCCTTCGACGCGATCGAACCGGACCTGACCATCCAGGGACTGGCGATCATGTACGAACGCGCCCATATCGACGGATGAACGCCCCGCCGGCGCGCACGTCCGTTTCTCCACGCCCGTCGCCATATCGCGCACGGGCCGCGGTGCCGGCGCACAAAGGAATCGAATGACACCGAAGAACAACGAGCTTCTCTTCTGCGCGCTAGGCGGGTCGGGCGAGATCGGCATGAACGTGACGCTGTACGGCCACGCCGGCAAATGGCTGATGGTCGATTGTGGCGTGACATTCGCCGACGCCCATTATCCCGGCATCGACGTGATCCTGCCGGATCTGCGCTTCATCGAGGAGCGGATCGACGATCTGGTCGGCATCGTACTGACGCACGGCCACGAGGATCACATCGGCGCGTTGCCTTACCTGGCCGAGGATCTGGGTGTGCCGATCTACGCCACGCCGTTCACGGCCGGGCTGGTACGCGGCAAGCTGGAGGAGGAGCGGATCGAGGATCGGGTCAAGATCCGGCTGGTCGAGGCGCGCAAGTCCTTCAAGGTCGGCCCGTTCGAAGTCGAGGTCGTGCCGCTGTCGC